>DSDT01000124.1 GCA_011048615.1 Chloroflexota bacterium | reverse complement strand
TGATATAATTTTCAGGCCCTGTGATGGATGCCCATGCTGACCGACTATCGTGTCCGACAACGGGAGTACCTGCTAGAGATCAGCCGCGCTCTCACGGCGCAGCTCAATGTGGACGAGTTGCTGCAGATGGTGTTGGAATCGGCCACCAAGATACTGGCGGGCCAGGCTGGTCTCATTGCCCTGCGGGAGCCGGATGCAAGCTTCACCGCGCGGGCGAGTTATGGATTGTCTCATGCCTTGATGCCGTACTTTGCGCCGCTGCTGACCGACATTCCCAACGACGTGGACTTGCATCGGTTTCACATCCCGGCTCTGGCAGAGAAACTGGGACTGGTAGCCGGAAGGCTGGGACTGCACCTCCAACAGGTGGTGGCGCTGCCCATGTCCATCAAGCAGGAATTGATCGGCGTGTTGTACGTGTTTCGGGCCTATGGCACCCGTTTTACCGCTAACGACCGCCAGATTCTGGCCAGCTTTGCCGACCAGGCCGCTATCGCGGTCCACAATGCACAGCTCTACGAACGCATCTCGCACGAGAAGCGGCGTCTCGACGCCATTCTGGAGCACTCGGCCGATGGCGTGATGATCCTGGATCCGACCTTGCGGATCACGGTCTTCAACCGCGCCTTGACGCGGTTGAGCCGTTGGCCGGCGGCGGAGGCGTTGGGCCGCTATCACGACGAGGTCATCCATTGGGTGCGTCTGGAGACGGATATGGACCTGAGTGCGGCGGTCGCCGGGGGGTGGCCCCTGCCGGCGGCTCACCCTCTCTACGTCGAGGGGGACCTGCGCCGCCGCGGCGGTGGAACCGTCAGCGTTGGCATCACCTACGCGCCGCTGTTTGACCAGGACGATCATCTGGTCAATGTCATTGCCGATGTGCGGGACGTGACCCGCTTTCGGGAGGCGGACGAGGTCAAGTCGGTGTTCATTTCCGTGATCTCTCACGAGCTCAAGACCCCGGTCGCTTTGATCAAGGGATACGCCGACACGCTGATGCGCCAGGACGCCTGTTGGGATCAGGAGACGATGCAGAAGAGCCTGGAGGTCATCGTCGAGGAGGCAGATCGTCTCAATCAGTTGATTGACAACCTGCTCGATGCTTCCCGTTTGCAGGCGGGCGCACTGCCGTTGGAGATGGACGAGGTGGCGCTGGATGTGCTGAGCGAGCGAGTGGCGCGGCTCTTTCGCACCCAGACCGAACGCCACGATATCGTGGTCCAGTTCCCGTCCGGATTTCCGGTGGTCGTCGGTGATATGGGACGGTTGGAGCAGGTCTTGAACAATCTCGTGTCGAATGCGCTCAAGTATTCTCCCGGCGGTGGTACGATAACCATCAGCGGTGTGGCGCGGCCCGATGAGGTGCTCTTGACGGTTTCGGATCCGGGCGTGGGCATCCCCTCTGAGGAGATTTCTCGGATCTTTGAGCGTTTCTATCGGGGAACGAAAGAACGTCACCAGCGCACGCCAGGGGCCGGTCTGGGGTTGTACCTGGCCAAGGCCATCGTCGAAGCGCATGGCGGTCGGATATGGGCCGAGAGTCGGTCGGGAGAGGGGGCTGCTTTCTCCTTTGCCATTCCACGTCAATCAAACCTGTAGTTGAAAGGAAAAACCATGTCTCAAGTGTTCGTGGCACAGATTACGTGTCCCAATTGCCAAAATCGATTCCCAACCCCCATAGAGCGAGTCTTGAACGTCGTGGAGGACCCCAGCGCCAAAATGCGGGTCCTCAATGGGCTGATCAACATCATCCACTGCCCTCACTGTGGCGTGCAAGGGGCGCTAAATCTGCCGTTTCTTTATTTCGACCCCGATAACGAGTTGGCGTTGGTCTATATGCCGATGGAGGCCGGACGAGACGAGATGGAGCGTCAGAAAGCGATCGGTGATCTGACGAACGTGGCGCTGGAAAGTCTACCGCCGGAGGAGCGAAAGGGGTACTTGTTCCAGCCGCAGTTGTTTCTAGCGATGGAAAACCTGGCTAACAAGATCTTGCAGGTAGATGGTATCACTCCGGAGATGATCGAAGAGCAGAAAGCCAAGGCTGCCCTCCTGCGGCGGATGCTGGATGCCTCCTCTGACGAGGTTTTGGAGGCCATCATCAGGGAGAACGATCAAACCATTGACGCCGGTGTTTTTCAATTGTTGGCTATGAATGTGGAACTTGCCCAAATGTCAGGGCAAGCCGCTGACTTGCAGAGGCTGTTGCACGTGCGCGCCAAGTTGCTCGAGGGGAGCAGCCAGGGGCAGAGAATCAGAGCCCAGAACGAGATGCTCGAGACGTTGCGGGCTGAACCGACCCGTGAGACGCTGTTGGATCTGCTCGTTCAGGCCCCCGACGAGGAGACCCGGACTTTGTTGGTGGCATTTGGTATGCCGCTGGTGGACTATCGTTTCTTTCAAATGCTGACGTCTCGGGTGGATTCGGCGTCCGATGCCGGAGAAAGGGAGCAGTTGGCTGCGCTGCGCGCCGAAATTCTCGAGGTCCGGCAGCAGATCGAACAGGAGACGCGCGCGTTGTACGCCGAGCGCTCGAAATTCCTCCAAGATCTGTTGTTGAGCGACGACCCTGAAGCGTTGGCTCGCCGCCGCTTTGCCGAATTGGATCAGACTTTTTTCAATTTACTCACGTCCAACCTGGAGGAAGCTCGCTCACGGGGTGATACCAAGGCCGTCCAGGCGCTGCAAAGAGTTTCGGCCCTGGCGTCGTCGTTGATGGAAGAGACGCTGCCTCCTGATCTACAACTGTTCAATCGCCTGATGGAAGTGGAGAGCGACCAAGAGATCGAGGAGCTGTTGGAGACCCATCGTGATTTACTGACCGATCAATTGGTCGAGTTTATGCGACAGACCGAGTCCGAGACGCGGGAGCAAGGCTCTGTCGAGGTGGCCGAGCATCTGGCGTCAATACTCCGAAAGATCGCCGAGATCGTCGGCAGCTGACGCCAGACCGTATGGGCGGAGTGTTATGATCGAGCGTTATGAGGATTTCGACATCCTCGTCACCAGTAAGCACGGACGGTTGTACGTCGCCCTGGGCAGTATTCCCAGCGACCACGCGACGGTACAACTCGTGCCTATTACTATTCCCAGCGAGCGTGCTGTCTGGCTCGAAACACGCCAGGACGATAAGAGCGAGTTCGAGCTAGCGGACCTGGGAAATCAATTGTTCGACACCCTTCTCTCTGGCGAGATCGTCAGCCATTGGAACGCTCGTCTGAACCGCACTCGCCGCCGCCCCGAGACCGGGCTGCGCCTGCGCTTTAGCTTGCCCCCGGGCGAGTTGGATGATGTCCCGCTCGAACTGCTCTGTGCTCGCACGGCCCCCATCATCGAGTTTCTGGCCCTCGATACGTTGACGCCCATCGTGCGTTCTCTTCACCACGGTGGAACCGTTCAAGAGCGGCTGATTACGGTGCCGCTCAGAATGTTGATCGTTGCCTCTCCCGACGACATGGATGCCGTGCGTCGTGGGTGGGACGAGGCATTGGCCGAACTGGTCGAGTCAAAGCGCCTGCTGCTGGAATTCTTTCCCCTGTCTGGAAAAACCGACGCCGACTATGCCGCCTGGTATCGGCGCCTGGTTCACACTGCCTATCCCTATGACGTCGTGCACGTGGTCGGAGACGCTCGCCTCCTCTCCATCCAGGAGAACGATGGGGAGAGCTACGACTCGCATCTCCCCAAACTCGCTAATCTCCTGGCATATAACGGTGTGCGCGTCGTGACGTTGCAGGCTCGCTCTGGGGGCGACGACCGGGTCCGCGGCTCGTTTCACACCGTCGCAAGACAACTGGTCGCTCGGGGGCTGCCGGCGGTGATGACAGCCCGGCATCCGCTGAATGCCGACGTGGCGACTCGGTTCTACCGTCAGGTCTATACCATCTGGCTGGACGGGGGCGGTGCGCCGATCGAGTACGCTGTATCCGAGGCCCGCCACTCCCTTTATCGGCAGTTGGGTGGAGATGTACCGTGGTGGGAACCGATGTTGTTCATTCGAAGGGGGACTGGCCCCTCGCCAAAAGTGGAGCAGGAGACAAAGCCGTTCAACGTCTACCTCAAGCGAGCTGCCGTGTTATCCGAGTGTGGTCAGACCGATCAAGCGGTGACCGAGTTGGAACTGGCCTACCAGGTCGCTCCGGGGCAGGTCTATCTTCCGCTAGCGTGGGCTTTGGTGGCCCAGGCCCGTTCGTTCCAGGAGCAAGGGGACGAGGACGGGGCGCTGGCGGCCTGTCAGCGCGCGCTGGAGGTCTTTCCGGCCGAACAGACCGCCCGCGAGATCGTCACATCCATCCATGTGCACCGTGGTGATCGGGCACTGGCCCGGCGCGATCTATCCGCCGCCCTGATGGCCTATCGTCAGGCCGGAGACCGGTTAAGGATTGAGGAGGTCGAAGCCAGACAACGAAGGAGACAGGCGGTTATCCGTCAGATCGAGGCTGAAGGGGTTTCGATCCCGAGCGGTCCCGATGCCGTGGAAAAGATCGAGCAATACCTCAATCAGGGCCAGGAATACGTGGCGACCGCCGAGTGGCAGGTGGCTCTGACGGCCTTTGAGCGAGGTCTGGAATTTTATCATCCGTATGAGGAGTGGGCTGAGCCTGCTGATGAGCTGGGAGACCGATACCGTCAACTCAAGCTGGGGCAGTGGTATGCCCAGGCGATGCTGCACCTGTCCGATCAGCATTGGGATGCCGCAATTAACGTCTTAGAGCTCTTGACCCAGTACGATCCGGACTTTTTAGACGTCGAGGCTCGACTGGCACAGGCCCGCTCGGAGCAGCAACTCGAACGGCGGTACGCCCATCTGCTGGTGTTGGTGGAGCAGGAGAATTGGGTAGAGGCCATTCGGCTGGCAGAGTCTTTTGCCCCAACGTACGAGGGTTCTGATGGACGGCTGGTCATTGACGTCATCAAGTCAGTGTTATATACCTGGGGTAGGGAACTGGAGGGGGAAGATTCGGGCCGGGCATATTATCTGCTTTACGAGCTGTATCGGCTGGACCCGGCCTATGAAGATGTCGCTGATCGGTGCGCGGCCTTGGCCTTCCGGAATGGTACACGGCGGGATATTTTCACTGACTGGGGACAACAGGTCGAGTGGCTGGAGCGCGTCGTCGAGATTGACCGCTACCATCGTTCAGGCCGCACGTACCAGACGTTGAACGATGCCCGGTATCACTGGGCGGAGGCGCTGCTGGAAGTGGATCGCGCCGCTGCCGTCGCCCAGTTGGAGCGCATTGATCCTCGCTATGAACAGTTGGTAGAGGTCCGTCAAACTCTGGCGGACGTCTACTATCAACTTCTCCAAGAAGGACGGTACGTCCGGTCCGCACAGGCCAACCTGGATGCCGAGGCCGAAGCCCGGGCCCGATTGGGGATCGAACTGTGGGACCGCGGTGATCTGCCGCGAGCGATGGAACAGTTGCAGGCCATCCCGGCTCAGGCCGAGGTATTTCCCAGTATCCTGGCCCTGACTCGTGTGTACGTAGCCCTGGGACACGAGGAACGGAAGGCGCGACGATGGCAGAACGCTCTAGAGTGGTGGCAGAAGGCCCTGCGCATTTCGCCCGCGCTGGCAGAGACGCTGCGCTGGCGAATTCGCGAGGCAGAGGCGCGGCTGTGGATCAAATATCACCAGCGGGAGACGGTGGCGGCCGGTGCAGCGTTTGTTCTGCTGGTGGTCGCGCTGGTCGTGCTCCGCTCCCAGGGATTGATCCGTCTGCCGGCGAGACCCCCGACGGCGACGCCAGCCGCGACTGAGGCTCTCTCCCCTACTTCTACGGCGCTTCCTCCATCCTCCCCGACGACGCTCCCTCTGCCGACCGAGCAGACGACCATGCCGCCTGCGTCTGTTCCCAGGACCGTGGCGCCGACACCGACGACCACATCCACGCCTATGCCTACCTGGACAGCCACGTCAACGCCTGTCCCGACCAGTAGGGCGCCATCGCCTACGCCCGGAGTGGTGCAGCCGCAACTTTCCAGCCCGGCTCCGGGAGCGGATATCTCCAAGGTTAACCAGGTCACGCTGGAGTGGACGGGCATTCTGAGAGCCAACCAGGCGTTCCGCGTGATGCTGCGTCACGTCGCCACGGGGTACACGATACAGAGCCCCGATCTGCGGGACTCGACCTGGACGAGCGGGCTGCCGGCCGAGCGGTATGGCGAGTATCGCTGGCAGGTCCTCGTGGTTCAGGGTGAGAACGTCGTGGCTCGCTCCGGCGAGGAGTGGCACTTTTGGTTTGACCCCATCGGTTCATCGGGGGGGGGGGAGAAAGCAAGCCGACCCCATCCGGTGGACAGCCGACGCCCACCGAACCACCAGTCGTGGACCCCACCGAGCCGCCGCCGTAAGGCTCGCCTCCTGCTTCCTGCTTCCTGCTGCCAAATTCCAGTAAATGTTTCACCTGTTTTTGACGTTGTATGAACGTACGTGTGATACCATGGCTAAACGGACGACCGGTTTTCGGTTTCTGTAGTCGTCTGGTTGAGCTTGCTTGGTGATCGAGTCATAGCGTGACATACGGGAGGGGGCGGGGTCTCGATTGGCGCTGTGTTGAGTGAGGGGATGCCATGAAACGCCATTCTCCATACATATATTCCCGGTCCAGAGCGTGGGCGCTGATATGCTCGTCGAGTTTAGCAGTGCTGGGGATCATGGCCTGCTTGCTGTGGTTGGCCCGCGACGTATCGGCCGTGACGCCTCGTCCATCGGCTGCGGCGGCTCCGCCATCGGCCCGGCTCTACCTGGGCACGCCGGCTGTCTTTACGTACCCCCTGACCTCTACGCTGGACATCTGCGATACCTTTGGCCCCCGGCTGCTGACCGACGGCGTGCGCAGCCGCTACACCTTCCACTTGGGCGTGGATTGGTGTGCCGCCGATGGCGTGCCCGTCCATGCCGTCACGACCGGCACGGTGCAGTCCTTGAACGACGATTGCGCCGGCACGGCTGCCTGCTTCGTCCACCTGACCCACGCCGCCATAGACGGCCAGACCCGCTACGATCACCTGTCGGGCGTGGCGGCGGGCATCACCACCGGCCTCCAGATCACGCCGGGAGAGGTCATCGGTTGGGTGGGGAGTGACGGCGATGGTTCGCCCGCCTACCTGCACTTTGAAGTACACGATGGCCTCACAGTCACAGAGCGGGCGGCGATTCACCCGCTGCGCACACCGTTTCTGCCCTGGACCAACGCGGTCTCTCCCACCGTGGCGCTGGCGGGCGTGTATACCGATAGCACCGGGATGACAGCCCTGGTCCAGGTGACCAGCCCCTACACCGAGCCAGACCTGAGCGCCGTGAGTGTCGTCGTGACGGGCACCGTCAGCGCCAGCCGGACCCTCGATTTCGAGGCCCTCAACGCCGCCGCGGTCAGCACCGCCGCCCTGAACGATCCCCTGGCGCAGGTGGAGGGGGGGGATGTATGCCTCATTCCGACCGCTCTCGATCAGGCCGACGGCTACCGGGTGACGATGGCTTTCCGGCAGCTCGATTACGGCTCCCCGACCACGGTGACGGCCTCTGCTCTCGACGTGGACGGAGGGAGCGCGACCGCCACGCTGGAGCTGGTCGGCGGCCTGGCGATGGCCCCGCCGACACAGACCGTGGCGGGCGGGGTGGGGCGGGCGGTCACCCTCATCTACACGCTGACGAATCGAACCGGCGCCGCCGATACCTTCACCCTGACGCATCTTTCGGCCCAGGGCTGGCCAGCCAGTCTCACGCCGCCGACGGCCACGCTGGCGGACGGCCAGTCCGTCACTGTCACGGCGCGGATCACCATCAGCACCGACCGGGAGGCCCCCGATTGCGGCCTGGTGGTGGCGCAGGGGACGCCGGCCAGCGCCCCGCCGATGGTGGCCGGGTTCTATCGGCTCTTTACCCACGTTCCCCTTTCGGGTGTGGACGTCGCCGGGCCGAAGGCGGGGGTCGTCAACGAGCTGTACACTTTTACGGCCACGGTCGCGCCGCCGACGACCACACTGCCGGTCACCTACACCTGGCGGGCAACGGGTCAGAGCGAGGTAACTGCATCGGTGAACGACGTGAGCCACGCCGTGGCGTGGACGTGGACTGAGTCGGGGGTCAAGGGGATCACCGTGACGGCGGCGAACGGGGGAGGCGCGGTGACGGCGACGCACCGGGTCACGGTCAGCGTGCCGCCGGCCGGGGTGAGCGTCGCCGGGCCAACGGCGGGGGTCA
>DSDT01000323.1 GCA_011048615.1 Chloroflexota bacterium | reverse complement strand
GTTACACAGAGCTTCACAGAGCATTTCACAGAGGCGCACAGAGGATTTTCGCTGATTCTCTGCGAATCTCTGTGCCTCCTCCGAGGTCCTCTGTGTCCAAGCGTGGGTAGCCTGAGCAGTTACCGCACATCATAGAATTGGCAGATCGAAACTGATCTTTGTCCCTCGTCCCAGTCCGCTATCAAAGTGAATCTGCCCGTTCAGCATCTCGATTCGCTCCCGCATCGTCGCCAATCCCAGCCGGTCTGCATCCGGCGAGATAAGTGCATCGGAAATCTCGAACCCACTCCCATTGTCTTCGACCGACACGCGGGCTATCTCCTCCCCCAGGTCCAGACTAATCTGAACGTTACTGGCATGCCCGTGCTCGACCGCATTGTCGAGCAGTTCCTGGACGAGACGAAAGATGGTCACTTCTTTGTGCGACGCCAGCCGCCGCTCCTTGCCAGTGATAGTCAGTTGAGTGGCAATTCCGGTGTTGTCGGAGAAATTATCTACGTACCGGCGCATCGTAGGAACGACCCCCAGATCATCCAGCATCATCGGGCGCAGGCTGAGGATAAAGCCCTTGACTTTTTGAAAGGTTCCCGCTACAGCGTTTCGGAGATTGGCCAACTCGGCCCGCGCTCTATCGGGATCCTTCTCGAACAACCGCTCGCATATCTCGGCCTGGAGAATCAGATTCGTCAGAGATTGGGCCGGGCCATCGTGAATCTGGCGGCTCAGTCGTAACCGCTCCCGCTCCTGGGCCTCGATGATCCGCACGACGAGAGGTTGAGAGGGTTCTGTCTCCTCAGCAGCCCGAGGCTCGTGCTCGGCCTGGCTGGCAATTTCCAACACGTTGCGGAGCATGTCCAGATAGCGCGTCATACTGCGCTGGTTGCTCTGGAGCTTTTCCAGCTGTCCCCGCATCGTAAAGAGCCGCTGCTGCGTATCAAGAACAGCCGTATACGATTCCCGAATGTCCTCGCGAGGCACAGTGTCGAGCGTCGCCTCGATCTGCCGCAGGCGGTTGGTCACTTGTGTGTTACGCTGTGCCAACCGTTCTACCTCGGAGGTCGTTTGCTGAATCAACAGGTCAATCTCTTTCAGCTCGCGCTGTGCCTGCTCGTGCTCTCGCGTGCACTCTTCCAAAAACAGACTGAATACATCGCTCTCCGCTTCGGTTGAAACCGCCATCATCTCGCTCCTATGTCGCCATAGACCTCGCCAATTTACTCCCGCAGGGGCACCCATCCATGGCGCAGGGCGTAGACCGCCGCTTGCGTTCGATCAGCCACCCCCAGCTTGCTCAGGATGGATGTCATGTGATTTTTGACCGTCTGGTGGCTGATTCCCAGGTTGTAAGCAATCTCTCTATTGCTCATCCCCTGGATGACCAATTCCAGAATTTCCATCTCGCGGGGAGACAGCGGGGCAAAAAATTGATCGTCCTCGTAAAATAGACCGCCGCCAAACCGACGGAACTCTTCCAGAAGCCAATCACCGATGCCATCCTCGTCCAACACCGCTGCACCGATGACATAGTTCCCCGCCCTCACGTGCCGTATGACCCCCACCAATCGCTCTGGACTGACGTCCTTGGAATAATACGCCGACGCCCCAGAGCGAATAGCGTGGTAAACCTGCTCCTCATCGTCGTATGCAGTGAGCATAATGACATTGATGTCAGGGCACAAGGACTTGAGCTGACGCGTGGCCTGCAAGCCATTGAGGGTGGGCAGGTTGATATCCATCACCACCACGTCCGGAAGCAATTCCTGGACCACCTCAATCGCTTCGGTCCCATCAGTCGCCTCGCCGATCACAGCGATGTCTGGATGCACATCCAGGATATTCCGTAATCCCTGGCGGAAAACCGGATGGTCATCAACGATTACCACTTTGATTATATCTGCCATAGTTGCCCCCAACGCATTCAGATGGTCAACCGCCCCCAAGTATACCACACGATGTACCAGAAGCGCAACTGTGAAAGATCATAGTTCACGTAACTGCTCGGGTGCGACGCACTTTATCCATGGTGTGAACAAGTGCGTCGTCCCTTGTTACCAGCTCACAACAAAAAGCCCGGAATCATGGCTGCAATCATAGACGGCGGCAGCCAGATCGCCACCAGGGCGCGGGCCAACCGCCGTCTCCGATGGGCAGCACAAAAGAGCAGCCCTGCAATCACGACGCCCGTCGCCAAACGGAAGACGGCCAACACGTCAATGGCAGAGACGCGGGTCAGAAACACGATGAACAGGCAATTGATCAGCAAGGCCCACGCGTGGACTGATTGAGGCGTCCGCAACAGTTGACGCGCTGCCAGGACCAACAACACCGCCACCGGCAGCGCAAACACCACCAGCAGTAAGATCCGCGCCGCCGGCAGTCCGCTGACCGCCAGACCGTAGAAGGGCAGCCACTCGAAGCCGGCTCCCTTGCCGACGAATCCCCACCCCCCCAACCAGACGTACAGCCCGATCTGAAGAGCGGCATACGGCAGCAGCGTGATGAAGCTATATCGCAACGCCCGCATCCACTCTTTGCGCACCGCCATCACGATGACCACGGCCGGCAGAAACAGCAGCGCGGTCTCTTTCGTCAGCGCGCCGGCCGCCAGCGCCAGGGCAGAGAGTATATCCTGACGGCCCTCGTCATACCACAGCGCCCCAATGACCAGCAAGTAACACAAAGGCTCGTTCAGGTCAGCCCGCAGGGCAAAGATCTGTCCCAGCCAGAGGGGAAGCAGCATGGCCAGGTAGGGATCGAGTCCCCGCCGGCCCAACATACGCCCCAATAGTTCGGCGCTCAAGCTGACGGAAACGATGTTGATCCCCAGCAGCGTCCAGGGCACCCAGGCAGGACGTCCCAGCGCCAGCAGTCGGGCCAGCAGCGGGTAGAGGAGCCGTTGATACCGGTAGGGCGGATCGTCCAGGTGAGCGGGTGCACCCAACGGGTCACGGGCGATGTAATAAGCGAACTGACCATCGTACCCCACGTTCCCGGCCGGATCGTTCAGGTCGAACTTGCGCCCCACGATGACGAACGCCAACGGGTCGCAGCCGTGGGCCAGGTAGACCAGAACTATGATCAGGCAGCTTATCCCCAGCGCCAGCATTCCTGGGCTGGGGCGGCGTTTTTCGGTCCCGTCCCGTTTCCTATCGGCCAAGCGATGCCCTCCCTCTATTCCTCTCCAGACTGAGATACCCCCACCCGGCGGTAGAGTTGAACCCGCCCCGCATCGAACGTCGCCACCAGGTCGAGGCCCACCGCTTCTGCACTGGTGTACATCTGAGCCAGACCGGCGGGCCTGTTCTGATCCAGCACCACGTAAGAGACGCCATACCGGTCGGCCGCCGCCAGCAGCGTCGCCACGTCACCGCTGGGCAAGACCACCGAGAGCATTCTCGCATGATAATAGAAACCGGGCGGATTGCCAACCATGACGACCGGGCCACCATCCACCTCATCCGGTGCCACCAGCCATGCCCCAATCTCTCCATAAACTGCGTCCGCCTCCTGCCAGGCCGGCAGCTTGCCCACCGACACGTACAGGCTGAGCGTCACAGCGCCCATCAACGCAGCCACGGCGAACACGGCCTGGGCCTGACGCGCGCGCCAGCCGCTACGCCGCCGCGCCAACCACCTGACGGCCGTATCCAGGCCCGCCCACGCTGCCACGTTCAGAAAAGGCAGCAGCGCGGAGCTGGAATGGAAAAAACTGCCCCGCCAGCCAGGAAATGTGAACGCCAGCGAATGAATACCGTACAGAAGCACGAGGTAGATCAGAGACAGGGTCACGTCAAGTTGGCGGCGTAGTTGATAGAGGCCGACGACGATCAAGGGGAAGAGAAAGATCTGCCCCCCCTCCGCCACGAGATGTTGAAAGTTCGTCCACAGCGCGTACAGCTTGGAGCGCAGGATGTCCTCCCAGCCCCAGGCCAGGTAGGAACGAAACGAGAGGTCACACCCATAGCAGAACAGGTCGTCGTAATCGCGCAGCCAGAGGGTCTGGGCGCCGGCCGAGGGGAGAGGCTGCCCTGCGACGAGCCCGTTGCGCACGAACCAGGGGGTCATCACCACCAGGTATCCTCCGACCAGGAGCGCCCAGCACCCCACGACGAAACGGAGCCGCTCCGCCGCTGACCATGCCCTAGAGCGCAGCAGCGGCGCCAAAGCCACCACCGGCAGCAACACGACTCCATCCGCGCGGGTCAGATGGGCCAGGCCCACCAACGCCCCCGTCAGCACGTACCGGCTCACGCCGTCTTCCCTATCCCCTCGCCCTGCCAGCCAGAGGGCGCCGCCCCCAAAGAGAGCAAACGGGGCAAACGTCTCGGGCAGCGTCCAGAACGGGAAAAAGAACCCGCTAAAGAGGGTCAGCAGCCCCGTCCACCAGGCCGCTCGCCGCTGCCCGATGACCTCCCAGGCCACGCTGTACGCCATCAGGGGCAGTAAAGCCGAGGTCAGCACAAACGGGAGTTGCAGGGCCAGAAACGAGTTGGGGAAGAGCAGCGCGCCGGGAGCGGCCCACAGGGCGGGCAAAGGCATCCAATACAAGAACCCGGGGCGGGGCAGCCCCGCTGGATCGTCCAAATAATGCCACAGGAACGGCTCACTGAACCCCTCACCCTGGGCCAGCCGCAGCGCGCCGCCGGCATAGTATGCCGCATCCATGTAGCCAGGCCGGGGGATCAGGACTGCCACCAGAAACCGGGTCAGCAGCGCGATACCAAAGAGGAATAGCAGGTCACGACGACGCGGATGCTGGCTCATGTCGCACGCTCCCTCATCCCTGCTCCACCGCCACCGACCCCCGTCTCGGAGATGCCCCCAACCGCCCTCCCAGGTCAATCAGGAGGAGGACGAAAAGCGCCGTTCGCACGCCCACTGTCAGATACAGCCAGTCGTTCATGCCCCGCGAGAGCAGCACCGGCCACTCGGCCAGGTTCACGAAACTGGACGCCAGGATGAACAGCAGGCTGCGTCGCAGGGGCAGCACCAACAGCAGCAGTGGGAAGAGAAAGGTCTGCCATTGCGGGCTCCAGCCCTCGGACCATAGGAAGAACAGCACCAGGGTGAAGCAGACCAGGGTCACGATGCGGCGCGGATTCTCCCGCCAATCCGCCTGCCAGAAAACGACCCCATAGACCAGGCCAAAGAGGACCAGCTTGACCCCTTCGGGCACCCGGGCCGGATGGCCCACCGGCGTCGTCGCTGTGGCCGGGTCAAAGTGGTTGGCCGACGATCCCAGCAGTCCCGTGTGCAGGTTGCCGTCCAACAGCGCCCACACCGTCTCCCACGACGACCGGCCGGCCGGCGAGAGAAACGAGGCGCGGGCCATCTCACCCCCGGCCACCAACAGGGGCGCGGCGACAGCGACCATCACCGCCGCAGCGATCACGCCATAGACCATCCAGCACCGCCAGGGACGGGAGCGCATCACGGCCGGGAACACCAACAGTGGCACCAACTTGGTCATCCCCCCCAACCCCATCGCCACCGCCGACCACCTCTCGCGCCCGCTCAATAGCAAGTCCAGCGTCAGCAGGATGGTAAAGGCCGTGAGCTCGTCAAAGGTCCACCAGGTGTTGATCAGTGGCACGAACAGCAGGCTGTAGACCCATCCCAAGCGCTCGGCGGTCTCCTCATCCCGCAGCCGGCGCGCCAGGCGCATCAGCAGCACCAGGTTCCCAGCGCCGACTGCCAGCATGACCAGTCCCAGCAGGTAGACGTAGACGTGATATCCCCCGCCCAACATCTGCGCCAGTTGGTAGACCCCCACCGAAAGGAACGGAAAGACCGGCAGGTGCTCGGACCAGTAATGGATGAACGGCAGGTACCCCTGCTCCGAGTAGCGGGCCAGCTCGTAATAGTAGGGGTAGTCGCCATACAGCGTCAGGTTGTCGGCCGGAAAGGTCGCCAACATCATCAGCCGCAGGGCCACAAAGAGCACCAGGATGAACCGACACCGCTCTCGCCATCCGCTGCTGGGTTGAGTGCTCACCGACACCTCCTAGCGTGAACAGACAAGCTCAAAGACGTGCACATAATCATCTCGATAGACTTGCTCGGTGCAGGCAGGACGAAATTCGTCCAGGAAAAAGTTCAGTGCCCACCGATGCCGCCCTGTGGGATCGTGCTGCGCGATGAACTCGGCGTCGGCGCTGGAAAGGAGCAGGTGAGTCACCCCCATGGAACGCAGTTCCGCCGCAACGGAGGGGACGTCCCGCGCCGCCGACGCCATCTGCGCCCATCGCGCTTGGGTCGAGTCCGGCAGGCAACGCGCGTCACAATAGTATCCCTGGGCATCCCACATCATCATGACCCGGCCGTGGAGCGGGAGGGTCTCTTGCACAAATTGGAGCGCCGCGTAATTATCCACTCGGCGACGGAGAAACTCGTCCTTCGACTCTATACCCAGGACGACCGGCAGGGGCTGGATTTCGGCCCACGTAAAGAGGGACCACAAAAGCGTCGTGACCAGCATCCCGCCAGCCAGGCCTATCGCCAGCGCGTTCTTCCACCTGCGCCCCGCTGAACGGAGCAGCCCCCAGACCACGCTGACCGTGAGCAGGCTGAGGGCCGGAAAGAGGGGGAGCAGAAACCGAGTCTGCTGGGAGCCGACCGCCCACATCCCAAAACGACCGAATGTGACCCACGCCACGCCGTCCATCAGCCTGGAGGACCGCCGCGTCACAGGGTATAGCAGTACCAGGGGAAACAGCAAGCTCGGCATCTCGATGCGTCCGCCCAGGGTGCCGAACTGTTCGCGGCGGGCGTACAGATTCCATGGCAGGAGCACGTAATCCCCCACCGTCTGCCCGGTGCCAAACCCGCGGTGGTAGAGGGTGTGCCACCCCACCTGCTCCGTGGTCCAGCCCGGCCCACCCCAAAAGAGCGGATAGATCGGGTTGCCGGTCCAGGCCCAGTTCTTGAGGTACCAGGGACAACCTACCAGCAGCGCCACACCTCCGAACAAAAGTCCATGGCCCAGCATGGCCCTCCACCCCTGCGCCCGGCTGCGCCACACCACCCACATTCCCAGGACGGCCGCCCCCCCCAACGCCAGGTACTTGCTGCCCAGCGCCAGCCCGACCATCACACCAGCCAGGGCCAACCACCGGCGTTCCCCTTTCTCCCACCATAGCGCGAGGGCGTACAGGCCCAAGAACTCGTACACTGCCCAGGCGACGTCGGCATAGGCCCAACTGGCCCAGACGGGCAAGATGGGGATCCCCACCAGAATCGCCGCCGCGAGCCAGCCCTCCTTCGGCCCGAGATACCGCTGCCCAAAAGAAAAGGTCGCCAGCACCAGCAAGGCCGCATAGAGCAGGTGTGTCAATCGGGCGAACGGGTCGCTGCCCCAGGCCAGCCCCACGACGAAAAGCATCTCGATGGTGAACGGGCCGTTCGCCTGCCAGTTCTCCGGCAGCAACAGGATGCGCTCGGCCTGCAGGAACTGCCGGGGTCCCTCCAGATGGTACAGCAGGGCATCGTATTCCCAAGGCGGCGTCAGGGCTTGCACCAGGGTCAGGGCCAGGATTCCCCCTCCGAGGAGGATCAGCGCGCGCCAACCCCAGTCCAATCCCCGCCACTCTCTCCCCAACGCGGTCAGGCGGTCCGTCCCAGCGATGACGACCTCGCTCCACTCCCGCGCCGTCCACACCCCAACCAGGATCAGCCAGAGCGAAATCGTCTCCGGACGGAGCGTCCCCACCAACCCTAGGGCCAGCACGCCGTACCCTAGCCCGCCCAGTCCCACGGCCAGATCGAACGTCGCGCGCTCCAGGCCGGTCAACCCATCCACCGCTATCCACCGGCGGACCTTGCGACCCAGCCCCAGAGCGACGAGCAGGACCAGGCCCAGCAGCGCCAGCGCAAATCCCGCGTCGAGCCAGGCCCGGGGACCGACGGCGGTCATGGCCCGTTCAGGGAAAAGCCAGCGCAGCAGCCCCAGCCCAACCGCTGCAGCCGCCACACTGGCCCACCCCCCTACCATCCGGCGCCACATGTCGCTCCTCGCTACCCGCCTCCTCTAGATTGAACATTGCCCTCCCCCAGGCGTGCAGCCCGTGGGAGGGCAATCAGGATTTCCAGGTGCGACGCACCTGAACGCCTGCGCCCGCTACGAGTTCCGCAGCACGAGCGGCAGGTAGATCATCCGGAGCCGGACCGTCACGTCCTTCGACACGCCTAGAGGACTTGAGCAGGGATTGGCCACCGTCAACACCACCTGGTAGGTCTGCGCCGTCAGCATGGATGGGAAGGTATGGG
>DSDT01000321.1 GCA_011048615.1 Chloroflexota bacterium | reverse complement strand
GCAATTCCCGTTATGGAGTTCGTAGTAGCGACTTTAGTCGCTGTTTGCGCAATAGAAGCGACTAAAGTCGCCACTACGAACGTCAAATGTGTGACGGCGATGCTAAAACGGGAATTGCTGCTCTGCGTAAACCCTCCCGCTAACTTGTCGGAGGTCTGCAACTATCGCTGATCTGACCTTCTCCCTCATCGTCAACACCACCGACCGCGCCGGGCCGCTGCGCACACTGCTGCGGGCGCTGGAGCACCAGTCCTACCCCCACTTCGAGGTCGTCGTCGTGGTCGGGCCCACCCACGACGACACGCTGGAGATGCTGTCGGAATATGGGGGCCGCGTGCGCGTGCTGCGCTGCCCAGAGGCGAACCTGAGCCAATCCCGCAACATCGGGCTGCTCGACGCGCGCGGCGACGTCGTGGCCTACATCGACGACGACGCCGTGCCATGCCGCCGGTGGCTGGAGCAGTTGGCCTGCCTGTTCGCGGATCCATCCCTGGACGCGACCGGCGGCGTCGTCCACTTGACCCATCCCCAGAGGCCGATGGTGCAGCACCGCCTGGGGCTTACATCCTCGCTCTTTGAGCAGGAGGTCGTCCGTTCATCATGGTTAGAGCATATCGCGCCGCCTGGACGGGGGCACCAATGGATTGCCCGGATGATGGGCACGAATATGGCGTTTCGCCGGGAGGCCCTGCTGGACATTGGCGGTTTCGACGAGTTCTTCGTCTACATCGCCGAGGAGGCGGATGTGATGATCCGCCTGGTCAACGCCGGTTACGTGATACACCCGGTCAAAGAGGCGGTCGTGTATCACGTCCCGGCCTCCAGCCGTCACCGGGTGACGTTTTCCTACCAGGCCAAGTGGTGGCTCCAGACCCGGTCGGGAGTCTACTTTACCATCAAAAACGGGCGTGCGGCCGGCGACCCCGTCGCGGCGGTCGCGCTGCGCTGCCTGCACCTGGTCCACGGTCATTGGATGTGGTATGGGGAATTGAGGGAGAAAGGCGAGTTGTCTGTGTCTCAACTGTGGAAAATGCGCATGGGCGAGGTGTGGGGCGCGCTGGACGGCGCTTGGAGCGGTACGTTGCGGCGCCGCCAGACGATCCCCCGCGCCGCAGCGCTGGCGGCGCGGGAATCCTCCCCCCCGCCGATTCAGCCCTTTCCGCACCGATCTGTGCCATCGCAGCCAGCCCTAGATCCCGTGAGCGGTCGTCAGCCCGCGCGCTCCTCTGGCGAGACGGCGCAAGGCGCGCCGTTGTGCATCTGCCTCCTGAGCGCGACCTACCCGCCGCAGCAGTTCGACGGCATCGCCCGACTGACCCACCTGATGGCCCAGGGGTTGTTCGAGTTGGGCCATACCGTCCACGTCATCGCGCGCGGTGAAAGGGAGCAGGTCAGTTTTTACGATGGGGCCTACGTCCATCGCATTCCCTACAAACTCTGTCGCTACGATCGCTACCGTCAATTCCCCAGCCTTTACCACTCCTTGAACTATAGCCACGCCGTTTGCGATAAAGTCCGGCGGTTGGCGCTCAACGATGGTGTTCAAATCGTGGACTCGCCGATCTGGTTGACCGAGGGGCTGGTGACAGCGGTCAGCGGAATCATCCCGGTCGTAGTACGCATCATCACCGCCTATCGTCAGATCGCTGCGCTCAAAGACGATCGCAGCGACGATGCGCGCCTGATGGGCGATATGGAGGAGATGTTTCTCGAACGCGCCGCGCATCTGTTGCCTAACACCGAGGCGACGCTGGATACAGTGCGACGGGTCTACGACCTGGCGCTGACGGCTGATCGGTTTACCCTTGTGCCTTATGGGATTGTTCCCGCGCCGGATGAGGACATCCGTCCGTTTGATCCAGGCAGGAAATCCGATGCCCTTACCGTTCTCTACGTCGGGCGGCTGGAGCAGCGCAAGGGCATCCTCGACCTGTTCGAGGCGATCCCCCGGGTGGTAGGTCAGCTCCCCAACGTCAGGTTCGTGATCGCCGGGCAGGACAACAGCCGCCACGATGGATTCCAGGCCCGCACCGGGACGGATTACGTCTCCTATTTCGCTCGTCAATATGGTCAACTTGGGTCCTCGGTCGAATTCCTGGGACGGGTCAGCGACGAGACGCTGCAAACCCTCTATCAATCCTGCGACCTGTTCGTCGCGCCGTCGCTGTACGAGTCGTTCGGATTGATCTACCTGGAAGCGATGAACTATGCCAAGCCGGTCATCGGTTGCCGCAGCGGCGGCGTGCCAGAGGTGATCGAGGACGGCGTCACCGGCCTGCTGGTCGAACCGCAGGCCCCCGCTGCGTTAGCTGAGGCGATCATCTCCACGCTCCGGTCGCCCCAGATGCTGCGCGAGATGGGAATGGCCGGCCGGCAGCGCCTATTGGATCAATTTACGTATCTGGAGATGGCGCGCCGTTTCGCCCGCGTCTATCGGCAGGTCATACGAGATTTTAGCGAGGTCCATTCGTGAAGCAGAAACTGAGCGCCAGGGACGTGTTGAGCGACATCGAGTTCGAATTGATTCAGAGCGCCGTCTCCCACGACGATCTGGGTCAGGCCATCCAGGCCGTCCGGCGGTATCAAAATCAGGCGCGGGAGGAGATATTGGAGACTGCCCATCCAAAAAGCCGATCTCCCATCGCCCGCTTGCTCCAGATCAACGATATGCTGATCGTACTGGTACAAGAGTTGGCCGCGGCGGTTCAATCCCTGCGGCTCGACTTGCGCCGGATGGGACTTGCCCCGCACGAGACCGCTGTGGACCTCTCCCCGCTTGACCGAGACATACTGTCTGCACCACCGGCGCCGGAGATGGCGGAGCAAACAGTCGAGATAGAAAACGTGATGCGGCGCGAGGTCCTTGGTATCGGGATGGAGGCGCGCCCGGTCGCCATTCCGCTCGTGGGGCGACTGTTACAACGTCTGCGCATCGCTGTGCACGGCTTGGCGTTGTTTTACACCAACATACTGGCCGAAAGGCAAACCGTCGTCAACCAGACCTATGGAGAGGTCATCATCCAGCTACTTCAACTCTCTGCTGCCCAGCAGCGGCAGATCGAAACACTCGATGCGCGCATCGCATCGCTGGAAACGCGACAAACCGTCAACGATCCCGACACAGCGCCAGATATCGAAAAGGAGGTGAGTTAGCAGTGAAAACAAGACGATTGAATGCTGTCTTTGATCTGTTGCTCTTGTTGATCACCGGGACCGGATGGAGAACCGCGCCCCCTCTCCCGCCGCCAACGAGTTACACCGCCGCGCCGATCTCGGTGGCGACCCAGGACTATATCGTGCAGTCCAGCGCCGTCGCTGCCGATTTCAACGGCAATGGTTACAAGGAGATCGTCATCGGCGGGGTAGACGGTTACCTATACGTCGTTGCTTATGACGGCGCGTCCTGGTCTATGGCTTGGTCCCGCCAGACGGCGATCGACCTCAACGCCGCCGGCGCGCCGTCCACCTGTACAACCACGGACAAGAGCGACATCCGTTCGTCCGCAGCCATCGGCGACCTGAACAACGACGGGCGTCTGGAGATCGTCGTCGCCACCGGCGGCAGTCCCGCCTACCATCGCAACGGCGGCGTGCTCGTCTACACGTTCAACAGTGACTCGCCCTGGTCGTTCTCGGCCGTTCCCGGCTGGCCGCAGCCCAACACCGACGATTTGGGGTCAGGAAGCGGGATGCGAAATCCAGACGGGTGTTGGGACGGGATCGAGGGGTCGCCGGCGTTAGGTGATTTGACTGGCGACGGCAATCTGGAGGTGGTCATATCCTCACTGAACCGGCGTATCTACGCCTGGCATCACAACGGTGCGTTGGTGGACGGCTGGCCGATCTATCGGTACAACGGTGACGCCCTGTTGCGGGGTGGGTTATCCTCCCCCGCGCTGGGCGATCTGGACGGGGATGGGCTGGTGGAAGTCGTGGTCGGTACCAACAGCCCGCCCTGGGGCGGGGAGGGCAGCCCGGCCCCCGATTACTCCAAGGCCACGGTGTGGGCGATCAACGGCGACAGCACCAACGTGCCTGGCTGGCCGGTGGAAACCAAAAACAACATCTACTCATCCCCCGCACTGGGCGACATCGACGGCGACGGCCACTTGGAAGTCGTCGTCGGCAGCGGCCCCAGCGTCGAGGGCGGAGACGGGAAATGGGTGTACGCCTGGAACCACGACGGCACGCCGGTAAATGGCTGGCCCAAGCCCACGGCTGGCGACGTCGTTGCCCCGCCCGCGCTGGGCGACCTGGACGGCGATGGCCTGCCAGACGTGGTCATCGGCTGCGGACGCGAGTTCGAGACCTCGCCGGCTAGTTGCACGTCCCTATACGCCTGGCGTGGAAATGGGACGGCTATCCCCGGCTTTCCAATGACCCCCGGCAACTTTACCCAACCTTATTCCCCCATCCTGGTGGACTATGATGGGGATGGACAGCTCGAGATCCTGGTGCTGAAACAGGATCAGCCAGGCCCCTGGGGCGTCGCTGTGGTCGAACACAACGGCGTGTTGAGCAGCGACGATACGATCCAGGTGCAAAGTTTCCTGTATAACGCCCCACTGGTAGAAGACCTGGACAGCGATGGAAAACTGGAGGCGGTGATGGGCGGTTTCGCCATCTACATCTGGGACCTGGCGACCAGCGCCGGCGTCAGCCGCCCCTGGCCGATGTTCCATCACGACGCCCACCGCACCGGAAATGTCGCTTTCAACCTCGACACCACCCCGCCGCAGAACCCGACCGTCAGCAGTCCCAGTCACACAGCCGCCTTGTGGTCGAACGACGACACCGTCCAGGTGAATTGGAGCGGCGCCAGCGACGACGAGAGCGGCATCGCCGGCTACTACTATGCCTGGAACACCTCGGCCACGACATCCCTCGGCAAGGGGGCTGCTTGGGCCGATGCGGCCGTCAGCTCGCTGCAACGCACCCTGAGCGATGGCGCAAACTGGTATTTTCACATCCGGGCGGTGAACGGGGCTGGCTTGCTGGCGGAAGATACTGTCCACTTTGGGCCCGTGAAAATTGACACCGTCCCGCCGGTCTCCCAGGCCAGCGCCCCCGCCTGCGCCGTGCTCTCGGCGGCTGTCTCCTGGCGCGGCAGTGACGGCAGCTCCGGCCTGGACAGCTACAACGTCCAGGTGCGCGCCGGGAGCAGCGGCCCGTGGACGACCTGGCAGTCGGGGACCACCGCCGCATCGGGCGTGTACGGTGGCGCTACCGGCCCCATCTACCAATTCCGCTCCCTGGCCCGCGACGTAGCCGGAAACGTGGAGACGAAAGGGGAAGATGTATTCGATGCACAGACCTGGCTGACCCAGTACGGCTTCTCTGGGACCGTTTACACCGTTCGGGAACAGCCGGTCTTTATGGCCCACGTCACTGCAACGCCACTGACTTCCTTGTCCGCCGCGACTGACCCGCAAGGGAATTACTTGCTGTGCCACGAGGAATCAACCACCTATGCGCTCGACGTCTCTCGTTCTGGGTTTGGCCCCTTGCCTCCGATGCGCCATCTGATGGGCACGTTGAGCGATCTGGACTTTTACCTGCCGCCCCTGGACGATGGCGTGCAGAACGGGCAGTTCGAGGAAGGCAGTTTGAACGGCTGGTCCGCGTCGGGTTCGGGGACCGTGATCGTGACGGACACAGCCCATACCGGCGACTATGCAGCCGAGTTGAGCGGCCGCGGCACAGCCGCCTGGCAGGCCGCGATCAGTCAGACCGTCGCTGTTTCAGAGATGGTGACGGAACCGACGCTCTCGTGGATGTACCGACTCGGCGGTGGTGGGTCAGCCTGGGTCTGGGTGGAGGGACAGGCTCACGGGCTGTCCCTTCCACTGACCCCGTCTCTAGATTGGTCCCACGCCTGGGTGGACTTGAGCGCGTTCCAGGGCCAGGACGTAGAGATCGCGTTCCACCTGGCAGGCGCGGCGGGCGAGAGCGGGCAACTGCTCGTGGACGAGGTCAGCCTGGGGACGCCCGGTCGGGGAGCCGAGCGGATCTTTTTGCCGCTGCTGCTCCGTCAAGCGTGAGGCCGGACGTGAGTTCGACCACCCTGTCCGCGCTACTGGCCCGGCTGATGCCCTACGACGTGTACGAGCGGCACGCCGTCACCAGCCGCCTGCTGACGATGGCGTTGGGGCATCTGGACGTCGCCCACGTGCTGGATGTGGGCGGGCGGGCGGAATTGTTGGCGCGTTTCCTGCCGTGGCCGGTCACCTCGGTCAACGTGGATGGGTCGGGCCGCCTGTGGGGCAGCGGCCTGGCTCTCCCCTTTGCCGATGGCGCCTTCGCCGCTGTGGTCAGCATCGACACGCTGGAACATCTCCCTGGAGAGCGCCGGGAGTCGTTTCTGCGAGAGTGCCTGCGTGTGGCTCAGTCCCACGTCCTCGTCGCCGCGCCGTTTGGTAGCGCGGGGCACAGCGCCTACGAGGCCCGGTTGGATGAGCTGTACCGCGCGGCGCACGGCGCGCCGCATCCTTATCTCGCCGAACACGTCCAGTACGGCCTGCCCGGCAGCGCCGAGATCGACTATTGGGCGGAAACCCTCCCGGCGGCGAGGGTCCGGCGCTTCTTTGCCGGGGATTACGTCTGGCAGGGGAAACAGTTCGAGCGGACGATCAGGCAGCCGCACCGAACCGGGCTGCTGGCGCGGTTGGCAGGCGTCTACGCCGATGTGACTTCCCGCGCGCTCTTCCACCCGATTCGGCTGCGTGAGCAGGCCAGTGCGACGACGAATCGGTTCTACCTGCTGATTCAGAAGCGGTGAGGAAGGCGACGAGATGAGGGCGCGGACTCAGACCACGGTCTGGCTCACCAATTGGAGGTAGAGTGACCGCAGCCGGTTAGTGACAATCTCCCAGGTGTAGTTCTGCCGCACCTTCTCTCGGCCTGCCGCGCCCATCGCAGACCGGCGGGCTGGATCACTCAACAGCGCCCGGATGGCCTGGCCCAGATCGTGAGGGTCGAGATACTCGACCAGTAGGCCGTCCTGACCCTCGTCTACCACGGAGGGGATGCAGCCAACCCGTGCACCGATGACCGGTTTGCCGCAGGCCCAGGCCTCGATCAGCGCCAGCCCGAAGGACTCGTTGCCGGAGGGGTGGGCGATCAGGTCACATGCCGCGAGCAGATCGGGCTTTTCGTCCTCTTGGAAATCGCTGACGATGGTGACCTGAGCGCGATGTGCCGGTGACAGTCCGTCCACGATGCGCGCAAGCTGGGGTGAGTAGGACGTCCGCGCTCCTGCGATCAGCAGACGGGCGTTGGGATAGACGGCCCAGACGTGCGGCATCGCGTGCAACAGGATGTCGAGCCGCTTGAGCTCAGACTGGCGCGCCATGACGCCCACGACTGGGTCATCCCCCCACCCGTACCGCCGCCGGACCGCGATCCCGTCGGCCCGTTCAAACTCCTCGACATCTACCCCGCCCCCGATCACCGCGATCTGCGCTGCCGGAATGCCGCGCCCGATCAGAAAATCCCGCTCGAAAGCCGTCAGCGCAACGTAGGCGTCGGCCCGTTCGATCGCCTGGTACATCATCCGCCGCTCGTAGCCCCACTCGTCAGCGGCATGGATGGATCCCAGTAACACGACGGGGGTTCCGGCCCGTTTGGCGCCTGCCAGCGCATAGTACATGTGGAGAAACGGGAAGGCGGTCGCCAGCACCACGTCCGCCCCGCTGGCGGCAATCGCGCGCGTCATATCAAAGATGAGGGGCCCGGTCTGGATGGTGCGCAGCCAATCGTTGTAGGGCAGTCGCAACCGGTGGGATCCTTGTGCCAGTAAGCGGCGCAGCAGTTGCAAACCGTTGAACACTCGAAAGCGGCGCACCGTCACCCCGTTGATCTGCTCGACGCCGGGCTCCATCAGCGGCCCTTTGGTGCGCCAGAACGCCTCCGGCTTGTAGACGTTGGTGGTGAATACGGTGACTTTGTCGTGGTCAGAGACGAG
Source organism: Chloroflexota bacterium (assembly GCA_011048615.1). Taxonomy (GTDB): domain Bacteria; phylum Chloroflexota; class Anaerolineae; order B4-G1; family B4-G1; genus DSDT01. Next base: position 304 of record DSDT01000321.1, on the reverse strand, counting down.
ACGCTCGGAAAAGTTTTTGATCAGCCACTCCGACCCGCCCACCGCCGGATGGTACGCCTGGACCACGTGTAGGACTTTCACCGCGCACGCTCCCAGTCTGATTGCCCATCTTGCCCTTCCACGACGCGCCGATACACCGCCTCGAACGACGCGATCATCCCGTCCAGCGCAAAATCCCGCTGTCCCACCCGCCGGGCCGCCCGCTGCAAGTCGTCGTACTGCTCCTTCAGCCTCGCAATCGCCGTCAGCACCCCTTCCGGCGTGACGCGCTCGACGACCACGCCACACCCCGTCCGTGCCACAT
>DSDT01000032.1 GCA_011048615.1 Chloroflexota bacterium | reverse complement strand
TTCGATTACCAGATCGTCAACCCTGAACCCCCACGCCGGGTGCCGAACGCCATCCGCTCCTTCTGGGTCATAGACGGCCCCACCGGAGCGCACCGCCAGATCACCGCCCGGCTGCGCGTGCAGACCGAGCACGTCGCCATGTGGATGGAGGAGGATGTCTGGCACGACGTTCAGGCGCTGGCGGAGGCTGCCCATTACTTTGAGACCCGCATATACTCCACCACCCGCACGGCCTTTGGTTCCGAGTGGACCCCCGGCGTGGATAACGATCCCCGGATCCACGTGCTGCACGCCACTGGCCTGGGTGAAGATGTGTTGGGGTACACATCCAGCACCGACGAGTTTCCCCGCGCCATCAACCCCTATTCCAACCAGACCGAACTGATCGTCGTCCACGCCACGGACCGCCTGCCCATCGCCAGTCCACCCTACTATGCGCTGCTGGCGCGCCAGTTCCAGCGCCTCATCCAATGGTTCCAGGACCGGAACGAAGCCCGCTGGGTGAAGGAAGGGCTGGCAGAATTGGCCGTGCGACGGAACGGCTTTGACCTGGACCAGGCAGTGCTAACCTATCTAGCACATCCCGATACCTCTCTCACGGCCTGGGCCTGGGAGGAGGGTGAGACAGCCCAAGACCTGGCAGCCCATCGCGGAGCCGCTTCTCTTTTCACCATCTACTTTCACGAGCGGTGGGGCGACGAAGGGACGCGCCGCCTGACATCGCAGCCTCTCGATGGCCCAGCCGGATTTGACGCCGTGCTGGCGGACCTGGGGACCGACCTCACCTTTGAGGACCTGTTCGCCGACTGGTTGGTGGCCAATTACCTGGACGCGCCCCCCACTCAGCCAGGGGAAACAGACAATTCCTGGTACAGCTACACCACGTTGAACCTCGACGCGCCCGCGCCGGCGGCCATCTATGAGCACTATCCCGTCACGTTGGAATCGTCCGTTCAACCCTTTGGCGCGGACTATATCCTGCTGCGAGGAACCGACGACCTTCACATCCAGTTCACCGGCGTGACGACCACCCTGCCATTGAGCATCACATCCCCCAGCGGCCGGGCCTGCTGGTGGTCGAATCGAGCCGACGAATCGCTGACCACCCTCGTCCGGAAGTTCGATCTGTCGGGCGTCGCCCACAACGAGCCAGTGACGATGACCTACTGGACGTGGTACGACATCGAACTGAACTATGACTATGCCACTGTCGAGATCAGCGCCGACGAGGGCCGGCACTGGCAGGCTCTGCTCCCTCCCCCGGATCAGAGCTACACCGGCCGGAGCGGCGGAGATTCTTCAATCTGGATTCAAGAGATCATTGATCTATCTCCCTACGCCGGGAGCGAGGTGTGGATCCGCTTTTCCTACCTGACCGATGGAGCCATCACTGGGGTGGGGTTCCTGTTGGACGATATCTCCATTCCCCGCATCGGGTACGCCGACGATGTAAAAGCTCGGGAGGCTGAGGATAACGGTTGGCAGCCGGCTGGCTTTGTGCGCCGTGGGTTTCCGGTGGAGCAGCGCTACCTGGCGATCCTGCTTCTCACCGGGGCAGACCATTCGTTTCAGGTCGAGCGGCTGATCGTGGGGGAGGACGGAGCCGCCGAGTGGGCAGTGCCGCTGGGCAGCGAAGAGTGGTCCGAGGCCGTGATCCTGCTCTCTGGAGTGACGCGCTCCGCTACCCAGCCAGCCCATTACCGTCTGGCTATTTCGACGGCCGTCCCAAACTAGTTGCTCTAGAGCCCCTAAAGGTTTAGGGTTTGGGGCACCTTGGAAGGGGCCATTACATCCGACCTACTGGGGTGGCGCAGGCTCCCTGACGGTTGACGGTTCGGCGCTGGATGTCCCACGCTTGAAGCTTTCAAGCTGCACTTCCAATTCGGAGCGCCGTTCGGCCGCTGCTCGCCGGCCCTCTTCAATCAACTCCTGGATGCGGGTGCGCACTCGTGCTTGCAGTTCCGAACCAGGATAGGGGGCCAACAGGATCGCGGCTACAGCGCCGATAACCGCACCGGAAACCACTCCAAGCAAAAAACTGAATGCCTTTTTCATTTGCTCACCTCCTTGAATACCCTACAAATGATGGACCGATGGGAACATTATACAATACGTTGTGCCTGTCGCAAAGTTCCAGGACCGATGCCCCCGCTGCTGATGGAAATCACGGTGGAAAAATCACGGCTGCGGTTCGAGCGCCAGGTCACCGCGAAATCCGGTCACGGCTGGAACGATGATTTTCAACTGATATAGCCAATAATTCCTATTGCCAAACGGGGAAAAATCAGCTAAGATATTCACACGCAAGACTGGACGTCCACCAGCGCTTGAGGATAGGACAATAGATCGGTGTGCTTGACAGAACCGTCACATCTGCGTCATATATGGCATAGCCGGCGTGTAGAGATCGCCCAGAGATGGCACGAGGCCATCGCTCTCACTGGCTGTGTGCCGCACAGTTCGACAGAGGTACGTCAACGCCTGATTGACCTGGTGGAGCAGGTGATTGACCTGCTGTGTGATCCACCCCTCGAACTCGAAGGCTGGATCGCAAGGGACGAAGCACGCGCCATCGGTGCAGCCCTGGCCCGCCTCCAATACGTCCAGCCCGAAGTGGGCAGAACGGTGGAGGTGTTGGCCTGTCAACTGACCGCGGACCTGTCGCCCGAACAAGTGGTCGCCTGGCAGCCGCGCATCGCGGCGCTGCTGGGCGAGTTGGCAGTGGGATGCTCCCACCAGGTACAGACAATGGTTCTGACTGCACAAGAGCAGATTCGCCAGGCACTGACCGCCCAGTTACAACACACGGCCGAGGAGTTGAAACAGCATCACGTGCACCTGGAAAAGCTGGTCGAAAAGCGCACTGCCGACCTGATGCAGGCGAACACCCAGCTCGAGCAGGAGATTATCCATCACCAACGGACAGAGCGAGAACTTGAGCAGCTCAGAATTTAACGAAAATGTGGTACAGAATATGACCGAGGGCATCGTCCTGACGGACCGCGATGGATATCTGACCTTTGTCAATCCGGCGGCAGCAGAGATGCTCGGCCACGTCAGCGCGGACCTGGTGGGGCTCCACAGTACAGAGATCGTGCGCCCGGAATTCCACCCCATCATCGAGGAAGCCGACAAGCGGCGGGAGCGCGGTCAGGCCGACCGGTACGAGCTCGAACTGGTCTGCCAGGATGGGGATAACTTGCCCGTGCTGGTCAGCGGCGCGCCGGTTTTCGAGGAGGGCCGTTTCGTCGGCACCATCGCCGTCTTTACCGACATCACCGCGCTCAAGCGAGCGGAGGGGAGTCTGCAGCGGCGCAACCACGAGTTGGCGCTGCTCAATCGAGCCAGCGAGGCCCTCATCGCCACCCTCGACCTGGATGAGACTCTGATCAACATCCTGGAAGAGACCCGTCACCTGCTGGGCGTGACCGCTTGCTCCATCTGGCTGCTCGATTCCGAGAGCGGAGAGCTGGTCTGCCAGCAAGCCACCGGCCCCAAGCGGGACCTCGTGCGGGGCTGGCGGCTCAGCATCGGTGAGGGTATCGCTGGCTGGGTCGTGGCCCACGGCGAGAGCCAGTTGATCTCGGATACGCGGCTCAGCCAGCAGTATTCTGCCGAGGTCTCTCGAACCACCGGCCTGCCCCTGCTCTCCATCCTCGCCGTCCCATTGCGGTCCAAGGAGCGGGTCATCGGCGTGCTCCAGGCGATCGACACGGAGGTGAATCGTTTTCGATCCCCCGACCTGACGCTAATGGAATCTCTGGCCGCCGTGGCCGCCAACGCCATCGAAAACGCCCAACTGCACCGCCAGGTGCAACAGCACGCGGTCCAGTTGGAGCAGCGAGTCCAGGAGCGCACGGCCCAGCTCGAAGCTCAATATGCCCGCGTCGAAGCGATCCTCAACAGCGCTTCCGATGGGATCGTCGTCACCGATGGCCAGGGAGACATCATCCAGACAAACCCGGTGGCCCAGGCCTGGCTCACTCAGGCTCTGAGGCCGGGGGACGCGGCCGAATTACAGAACGCGGTAAGAGACCTGTCCCAGCAGACCAAGGCCAAACCCCGGCGCATGCTGGAATTGACGAACCTCGACCTGGAGCTAAAGGCTGCTCCCATCGCGGAACCAGGTTGGGAGGGCGCCAGGGCCGTCGTATCCATCAGCGATGTCAGCGAGTTCAAAGCGCTGGAGCGTATGAAAATCCTGTTCTTTAACAACGCCTCCGACGAGTTGAGTCAACCCATCTCGGTCATCAAAACCTATGCGTACCTGGCACAGCAGGCAGCACCGGACGACCCGGTCAAGCGAGGCCGGTATCTGAGCCAGTTGGTAGAGGAGGCGGATCACTTGGCCCGGCTGTTGGGCGAGATCCGCCAACTCTCCCACATATACGCTGGTCGCCTGGAGATGGCATATCGTTCAACGGCCATTGACGATCTGGTCGTTGCGGTCGCGGCCGCTCACCGACACCAGGCCCAGAGCAGCGGAGTGACGCTGGAACACCGGCTGGCCCGGCCCAGCCCGGTCGTGGCGCTGGATCCAGACCAGATGACTCGCGCGCTGCACTTTTTGCTGGAGAGTGGGATATACTACACGCCAGAGGGAGGGCGCGTCGAAATCTATGCCGGGCAGATGGAAAGCGAGGACCGGCAGTGGGCGACGGTCACGGTATCGGACACGGCGGAGAGTATTCCGCCGGAAGACCGGCGGCATATCTTTCAGCGGCTCTTTCGTGAGATCGAGCCGCGGTCGGTGCGGGTGCGCGAGACCGGGCTGCGGTTGATGATTGTGAGGGAAATTGTGGTACTGCACGGCGGAGAGATCAGGGTTGAGGAACGGCCCGGTGGAGGTAACACCTTCTTCATCCGCCTGCCGATCGTCTCGGCCGATTGAGCGCCAATTCACGGCCAGGTCCGCTGAGCGAGGGTCTAGGAGAGTTTCAATAGATCGCCATAGTTCATAGCGTCGAAAGGACAAAAAATGGAACTGCGAGGTACTTGGATACCCGATGGCGTCGCGCTGGACAAGCCCAGCCCAGCCCGGATTTACGATTACTGGCTGGGCGGCTACCACAACTTTGAGGCCGACCGCATAGTGGGGGAGCAAGTGAAAGCGGTCTACGAGGACACGGTGCCAGCGACCTACGTCGCGCGGGCGCTGTTGCGCCGCATGGTCCGATTCCTGGTCGAAGAGGGGATCGAACAATTCCTCGACTTTGGTTCCGGCCTGCCGACCCTCGGCAACGTCCACGAGACGGCCCAGGCCATCAATCCCGCAGTGCGCGTGGTGTACACCGACGTCGACCCGGTCGCCGTGACCCACGGACAGATCATCCTGGCAGACAACCCCAACGCCATCTATCTCTCAGCGGACGTCAGCAAGGCGGATCAGATCATCGAGGATTTGCGGGTGCGCGAGTTCCTGGATTTTGACCGGCCCATCGCCGCGCTGTTTCTGGCAGTGCTCCACTTTATCGCCACCGACGACAAGGCCTACCAGGTGGTCCGCGCCGTTCGGGACGGGCTGGCGCCGGGCAGCTACGTCGCCATCTCGCACATGACGTTGGAAAACGCACCGGCCGAGATCCTCAAACAGATGCAGCAACTCTATGCCAACCAATCCATTCCCACGGCCATGCGGACCCGAGACCAAATCCTCCAGTTCTTTGACGGATTGGAACTGGTGGAGCCAGGGGTGGTCTATTCACCCCAGTGGCGACCGGAGGGGCCGGACGACATCTTATTCGACCAGCCAGAGCGGGCCATCGTATATGCTGGGATGGGATGGAAGCCGTAGAAGAGTGGCCCCTGCACCATGGGGATGGCATGTAGGGTTTTCGGCCGAGAATTCAGCGGCTCGACGGGCTTGTCGGCAGGGAAAAACTGACCCGCAGTCCATCGGGGGGCGCGTTCTCGGCCCACATACGGCCTCCGTGCGCCTCCACGATCCGCTGCGCGATGGCCAATCCCAGGCCGCTCCCTCCTGTACGCCGCGACCGGGAGGGATCGCCGCGCCAGAACCGCTCAAAGAGATGAGCCAGATGCTCGGTCGGCACGCCCGGCCCGCCATCGGTGACGGAGACCACGACCGCGCCCTTTTGCAGAGCCAAGGCTACCGTGATCCGCCCTCCCGGTGGGGTGTGACGCAGGCCGTTATCCAAGAGATTGCCGAGCACCTGGGTCATGCGTTCCACATCCATCTCCACCCAGCGGGCATCCAGCCCCTCACTCCCCTCGACCGCCAGTCCAACCCCCCGCGCGGCGGCGGCGGAATGAAAACCGGCCACGGTGCGCTCGACCCACTCTCTCACATCGGTGAACACGGCGGTCAGCGTCAAGCGACCAGCGTCGGCCAGGCTGAGGGTGCGCAAGTCCTCCACCAGTCGACCCAGCAGTTGGACCTGCTCCAGCGCCGGGTTCAGATGTTCGAGATCGGCCGGAAAGACACCGTCGGCAAAGGCCTCCAGGTGCCCCTGCACCACGGTCAGAGGAGTGCGCAGCTCGTGGGCGATGTCGGCGGCCTGTTGACGGCGCGCCTCCTCGGCTTGCTCCAGGTCGGCGGCCATGCGGTTGAACGCCGCGGACAGCCGCCCGATCTCGTCCCGTGAGGCGATGGGCACCCGGACGGTCAGGTCGCCCCCCGCGACGGCCTGACTGGCCGCGGCGAGCCGTCCCAATGGCCGGGCGATCCCCCGGGCGAGCAGCCCACCCAGCACCAACGCGACCACCAACGCGCCGCCGCCGGAGAGGGCCAGCGCCCACCGTGTACGGGTCAAAAAGTCCTGCTGTTCCGCCGTCAGCCCCTCGCCGCCGGGCAATAGAGTGCCGACCCGCCGGCCGTCCACGAGGATGGGCCAGCCTGCTTCCAGCTCGGTCGCGCCGACTGTCCTGCCTACCTCATTCCCGGAATCGGGGCGGCTGAACTGGACGCGCCCATCGGCGTCGGCCAGGCGCAGTGGGGGGCCGCTTCCTCCGCCGCCGGCCCCGCGGCCCTGACCCTGCCCCCGGCTCCCCGGCTGTGCGGCCTCGACGCCGTCCCAACTCCCGTGGGCGGCATAGTAGGCCGCCAATTCGGCCACCGTCTCCTCCCACTGGATCGCGTTACTGCCGTGGGCGTACCGCCGGAATTCGGCCTCGGTGGTCAACCCGGCCAGCAGCAGCGCGCCCCCCACGCCGACCATGATGACCACGCCAAAGGCCGCGACCAGTTTCCAGAACAGGCTGCCGTGCATCGAATCTCAGTCCTCCTCGGCGTCAAACTTGTACCCCACGCCCCGCACGGTGACGACGTGGCGGGGATGGGCCGGGTCCGGCTCGATCTTGTGGCGCAGATTCTTGACGTGCACGTCTATGGTGCGCTCGAACACGTCCGCTTCGTCTCCCAGGACCAGGTCCAGGAGCGCAGCCCGGGTGAAGGGACGACCGGGGGTCGTCATCAACACGTCCAGCAGGGTGAACTCGGTGGGCGTCAGGTCCACGGCCTGGCCCGCGACAGTGACGGTGCGAGTCTCCCGATCGAGGGTGATGCTGCCGCCGCGCAGCACGGCCGGCGGCGTGGTCTCCCCATGCGCCCGGCGGAGCACGGCCCGCACCCGGGCCACCAGGGTACGGGGGCTGAAGGGCTTGGTGACGTAATCGTCGGCCCCCAACTCCAGCCCGAGCACCTGGTCTGCTTCCTCGATGCGGGCGGTGAGCATGATGACCGGGGTGTCCCGCCCCTGCCGGTAGCGGCGGATAAAATCCCAGCCGTCCATTCCCGGCATCATCAAGTCGAGGACAACCAGGTCAGGTTTTTCGTGCCGGGCGACGTAGAGCGCTTCCTGACCATCGCGGGCGACCACGACGCGGTAGCCGGCGTCCTCCAGGTAGGCTCGCACCAGCCGCACGATCTGCTGCTCATCGTCTACCACTAGAATCGTGTAGGGCATGCGTGCTCCTGCGTCTGTTAGGGCCTGTCCACAAAGGTGAACGTCTCGACCATCTGATCCAGGGACCCCAACCCGGAATCGGTGACGGCGTGCAGGACATAGGCCTGCCCATTCCGCGGCAGAAACCACCACGTGAACCGTCCGTCCGGTAGCTGGAGTATCAGGCGCAGGCCATCCTGCCCGGCCAGGTCCTGCCATTGGCGAGAGAGGACCTCCTCTGGCAATAGCGAGGCGATCAGGTCATCGGCCAGGCTCTCTGGGCTGCCCCCGGTCACCCGCACGCTGGCGAGCGGCTTCTGCGGCGCGTCCGGTCGCCCAAAGGCCGTCTCCTGTTCCCCCTCGGCCTGCACC
>DSDT01000416.1 GCA_011048615.1 Chloroflexota bacterium | reverse complement strand
GTCTGGAACCACCGCTTGTGCTCTTGGTTTCTGACCAGGGCATTGACGGCAGCAAGAGCAACGGCTTTTCGGTCCACAAGCTGTTCGTTGACCCGGCACGACCACGAGACGCCCTAATGCCGGGCGCTGGACAGCCGACGGAGGAGGAAAAGGCAGCGACGGTGGCGGGGCTGAGGTAGGCAGGCGCGCGGCGCGAACCTGCGAATTGCGCCGCGCGGCACGATGTGCTATACTATGCCCGCCAATAAAGACGCCTCGCGGCTCTGACCAGCCCGAGGCGGCGACCAGGACGTGACGGCGTCCCGATGCAGTGATGATAACACACCACCCGCCCGCTGTCAAGCCGATGGCGGGCGGTTTCAGAAAGAAACCGCGCGTCCCACAGTGTTCGGAGGAGATCGATGCATCCAGTTTTCCACACCTGCACGCCGCGCCCAGAGGTACTCGCCGGCGCCCTCAAGGAAGAGATCTTTGCCGCCCGGCTCAAAGCCGTGATGGATGGCAGCGCCGAGTCGGTCTACCAGGATCCGGTCCGCTTTTTCGAGAACACCTACCCCACCGCTGGCCTGCGGCTGCTGCTGACCGAGGCCCTGGGCCGGCTGACCGGCCTCCAGCCGGCCAACAACCCCGTCCTGCGCCTGGAGACGGCGTTTGGCGGCGGCAAGACGCACAACCTGATCGCGCTCTACCACGCTGCACGGGGGAGCGTCCTCCCCGCCGGCCTGATCGATCCGTTCGTCGCTCCGGCTCTGATGCCCGCGCCCGACCAGGTGCAGGTGACCGGCGTGGTCGGTTCCGACCTGTCGCCCGCCGATGGTCTTTACCACCCCCAGGATGACCTGCGCACCTACACCCTGTGGGGCGAGCTGGCCTACCGTCTGGCCGGACCGGAAGGCTACGAACTGGCGCGCGAGAGCGACCACACCCGCGCCGCGTCCGGCGCCGGTCTGTTGGAGGAGCTCGTCGGCGAGCGGCCGACGCTGATCATGCTGGACGAGATCGCCCGCTATCTGCGCGCGGCCCAGGCGATGCCCACCGCCACCGGCAAGTCCGACCTGGCCGAGCAGACGGTGGCATTCCTGATGTCGCTGCTCGAGTTCGCCGCCGGCAAGGCCCAGGTGGTGGTGGTGCTGACCCTCGCCGGCGCCGGCGACGCCTTTGCCGGCGAGTCGGAACACCTGCGGGCGCAGCTGGCCGAGGCGCACAAGGTCTCGGCGCGGCAGGAACAGGTCATCACGCCCACCGGCGAGACCGAGATCGCCGCCATCGTGCGCCACCGGCTGTTCGCGTCCATCGACCCGCAGGCGGCGCAGGAAGCCGCGCACGCCTACGCGGCCGCCTACGGACAATGGCACGCCCAGAACGTGGCCCTGCCCAGCCGCGCCCTGTCGGCGGAATACGCCCAGGCGCTCGCGGCGGCATATCCCTTCCATCCCGAGCTGCTCAACGCGCTGACGCTGCGCGTGGCGACGATCCCCAACTTTCAAAAGACGCGCGGCGCGCTGCGGTTGCTGGCGCTGGTGGTGCGACGGCTGTGGGAGGAGCGCCCTGCCGACGCCTGGTTGATCGCGCCCTACCACGTCGACCTGCAGATGACCCAGATCGTGGAGGACCTGACCAGCCGCCTGGAGCGGCCGGCGTTCAAGCAGGTGATCGAGGCCGACGTCGTCAGCCCCAAGGGCGGAGCGCCGGGCCACGCCCACCAGATCGATGGCCCGTGGACGGCGGCCGGCAAGCCGCGCTATGCCCGGCGGGTGGCCACGGCGGTTCTGTTGCATAGCCTGGTGCAGGGGACGGTCTCGGGCATAGACCCGGCCGACCTGCTGCTCGCCACGCTGGCGCCCGGTGACGAGCCGCTGCTGGTGCACAAGGCCGCCGAGCGGCTCTACGACAAGGGCTGGTTCTTCGAGTGGGACGGGCTGCGTTATCGCTTCAAGCCGGAACCCTCGATCAACAAGATCATCAACGACGAGATGGACATGGTCGGGCGCACCCGCGCCAAGGACGAGCTCGACGCCCGCATCCGCAAGGTCTGGAAGAGCGGCGTGTTCCGGGTGATCCCGTTCCCGCAAGAGGCCGCCGAAGTGGACGACGACGCCGATCTGCCCAAGCTGGCGATCCTGCACTATGACGCGGCGACGGTCACGGCAGCCGAGCCGGCGCCGCCCGAGATGGCGCGTAAACTCGCCGGCCGTTCGGGGACGCTGGAGGGCTTTCGACGGTATCCCAACCACGTGCTCTTTCTGGTCGCCGACGGCGACCGGGTGGACGAGATGGTGGCGACCGCGCAGCGCTACCTGGCGATCAACCGCATCACCGGCGACGCCCAGCGTATGGGCGAATTCACCGAAGAGCAGCGTAAAAAGCTCAAAAAGATGGGCGAGGCGGCCGAGTTGGAGGTGCGCGTGGCGATCACTCGCGCCTACCGCCATCTCTACTTCCCGCGCGCCGACGCCCCGCAGCGCGACGCCAACCTGGCGCACGAGCTGTTGCCGGCCCAGGATCAGGGCGACGTGCCCGAGGATCAGTCGGTGGTGGTGTTGCGTGCGCTGCGCCAGCAGCAGAAGGCGCTCACGGGCAACGAGCCGCCGCTCGCGGCGGCCTACGTCAAGTCGCGGGCCTGGGACACGAACCAGGCGCAGATGACGACCGAGGACCTGCGCAAGGCGTTCGCCCGTCGCCTGAGCCTGCCCATCCTGTTCGATCTGAACCAGCTCAAAAAGACGATCCAGAACGGCGTCGCGGCCCAGGTGTGGGTCTATTACGACGCGCGCAGCGAGATCGGTTACGACCACGAGTCGCCCGCGCCGGCGATCCAGATCGGCGACGCGGCCCACCTCTACCTGCCGGCCGAGGCGGCCCGCCTGGGGCTGCCGATCAAGGGCAAGGCGGAAACGCTCCCCCCGCCCGAGGTCGAGCTGCGCTGCGAGTTCTGCGGCCAGCCGCGCTCCCAGTGCGTCTGCGGCGCGGATGTGACGTTACACGAGATCGAACAACACGCGCCGCTGCACGGCGAGGGCGTGCCGCAGCAGGCGATCCAACAGTTGCTCGACCGCTGCCACGACCAGGGCGTGACGCGGCTGGCTTCGCTGCGCATCCGCTGCCAGGGTCAGGGTGCAGACGGGGCGCAGAACGTGCGCACGCTGGGGCTGATCGTCCCGCAACTCGGCAAGGGCGAGTTTCGCATCGAACAGACGTTTGCGGCCGAGTTCGGCGAGGGACAGTACTTGACCCACAACCTGATCCTGAATTGGAAGTTGTATCAGCGTTTCAAGCAGGTTGCCGACCCGCTGGCTCAGGAAGCGGTCAAGTTTACCGCCACGACGACGCTGGTGGCGGTCTTTGCCGCTGGGCTGGACGTGCGAGGCGACCAATTCCGCACCCTGCACGAGGTGCTGACCACCGTCGGGCTGGGGCCGATTCGGATCGACGCGAAGGCAAGCGACTAAAGTCGCTACTACGAACGCAAGTGGTTGGTAGTGACGGCTTCAGCCGTTCAAAGGAGGTAGCGACTAAAGTCGCCACTACCGTAGTGACGGCTTTAGCAAGCCATCGGTAGTGACGGCTTCAGCCGTTCAAAGGAGGACCGTTGAAAGCGCTCAGTTTCCACCAACCGCGTGCCGAGCAGATCGTGCGCGGGGTCAAGATCGTGGACATTCGCACCTGGCAGACGACCTACCGGGGGTCGCTGGCAGTGCACGCCGCGGCGCAGCGGCGGGATGCGCGCTGCCGGGCGCTCGGTTTCGAGCCGGACGCGCTCGCCTATGGCGCGCTGGTCGGGACGGTGGAACTGACCGACGTCCAACCGCTCGACGCCGCCGGCTACGACGCCCTGCGCGACCAACACCTCCTCGACACACCGTTCCCCGGCGATCCCTGCTACGCCTGGTCACTGGCCTCTCCCCAGCGCTTCCCCGAGCCGATCCCCTATCGCGGGCGGCGGCGCCTGTTCGACGCAGCCGTAGGGCAGGTTTCCAAACCTGCCGCAGCAGCAGCCGTGGTTTCCAAACCTGCCGCAGCAGCAGCCGTGGTTTCCAAACCTGCCGCAGCAGCAGCCGTGGTTTCCAAACCTGCCGCAGCAGCAGCCGTGGTTTCCAAACCTGCCGCAGCCGTGGTTTCCAAACCCACTGCCTACCGCGTCGCCCCGCCGCCGCAGCCCGACCCGACCCGTCCGTTTGCGCTGTACACGCTGCCCGAGGGGGGGGAGGGTTACCGCGTGGCGCTCTACCAGTGGGTGCCCGTTCGTAGCGCCGACTTGGGCGCTCCCGTTCGTAGCGGCGATGGGAGTGACGACTCGAGTCGTCCGGCCGACGCCCTGTGGCGCCTGGAGATCGGCGGCGACGCGCTGCGTGCGGTGACCGATCATCTGTTGGCCGCGCTGCGGGCGAACGGCTACCGCGCCACCGACCTGGCCCGCGCGGTGGGGAGCGAGACGCCCTTTTACCTCGACGAGCCGGCCGGCCTGCGCCTGGCGCTGATCCTGATGGCGGTCAAGCCGCTGACGCGCCACGACCGCATCGAGGCGATCGGCCAGGGCATCCAGGCGATGGGGAACGAAGAGGCCTATTACTGGTTCAGCAAGTGCAGCGCCGGGCCAGACGCTGCGCGGGCGCAACGGGCGCTGAGGGTATTGCTGGCAGGGGAGTGAGGAATGATGGCTGAGGAATATCGAATGGCGCAGAAGAAGCAATGGCCCCCTCCCAAGAGCCGGGAGGTGGGTCTATTCACCGATCTTACATTATATGCTGAAGCTTTGGCCCTGGCGCAGGCAGACAGCGCAGTGACCGTTTTCACTCTCCAGCGTGAACTGGGACAACGCCTTCAGAAAATGCGGCTGGTGCCTCAGCAGAGTGAACGCACCGTTGAACGACTTGTGCGCGAGATGCGCTATTTTGGATGGTTGCAGCCCAAACGACAAACGGGCGAGAAACTGAGTACAGCTCCTCATATTATGACGCCTCAGGGTCTGGAAGTATTGACACTGTCGCATCGGGATCCACGCGCTTTTCGCCGCCGACTCGTCGTCAAGATGCAAGAGACGTATGCCATTCCAGGCTGGTTCGTCGCTCGTCTATGGCAGATCAATCCTGATGGACAGGGAGAGGTGATTTTGCCAGCGCCCCTTCCCGATTGGCGTCCATCGTCGCGTAGTTGGAACGACAATGATTGGAGCAATATGTTGCAGCGCCAGACATTGGCTGCTGCCCGGCAGTCTCGGCAAGTCAGCTCAAGCGCTTTTCCAATCACCGACCAGGACTGGCTGGGCGCTGTACGACACGTTTGGAATCGTTTGAGCAAGCTCCAACCTCGCGGACGTCGCAAAGTGGATTCCGCCTCATACAGCCCACGCACGCGCCTGACTCTGGCAATGCGTGAAGCTGGAGTCAACCTGTTATTTGACAGAATTCCTTACGGTGATCAAGAACCAGATTTTCCGGGAGAACGTCCACCAATCTATTTGCGCACCTTTATGGGCTGGTGTCCGCGTCTAGAAACACTCGAGTTGATTGGTTATACTGACTGGCATCCGCGCGTAGCCGGACGTTTACTGTTCCCCACTAGTGTTTTTCGTTCCTCGGCCCCAACCAGCCAATTCGAAGTGCTGCGCGAGGTGCAAAATCCTTGCGGTGACTCGCTGTGGTTGCACCAACCGAAGTGGACGATAATTCGAGACAAGTTTCTGGGAACGTTGGTCTCGGTGCATAGCGATTGCTCTGCACAAACTGGTGTCTTGTATGTATCGCTGTTGGATGTACGAGATGAGGTCTGTCGCCAGTTGCGGTTGAGCGCTTTGTGTTTCGACCGGTTTCTCGCACAGGCGATCAAAGATCTGCCCGCCTCTGATTTTCCTTGGTCCATCGCAGTCGAGACGGACATCCGCGAACAAGAGAGCGGTGGCGCGGGGCAACTTCGTCAGCCGGTCTACCTAGATGGCGTTCCACATACCCTGATCGCTCTGGCGCGTCTACCGCAGGATAAAAGTGAGAAAGGAGCAAGCTATGACCAACAGCAACCCTCTTTTGCGCCGCTCACAGCCGGCACGCATAGCTGAAAACCTCTACGAGCGTTTCGAGTTGCGGGAAAACCCTTTTCCTGATTCGCCGACCATCGTGCCCGACAGCAGCGACCCCCGACGGAACGGCGAAATCTATTGTGCGGACTTGCGGGCGCACGAACAGAATCAGTTCGAGCGTCTGCTCATTCCGCGTATGGAGCACGAGAACCGGCTCATCGCTCTACTGATGGATTATGCCACTCGACGCGGTCGAGGGATCGGCAAGACCGCTTTTCTCAATCACCAGCGTCGCCGGATTATGGCCGACCTGGGCGACGAGTTGACGGATGGAGCCTATGTGCTGCTGGCGGCGCACTTGATTCCCGAAGGTGGCGGGCGCACGCGCAAGTTCTGGCAGTTTGTCCGGCTCGTTGCACAGACTATGAACGAGAGTAAATGCATTTCCTGGGCGATTTGGCGGCTGCGCGCTGTTTCAGGTCTCATTCCTGACGATGTACTGGCCGAGGTTGACCCCCGAGATCCGGCTCCTACTCTTGGCAATGATCAATGGCTGCGGCAGAGAGGTATTGAAGTCACGTTTGCCTTGAATTCGACTGTCGCACAACGCTTGATCGAAGCTGGCGTGCGCGAAGAGGTCGCCCGCTCACTGGCTCAAGGCGGGCATGCGCCCGAAGATTGGAAAAGGCAGTTCTTGGATCATCAGACTGATTATCGTTGGAGGCAAGAAGGGCACCTCTTGGTATTTGATGACTTGGTGAGGCTCTTTCAGGCGGCAGATATTCGCCAAACCCTGTTGTTAGTGGATGAAGTTGAAAAGATCGTCGTGCCCCAGAATCGACAAGAGCGGCGCACGTTTGTGGACGAACTGCGACGACATTTTGTCGACGGACCATTTCAAAACGTCTATGCCCGTTTCTATGGCCTGTTGTTGACCATTCATCCCTACGTTCAAGAGCTATGGGCGCCTCACTGGCAAGCCTCTGGGTTGGATCGCGTCTGTGCGCTCAGCGGCGGAATGTCCGAAGAATACACGATCTATTTCAATCCATTGAACGCAGCGGATGCGGCAGTGCCTCTGGTACTGGCATATCTTGATCACTTTCGGATCATCCCAGATCAAAGGGGCCAGTTAGCCCCCTTTGATCAAGAATCCGTGGTGGAGGCTTTGAGGCTGTCCGGCGGCGTACCCGGCCCGATGCTGACTCTGTTGCGATTGGTGCTGGAACAAGCTATAAGAGAGGGTTGGGGTGCGATCCGCGTAGACCAGGTACGAACCGTCTACGAAACCGCAGTCCCCATCGAGCCTCTTGAGGAAGATGTGCCAGGGCGATTACCTCCTGCTCGTGTAGACCTGATTGAGGACTAGCCGATGCATACCACACTGCTTTCCACCGCTGACCTTGAAAGGTTACTTCATAGACGATCGCTCCCTGAGCGAGAAGGATTGTTTTTGTGCACGGTTATGGAGCCGCTCCAGATTGCCGATACGATCTTGAAAGACAGAAGTTGCCTCAATTGGAGCGAGTTTCTTTCTGAATACCGTAGCGCCGAGGTATCAGAACGTCTCCACATCGCGCCTTTGGATGCCGATTGCCTGCACCGAGCACTTTTCGAGCATTCCGAGTCTTATGACGTGATAGGCCTGTGGTCGGCCGTGTGTGAGAGAGGACTGCCCCCTGACCGAACAGTACGTCGTTTGATTCTGCGCCCTTCGGAGGAGACTTGGTGGGAAGACGAACTGTATGATGCGATGGAGGCCTGGTGCGGAGAACCTGCCGATGGCTGATCTTGTTTTTGACGTAGGCGCCCTGGCCGATCTATTGGCTCAGTATTTTCAGGCTGAGAATCGCCTCACTCCCCAGTTCCATTCCGATCGTTTTTTGCCGGACTCGGCTGTACGTCGGGTTAACCGCATCGTCCAGGGTGATGGGCGGTACATCTTGGCCGCCTCAGCGATGGCTTTTGTAGAACTGGCGCGTAAATGGGATGATATCGTTGCAGGCCGATTCCTGCCCCATCAACTGGCGGCCTTTATCCATGCTCCCCCTGATTGGTTCTCGATTGAACCGGTAGATAGAGACTTGGTCCCACTACGTGGCGAGGTGCCTCCTGATGTTCTGATGCCAGACGGAACCAGACAATCAGTCGAGTTGCCAGACACGATTCATCTAGCGACTGTTCTCAGCCGTGAGAAGGCCGAGCTAATTACTTCTGACCAGCGACTGGTACAAATGATGGATTCCCGGATTCGAGGTCTGGCAAGATGACCGAAACGAAACCCCGCTTCGGCAAACTGGCGCCCATGTATCACTTTATCCTCAACCCGCACACCGGGACACGGGTATCCACCTGCCCGCAGTGCGAGCAGAAGATGCGCCAGCGCAAAGTGCCGCTCTTCATCCATGTGGATCCACTGATTCCCATCATCCTCGGCTACACCTGTCGCTACTGCCCCGACTGCGACCTGCTGGTGGCCCACCAGGACGAGATCAGGG
>DSDT01000283.1 GCA_011048615.1 Chloroflexota bacterium | reverse complement strand
GGGCTACAGAGAGCAGCGCCCCATTAATTGGGCTTGGGCTTTCGATTAGCCCGGTTCACCGGGCGTTGCTCCATAGCCGGGGCACTTGATGCCCCGGCGACGCTCACCCTGAACGCTTACATCGTTTTTTCACCACAGAGGTGCGGAGGAGACTGAGACAGGACATTTCTGTGTTTTCTCTGTGTCTCTGTGGTGAGATGTGGGTAATCGCCAAGACGCGGGGCATTGCGCAGGCGGTTGATCTGTGTTACACTTGTCAAGTTATGAGAGCAAGTCGAGTGGAAGAGAATGTGAGGCCAGACATTGAGCGGAGCGAACGGGCAGAGGGCGTCGAGTCTCGTACTCCTGCGCCGTCCATCGCCAGCATAGAGCACATTCGGGCGGCGATGCACAGTCCCTTGCCCGGCTTCCAGGCCCAGCTCGAGATGTCCCCCCGGCCCCGGCCGTTCGAGCCGCCTCCCGACATTCGACCCCGCCAGGCGGGGGTGCTGTTGTTGCTGTACCCTGTCCGCGATGTGTTGCACTTGGTGCTGACGATGCGCCCCTCGACTCTGAATCACCACGGCGGTCAGATTTCGCTGCCCGGTGGGGGGTGGGAGGAGGGGGATGATTCGCTCCAAGAGACGGCTCTGCGCGAGGCGCGAGAAGAGATTGGGGTACCTAGCGCTGGGATCGAGCTGCTGGGCCCCCTGACGCCTTTCTACGTTCCGCCCAGCAACAACTGTGTCCATCCTTTCGTCGCCTACCTGCCTCAGCGGCCCCAGTTTTCTCCAGACCCCCAGGAAGTGGCCGAGTTATTGGAGGTGCCCCTCCATCTGCTCCTGGAACCGGTCACGCGGCGTGAGGAGGATTGGATCTGGCGAGGTGCGACCTTGCACGTCCCGTTCTACGCCGTGGGGGGGTACAAAATCTGGGGCGCAACGGCCATCCTGTTGGCCGAGTTCCTGGCGCTGCTGACCCGTCCGATGCCCTGATCGCCTTTTTCCCTTGTCACTGGCGTTGAGACGAAATCTGTGATATGCTTATCGAACAGTTTTTTGGGCTGATGAGGGAGACCCCGTGACCAAGAGAGAATTCCGATTAGAAAACGAACATCACTACAATCGTTCTGGGCCGGTGCGCTGGATTCTCTCCCACCTACTGCGCTATCCGCTTTTCCCACTGGCTACCGTCGTGGCGGCTATTTTGAACAACCTGTTTTACAGCAACATTCAGGTTTTCGTCGGGCGGGGATTTGACCTCATCCTGACCCCCGGTTGGGAGATGGCGGCGTTGGGATCGTTGATCCTGGGGGTGGTCGGATCGGCGTTGGGGCAGGGTATCACGGGATTGCTGCGCAATTACAGCATCGAGTTCCTGGCCCAGCGCATCGAGCAGAACACCCGGGACGAGCTGTACGTCAGCCTGCTGGGCAAGAGCCAGACCTTTCACGGCCGGCAGCGCATCGGCGACATTATGGCCCGCGCCACCAACGACGTGCGGCAGCTCAACTTTATGTTCAGTCCCGGCGTCATGTTGATCATAGACGCGGCGATGGCGACTGTCGTGCCGCTGGTGTTGATCGTGCAAATCCGGCTCGAACTGCTGCTCGTCCCTGTCCTGTTCGTCGTCCTGTTGGTCATCACCGTAATGGACTATAACCGGCGGCTCGAGCCGGTCAGCATCGCGATGCGCGAGCGGTTCGGGACGATGAACGCCGGGCTGGCCGAGTCCATCGCGGGGATCGAGGTGGTCAAGGCGAACGTGCGAGAGCGGTACGAGTGGGAAAAATTTACCCAGAACGCCCGCGCGTACCGCGACTATTTCGTACAGCAGGGCGAGATCCAGGCCCGTTATCTGCCCATGCTGGTGTTCACGGCGGCGCGTGCGGCCGGGCTGCTGCACGCTCTCTTGCTGTGGCGGGCGGACGCCCTCACGCTGGGTCAGGTGGTCGCTTTCGTGGGGCTGTTCGGCACGCTCCGTTTCCCCACGTTCATTTCGATTTTCTCCTTCAACCTGGTGCAGTTGGGCATCGCCAGCGCCGAGCGCATCCTGGAGCTGATCAACACCGAAACCGAGTTGGACGAAAACGAGGCGGGCGTCGCCCGGCCCATCCAGGGCGAGGTGGTCTTCGAAAACGTCAGCTTTGGGTACGATGGAGCGCCGGTGTTGAAGGACGTCAGCTTTTGCGCCCGTCCGGGCGAGACCATCGCTATCGTGGGCCAGACCGGTTCGGGCAAGACCACCCTGACCCGGCTCATCAACCGCATCTTTGACGTGGACGGCGGTCGGGTGATGGTGGATGGGGTGGACGTGCGGGATTGGAGCCTGGAGTCGCTCCGCTCCCAGATTTCGACCATCGAGCAGGACGTGTTTCTCTTTTCGCGCAGTCTGGCCGAGAACATTGCCTTTGGGTGCAGCGACGCTGATCGCGCCGAGATCGAGCGGGCCGCTCGCGAGGCCCAGGCCCACGAGTTCATCGTCGGCTTCAACGCCGGGTACGATACCGATGTCGGCGAGCGGGGTGTGACCCTCTCCGGCGGGCAGCGGCAGCGTATTGCCATCGCGCGGGCCTTTCTCACCGACCCGCGCATCCTGATCCTGGACGATTCGACCAGCGCCATAGACAGCGCCACCGAGGATCAGATTCAGCGCGCTATGCGGCGCATCAGCCGCCAGCGGACCACCTTCATCATCACCCATCGGCTCAGCCAGATCCGGTGGGCCGACCGGATTCTGGTCCTGCGGCAGGGCGAGTTGGTGGATCAAGGGACGCACGAGGCGTTGATGGCCCGGAGCGAGGATTACCGGCGCATCTTTGCCATATATGACTGAGCTTGGATGAGTGAGGACGCATGGGCTTTATCCTGGACGGTCTCGATACCGAGGCCTATGACCGTAATTACAGCGACCGCGAACTATTGATTCGCATTCTGCGCTACTTTGCGCCCCATCTCCGGCCGATGGTGTTGGTGGCCGGGATGATCGCCCTCAACTCGGCGGCGGCGAGCGGCGGCCCCATCTTGATCTCGATGGCTTTGGACGTCCTGGCCCAGGATCCGTCCACGAGGAGCATGCTGCTGTTGGTGGGCGGGGTGCTGTTGGTGGAAGGGCTGGCGTGGGTCTTTAACTACGTGCGGCAGCTCTATTCTGCCCGGGTCATTGGGGACGTGGTGCTCCAACTGCGGACGGATGTCTTCGACGCCACCGTGGCGCACGACCTCTCCTTCTACGACGAGCACGCCTCCGGCAAGATCGTCAGCCGGGTCACGTCCGACACGCAGGACTTTGCCACCGTCGTGGATCTGACCCTCAATTTGCTCAGCCAGGTGCTGCTGGTCGTGCTGCTCTCCATCTGGTTGTGCAGCATCAACCTCTGGCTGACGCTGCTTCTGATCGGTTTTAGCCCCTTTGCGGTCGTCATCGCGCTCAGTTTTCGGCGCGTGGCCCGGCGCGTCACGCAGCAGGCCCGCCGGGTGACGGCCAAGATCAATGCCCAGATTCAAGAGTCGGTCAGCGGCATCGTGGTCGCCAAGAGTTTTCGCCAGGAACAGGCGATCTATGCCGATTTCGACGAGACGAACGCCCAGTCCTACCGCATGGGGCTGCGGCGCGGCCTGACGCTGAACACGATTTTCCCCATCATGGGCATCTCCTCCGGGTTGGGAATCGCCACGCTGATCTATTTTGGCAGCCTGTCCGCCCGCTCCGGGGCGGTGACGCCCGGCAATTGGTATCTGTTCATGCAAGCGGTGGGGTTCTATTGGTGGCCGATGATGAACATTGCCTCCTTCTGGAGCCAGTTCCAGGATGGTCTCTCGGCGGCCGAACGGGTGTTCGCGCTGATCGACGCCGAACCTCAGGTGGCTCAGACAGCAAGCGAGCCGGTCGAAGAGATCGAGGGCCGGATCACGTTCCGGCATCTCGAATTCGCCTACACGCTGGACGAGGAGGTGTTGTCCGATTTTACGTTAGATGTCCGGCCGGGAGAGACGCTGGCGCTGGTGGGACACACGGGCGCGGGCAAGAGCAGCGTGGCCCGGTTGATCGCCCGCTTTTACGAGTTTCAGGGGGGAGAGCTGTTGATAGACGGGCGGGACATCCGGCGGTTGGACCTGGGCCAGTATCGGCAGCACATTGGGGTGGTGCCGCAGGAGCCGTTCCTGTTCTCCGGTTCGGTGGCCGACAACATCCGCTACGGCCGGCCGGGAGCGACGGACGAGCAGGTGCGCCAGGCGGCAGTGCGCATCGGGCACGGGGATTGGCTGGCCGACCTGCCGGAGGGCCTGGATACCGACGTCGGGGAGCGGGGGGCGAATCTTTCGATGGGCCAGCGGCAGTTGGTCTCTCTGGCGCGGGTGCTGCTCAAGGACCCGGTCATCTTTATCCTGGACGAGGCGACGGCCAGCGTGGACCCCTTCACCGAGACCCAGATCCAGGAGGGGTTGGAGATCATTATGCGCGACCGGACTGCTATCGTGATCGCCCATCGGCTCTCGACCGTCAAGCACGCCGACCGGATCATTGTGATGGACCACGGGCGGATCATTGAGGAGGGGACGCACGCCGGGTTGATGGCCCAGGGCGGGCATTACGCCGAACTGTACGATACTTATTTCCGGCATCAGGCGTTGGAATACATCGAGCAGGTGGGGGCGTTGGGCTTTTAGGCGTTGAAACGGTTCCGTATAAAATCTAGAGATCGGAGGAAAACGATGAATGATAGACCGGGTTGTTTATCTGGCCTGCTCAAACTGGCGTTTCTCAATTGGGTGTTTGACTGGCTGCAAGAACGGTTTGGATTTGGGAGAGGGGTGTCCTGCACCGGCTGTGGATGTGGGATCATTCTCCTGATCCTCTTTCTGATCCTGGCCTGTTCTGTCATCACCGGCACGGATTGGTTCAGGCTGGGATTCTGATTCGACCGCACAAGTCGCTTGCACGGCCGGGCGCGGAGAACCGAGGTCCCCCCTTTTTCTGGGGAGTCACCGCTGGCTTTTCTGCCACGCTATAGGAGGGCGGGTATCGTGGATGGACCGGGTTGCCAAATCCTGATTATCTCTGACTTTCCCCTGTGGGAGGTCATGGTCCGCAATATGTTGGATCGGGGCGGGTGTCCCGATGACGAGGTCTATTTCGCCACCGGCGACCAGGGGCTGCTCATCGCCAGGCATCACCCGCCAGACCTGGTCATCGCCTACCTATGGACGCTGCACCTGGATGGGTACGAGGTATGCCGGCAGTTGCCGGCGCTTCCGGTCCTGCTTCAGGGAGCCATCTCTCCTGCCCTCGTCTACCCGCAGGCTCGACAGGCGGGGGCGGCCGGGTATCTGCGTCAGCCCGTCACCGTGGAAGAGTTGGTCGCCGCACGCCGGGCGGTGCTGTGCGGTGCGCCCCATTATCCACCCGGTCCCTCCAGGCCGATGCAGTGGGAAACCCCCATCCAGGACGAGGAGAGAGGCCGCCGGATTCTGGTCATTGACACGGACCCCGAACAGGGGGACCTGATCCAGATGATTCTGGGGCGGGGACGGGACGACCAGGTGCAGTACGCTCACGGCGGACGTCGGGGAGTGGCGGCGGCGTCAGCTGATCCGCCGGATTTGGTGATCGTCAACCTGATGATGGGGGGCATGAGCGGGCTGGAGGTCTACCAGCGACTCGCAGCCGCGCCGACGCTGGCCCGCATCCCGGTGCTGTTCCAAACGGCCTGGGAGCAGGAGCGCTCCTATTCCAAGGCTCGAGAATGCGGCGCGAGGGGGTGCTTGACCTTGCCATGTGACCCCCAGGAACTGGTGGCGGCGCGGGATGCGCTGCTGCGGGGCGAGACGTATTATCCCTGAGGAGCGGCTGCTCGAAAGGATACGGGATGAGATTCGTGGAGCATGCTATCGGGGTAGGGATAGTGGGGTGTGGGCGCATTTCTGATCTGCACGCCCTGGGATATCAGGGTCGGGAGGACGCGCGCATCGTCGCGGTGTGCGATACCAAGCGGGGACGGGCGCGGGAAAAGGGCGCGGCCTGGGGTATTGATCGAGCCAGGGTGTACACCGACTACCACCAACTCCTGGCCGATCCCGGCGTTGATCTGGTGGAACTCCTCGTGCCCCATCACCTGCACGCCGAGATGACGGTCGCCGCGTGCGCGGCGGGTAAACACGTCTCGGTCCAAAAGCCGATGGCCCTCACCACTGCTGAAGCCGACCGCATGATCGAGGCAGCGGAGCGAGCGGGGGTCGTCCTCAGGGTGTACGAGAACTTTCTTCTACCCGCCGCACGTGCGGGCCAAGGAGATGATAGAGGCTGGCGAGATCGGTGAGCCGCAGATGATTCGCATGCACGTCAACACCGGGACCCAGGATCACGCCTGGAAGGTACCCCTCAGCGCCTGGCTGTGGCGGTTCGACGAGAAAAAGTGCGGCGGCGGGCCGTTGATCTTTGATCACGGATACCACCTGTTCTCCCTGGCCCATTACTTGATGGGGGAGGTGGAACGGGTCCATGCCTGGATAGATCGCAGCCCCGTGGTGCCCACTCGGTACCTGGATGCTCCGGCTGTGATCATGTTTCAATTCAAGTCGCCGCGCCGCTACGGGGTGCTGGACGTGGCTCATACTCCCAACATAAAGATCGAGTCGCTCTACTATGCTGACGACGATCGGGTGGAGGTGATCGGTGATCGGGGCATCCTGTTCGTCAACCGCTGCACTGCGCGCACCGTCGCTCTGCCGGCGCTGATGATGTTCCGGGACGGGGAGACGCCCGAGATCCCGGTCGAACGGGTAGAGTGGCACGACAGCTTTGTAGACTGTACCCGGCACCTGATTGACGTGTTGCGGGATGGTGGAACCCCGGTGCTCGATGGTCCGACCGGCAAGGCGGTGCTCCAGTTTACGCTGGCGGCCCTCGCGTCCTCGCGGGAGGGCCGAGACGTGCGCCCGGAAGAGGTCTGATCACAGCGTGAAACATCCCTGTAACATAATTGTAATGCACGGAAATGGAAAACCGTGGGATAATTTGAGCGAGGTCTACTTTATTTACAGGACTCGCCTGAAAAAACTCGAAATCTCGCCAGAGATTTTGAGGCAGAGCCCGAGGAAATCAATCACTTGAGGGTAGTTGGGGTCTCGGGCACTGGAAAATGATAAAAGGAGAGCAAGCGTTCAGGTGGTTGGGCTATGGGACACGGATGAACACAGATTGCACGGATTTTTTCTATCGAGTGCCAAGTATGGCATGCTTGATGGCCTAAATCTGTGTGAATCCGTGGAAATCTGTGTCCAATGCTCCTCCGGCCTGAACGGTTACAAAGGAGAAGGTGATGGCTACCTCGACAGATCTGAAAGCGCGCATTGCCGAGTTGGAGGAGAAACAGATGCAGGTCGTGGCTCTATCCCAGATGAGCCGGGATTTGAGTGGGGCGCAGGACGAAAATGATCTGCTTCAGGTCTTGGTTTGGCCCACCATAGATACGGATGCTTCGACCGTCACTCTGGTGTACATTGACCTGGACGCGAACGGCGATCCAGTGTGGGCCAAGGTGGCCGCCCATTGGCAACGCGAGGGGGCGCTGGACATTCCGGTGGGGACGCGCTACTATCTACCCGAATTTCCTCTCACCCAACTGTGGTTGGCCGATCCCGGAGAGCCGCAGTTGGTCGCCGATGTCACGGTGGATGAGCGGCTGGACCAGGAGGGCAGAGAGATGCTGGTCCGGCTTGGGATCCGGGCTTTGGCTGTGATACCCATGTCCCAGGCTGGTCATTGGGTGGGATTGGCCCTTCTGGGCTGGGAAAGTCCGCGCTCGTTTGGCGCTCAGGAGACCGAGGTCTATCACATGTTATCTGGCCTGGCATGTCCGGTGGTCAAGAGCCTGCGCCTGACCCACGAGGCTCGAGTCCGGCTGCACGAGTTGTCTGTGCTAAATGAACTGGGGCAGATCCTGACTACCCGTCTCAAGGTGATGGAGGTGCTAGAAGAGGCGTTTCGACAGGCCTCGCGATTGATTGATGCCAACAATTTCTACGTGGCCCTCTACCATCGCGACAAGAACGAGATATTTCTGATCATTGACGTCGTAGATGGGCATGTGACCAAACCGTATGCCACCTGGAGGAATCGCGGGGGATTCATCGAGCACGTCATTCGCCGCCGGGTGCCGGTGATCGCCCAAGACACGTACGCCGACTGGATGGCCGAGCGGCAGCGGGGGGTGTACAAGCGGATTTCTCTGACCCAGCTCGGTGTGCGGGTGCCCCTTTCTGTGCTGGGGGTGCCCCTGATCGTCGGTGACGAAGTGCTGGGCATGATGGCGGTCCGGGATTACGACAATCCTCGCGCCTACGACGAGCATTCCCTGGAACTGATGACCAGCATCGCCAGTCCGGTCGCCATCGCGTTGCAGAATGCCCAGTTGTTTGATAACTTGGAGCGCATGGTCGCCGAGCGCACGGCGGAACTGCAAGCCAGTGTAGAGGAACAGACACGCTTGCAACAGCAAGTGATCGAGGCGCAGCGCCAGGCCCTGCAGGAGCTATCCACTCCCATCATCCCG
>DSDT01000300.1 GCA_011048615.1 Chloroflexota bacterium | reverse complement strand
TCGAACGCCACGACCTCTGCCCCGCTCTCTGCCAACCACTCGGCATACACACCCGGCCCGCATCCGGCGTCGAGCACCCGCTTGCCCCGTATATCCGGCAACAGAGACAGCGTTGCAGGCCGTTCATAATACGCGTTGTGCGGTTTGGTATCCACGCGTGCCGCGTACGCTTCGGCCATCGAGTTGTAGGCTTCTTGGGCGATCGGTTCACGAGCGCTCATTGTCCCGCTCCATCGCCATCACATCGCCCGATCTTTGATGCCCAATGATCTCAGAACCCTGACGACATGCTCCGCCTGCTGCTCTGATACGCCGAAATCCCACTGCCGACCATCCCTGAACTTGAGCGTGAAGAGATCGACCGGGTGAGCTCGCAGCAGGGTAGGTATCGAGAGCAAGAGCATCACCACCAGCACCAGTCCCAGGCTGGGCAAGAAGACGAACCCTGGGGCGTCTACCGAAAACCACACCACACCCAGGATCAGGCCGATCAACGCGCCCCCAATGAGCAAATCGAGCACTTTTGCGATCTGCTGCTGCCTGGCGGTCAGCGGCTCCCGAGTAAAGCCCTCAACTTGGGCCGGCGCGACCTCGCGCGTGATCCCTGCCACCGATAGCGTCAGCGGTTTCTCACCGGCATACGTGAACTGTCCCGTTTTCAGCTCGCCGAACCCACCAGGTTTGCGCGGGGCCGGCGCGAGCTCGCGAATTCTAAAACCGCGCCCGCGATGGACCCAAACTGTACACTCGAACTGCCCGGAATGGTTCATATTCTGCATCGTCGTCTCCTCTTCATCTGTGTAACAAATCGTTCGTCTCCTCCAGGTCGAATGCCTCCGGATCGAAATCGTCGCCGACCCACTCCAAGTATTCCTCGTGATCCGGGTGGTCGGGGTCCCTGATCGTCTCCAAGAACTCTTCATAGCCCCACACGCCGCCCACGTCCTCCGGCGGACAGGCGCGCTTGCCCTTGATGCAAACGGGATACCGCTGCCCCGTCTCCGGCTCCAGCACCTTTTCCACCAGCACCACGTGCTCCCAACTGTCGCCAAAGTCATACTCGTAGATGAACTTGTCACCTTCGCTGGCGATCTCTTCCAGGCGCATGCGCCGCTCGTCGATCATGTCGTCCAGCCCATAATCCGGGTGCGACTCACCATAGTACGTCCCCCCAACAATGAACTGGTGCAGGTGCGAGTTGGTCCACCCCATCGCATCCTGGATGATGTAGTGGAGCTTTTCCAGAGTGACGTCGCTGTGCACCAGAACCCGCCGCCAGATCGGCGGCTTGCTCCCCTTGAGCGTGATCTTGATCTGGTAGATCGTTGCGGTTGACTGTTTCGCCATCGTTTGCCTCCGATTTGGTATCTGCTCAGGTGCGACGCACTTTTGCCTCACCAACAGGCTAATGCGAGGGGCAATAGTGCGTCGCACCTTGTGCCTAAATGGAACCGCGCAAGTCATCCCGTCTGTTCATAATCCCCATGTGACCTCTAACCCAATCCCACTCAATCGGCGGTTGCGGGCGCGTGTTCACCCGCAACTGGAACACGTCCGACCGGGCATAGTGGCCGACCACGTCAAAGTCGAAACGGCTGCGCGCGATCTCGCCCATATCGAGCGTGGCGTACAGAATGCCCTCCGCGTCGTACAGCGGGCCGGCGAGCACCTCGCCCAGCGGCGAGACGATCGCACTCCCGCCCCGGCACAGGACCTCGGGCTGATCGGCCAACTCCTCCACACCGGGCAGATCGGCCGGCACCATCGCTTTGGTGACGAACTGGTTGCAGCCGAGCACGAAGCAGCGCCCCTCGCAGGCGATGTGGCGCAGGGTGGCTTGCCAGGTGTCGCGGGCGTCGGCGGTCGGCGCCAGGTAGAGAGCGACCCCCTGTGCATAGATCGCCATCCGCGCCAGCGGCATATAGTTCTCCCAGCAGATCAGGCCGCCGATCCGACCCAGGGGCGTCTCGACCACGGTGAGGGTGCTGCCGTCGCCCTCGCCCCAGATCAGCCGCTCGGCCGCGGTCGGCTTGAGCTTGCGGTGCTTGCCCAGCAGCCGTCCGTCGGGGCCAAAGTAGAGCAGTGTGCAGTAAAGCGTGCCGCCGCTGAACTGGGTGTCGCGCTCGACGACGCCCACGACCAGGTAGACGCCGGCCTCCCGCGCGGCCGCGCCGATGGTGTCAGTCACCGGGCCGGGCACGTCGACGGCGTTCGACCAGTACCGCTCCCACAGCAGCCGCCCCTCCGGCCGGCGTTGCCCGACCACGACGCCGAAGCTGAACCCGCGGGGATAGGCCGGGACAAAGGCCTCGGGGAACAGCACCAACTGGGCGCCCTGCGCGGCGGCCTCGAGCGCCAGCGCGCGGAGCTTGGTCAGCGTGGCCGCGCGGTCAAAGAGCGCCGGCGCGGCCTGGACGACGGCGACGTGGACGGTACATACCTCGCTCACGATTCTTTCCCTCCTCCCTTCTCCCTCTGCCTCACCCGACCGTCGCCCCCAGCGAGCGCAGAAAAGCCCGCGCCTCCTCATAGTGCGAGAAACGCTGCTCGGCGGCGCGGAACTCGGCCGTGTGGGCGTACCGCCGTCCGTTGACCACATTGATCCCCAGATGCTTGTGCAGTAGCTCGTGGTACATCACAAAGTCGATCGCATAGTCCGGCACGTCGGGCGCGTCAAAGGTCACGCTGATCATGACCGTGTCTCGCAGCGCGTCATAGTGGCCGAACCTGGCGCCGGTGATCGTCCGGTTCCAGGTCAGTCCGGGGCGCGCAAGCTG
This sequence comes from Chloroflexota bacterium, assembly GCA_011048615.1. Classification (GTDB taxonomy): domain Bacteria; phylum Chloroflexota; class Anaerolineae; order B4-G1; family B4-G1; genus DSDT01. The sequence goes on along the minus strand of DSDT01000300.1, from coordinate 5,819 downwards.
ACCGGCAAAGTACGCCGCATTGACCCGTTCAAAGACCTGCTCCAGGTCAAAATGGTGCCCCTGCGCGACGTTTTCGTCCGCCGCGGTCGTCATCTCGAGCGCCAGCATCACTTCCTGGAAATCCTCGCCCTCGGCGTAGGACCTGACGGTCTCCTGGTACGCCCCGCGATCCCTCAACAGCACGGCGCAGACGAGCGCACGTAACACGCGGGGCGACGCGCCCACAAAGCCTTCGTGGATCGTGACCCGCAGCCCGGCGTCCGTCTGGCGGACGATGTACAGATGCGTGGTGTGAGCAAACTCGACCTCCACCGGCTTGTTCCGCGCCTTGGGACGACAGCCGGGGGTGTCGAACTCGTCCAGCAGGGCGCGCAGTGTCTCGAGGTGCGCCAACAACGTGGCCGGCTCGGTGAGAAACTTGAGCCACTGATACGCACGCCGCGAGCGCGTGGGCAGGTGCGCAGGGGTGCTGCCCTGCTCCCGCGCCAGGGCCTCGATCTCGCCGACGTGCTCCGCCAACAAACGCGCGAAATGCTGCACGTCGGGACGCTGCACCGTGAGCGGCTCTGCCCGACGCTGGAGGCCGGTGGCCCAGGCGGCGAACAATCCGTTCATCTCGCTCTGTGCCGCCACGATGCGCGTGATATAGACCGTCCGCGGCCGCTCGGGTTCTGCCCCCTGCCGCAGCGGAAGCGCGCAAGTCCAGTGATTCCAGGTAGCGATAGGCCCGGTACGAGGGCGCGGGCAGATCCTGCGGCTGGATGTGATGGTCCTGACAGATGGCCTGAACTTGCGCCACGAGGTGGCGGACTCGCTGGCGAAACGCTTCCGCTTCGTGAGACGGAATTCCAGCCGCGAGCTCTTCCCGCGTCCGCTGCGCGGCCTTGACCAGGCCGGTGATCCGTATCCTCTTCATCTCGCATCAGCCGAGCGCCGCAAGCTGCGCCAGCAGTTGTTGCGCCTGGCGCGCCAGCCGCTCGAACTGCCGCCGCAACTGTTCCGCCGACTGACCCTGAATCGCGACGAAAAACGGATCGGTGGGCTGCGGCGCGGTCAGGCCAGCGTGGGTCGTCACCTGCCCTAATAGCGCCGTCCAGGGGTAGCCGTGCCGTCTCAGGCCGGTCACCGCCGACTCGGCAAAGGCCAGCGGGTAACCGGTCTCCCCGAACATGGCCGGCTGTTGCCCCAACGCCAGCTCGACCAGCGCGGCGTCCAACAGCAGCCGCCCGGCGCGGGCGAGCAACGCCTCCCGCTGCGCCCGCACGAGCCGCTCGCGCCCCTCATCGCTCCGCGCCCACTCGGCCGTCGCCGCCGCCTCCAGGTCGGCCTGCGCGGCCTCGATCTGTGTGGCCGTCCAGACCGGCGCGTCGGGCGCGTCCAACGCTGCGCGCACCTGCTCCAGGCTCGCCAGCCGCTGCACCTGCCCGGCCTCGGTCAGGATATAGTAGCCGACTCTCGGCCAGGGCGCGGTCACAGCGACCCGCAAGAGCGCCCCCTGGAACACGTCCCCCTCCAGCGCGGCGATCGATGCCAGCAGCCGCTCCAGCAGCGGATTACCATAGGTCAGCAGTCGGAGGCTGTTGGGGTAGATGTCAAAGACGGCGCGGTCGAACGTGACCGCCGTCTCCTCCCCGCCCAGGCGCAGCCAGAACGCCCCGCCGATCGACGGGTGCGGCCGGAAGCAGGCCCATAGCGTGGGACATTCCGTCACCGTCGCCGCCAGTTCCGGCAGCGTCAGCGGCGCCGGCCACTCGCCGCCGTCGCGCGCCTGCGCCGACCACGCGTCCAGATCGAGCTGCTCGTCCCGGCCGTCCAGCGCGGTGTTGAGATCGTCCAACTCGCGCTGCAAGAGCCGCCGCCGCTCCTCGCCCCCGCTCAGCGCCACGCGCTGGATGGCGCGTTCCACCTGGGCCAGGATCGGCTGGAGCGGCCCGACGACGACCTGGAACCAGTCGATGCGCTCGCTCAGCGCCTGATAGACCCGCGCTTCGACGGTCTCGGCGTAGAAATAGTTGCGAATCCAGACCTCGTCGTAGCGCTGACCGATGCGGTCGACGCGCCCGATGCGCTGCTCGACGCGCATCGGGTTCCACGGCATGTCATAGTTGATCAGCACGCCGCAGGTCTGGAGGTTCAACCCCTCGCTGGCCGCCTCGGTCGCCAGCAGCACCTTGACCTCGCCGCGACGAAAGTCGTTCTTGAGCTCTTCCTTCGTCACCGGCGCCCATAGCACCCCGTCCCAGCGCTCCCCGCCGCGCCCACTGTAGCAGGCGACCTGCGGGCCGTACTGCTGGCGCAGTTGCTCGCGCAGGAAATCGAGCGTGTCGGTGTACTGGGTAAAGACGAGCACCGTCTCGCGCTGGCGAAAGGCGTCGTCGATGTCGTCGAGCAACTGCCGCACCTTGGAGTCGTGGCCGCCCAGCGCGGACAACTGGCGCAGGAAATCCTCCACGTAGGCGATCTCGTCGCGATAGTCGGCCGCGCGTTCATCCAGCCGCTCCTCGTCGACGTCCAGCGCCAGCGTCTCTTGTTCCAGATCGTCCTCGTCCAGCCCCAACCCGGCGCGGCCCTGCAAAAAGGCCAGCCGCCGCTCCAGGCTACAGCGCACGGCGTAAAAGCTGCTGGTCAAGCGGCGGCGGTAGACGGTCATCACAAAGCCCAGCCCCTTGCGCTGCTCCTCGTATTTGCGGTAGGAGGCGCTGATGTACTCTTCGATACGGTCGTAGAGCGCGCGCTCCTCGGGGCGCATGGGGACCCACTCCAAACGCGGCAATCGAGTGGGTACGTTCTCCTGCAGCAGCCCGCGCCGCCGATAGTCGCGCAGCAGCGCCCGCGTGTTGCGAAAGACCAGCCGGCGCAGCGGGGTGACCTGCTGCATCCGGTCGAGCGCCAGGGCCTGCGCCTCGGGCGGCAACTGCCGGAACTGCCCGCCGGCCTGCAGGTTCTCCAGCAGTTGCTGGAGCTGCGTCCACGCCACGGCGCCCAAGTGCTGTCGCGCCCGCTTGGCCCACGCGCCGTCCAGCGGTTCGCCGCGGACGGCGCGCTCGGCGTGGAACATTTGCAGGACGAACGGCCAGTCCGGCTCGGCGCTGCGCAGCTCGGCGTAAAAGCGCAAAAAGTGACGCCCGTCGGCGCCCCACTCGCCGCTCAACCCCAACAGGTTGAGCAGATCCCACACCTCGATCGGGTCGACCTGCATCGGCGTCGCTGTCAGCAACAGCAGCCCCTTGGTTCGACCCTGAAGCCGGTTCAGCAGTTCCAGCAGCCGATTCGGCCGATAGGTCTGCCGGTCCAGGAAATCCTTGCGCCGCGCGTGGTGCGCCTCGTCCACCAGGATCAGGTCCCAGGGGCGGGTCTCGAGCAGCTCGGCCTGGCGCTCCTGGCGCTTCATCAACTGGCTGGAGGCGAGCGCCAGGGTCACGTCGGCCCACGGGTCTGGCGTCGAGGGGATGTGGGTCACACCCCAATAGTTGGTGAAGCCCTTGCCGTCGTACAGCGGCACGTCGAGGACGAATTTCTCGTACAGCTCTTCTTGCCACTGGCGCAGCACCGACTTGGGCGCCAGGATCAGCCCGCGCCGGACGATGCCGCGCAGCCACAGCGCGCGCAGCACCAGGCCGGCCTCGATCGTCTTGCCCAGGCCGACCTCGTCGCAGAAGAGGTAGCGGGCGGGATAGGTCTCTACGACCTGCCGGGCGACGCTCTGCTGATGCGGCCAGGGTTCGACCGCAGCGGTGGCGCCGCCCAGGCCTGCGCCATCCACCAGGTGCGGCGCGTCGCGCAGGAATTGGCACAGGACGCGCTCCCGTTCCACGGCTGGGGCCAGTACGAGACGCTCGATCTCTTCCTTGAGCGCGACAGTGCCTTTCTCCGCGTCTCTCTCCAGCGGATCGCGCGCGGGGGCGCGAGACGGGGTGTAGCGGAGCAGCTTTTGTCGGGCCGCCTCAGGCACCGGCAGCGCGAGCCAGTCGGGTTCGCGCTGCCCCCACAACCGTTCGAAACGGGACACAGCCTCGGCAACCCAGGCCCGGCCATCGGACCAGGACGTAAAGACCATGAACTGCTCATAGTTGTGCTGCCAGCCGGTGACCGACTCGTTGACGCTGCCGCTGAAGGCAATCTGATGGCCGTCGGCGTCGGAGAAGATGCCGACCTTGGGGTGAAAATAGTCCTGCGACTCGGGGGCGGGGAGCGGCAGGCCATCGGGGCCGGTGGGCAGCACGACCCGCATCTCGAGCGCGCCGGCGGCGACCATCCACGCCAGGGTCGCCAGCCGGTCGCGCAGGAGCTGATCCTCCAGGTCGGCCGGGTCGGGCAGGGCGCGGCCCAGGCTGGCGGCGACGACGGTCTGCAGGTCGTGTCCGGCGGCGATCGCCTGGACGTCCTCCCGGCTGAGCTGCGCACCGACGAGCATGCGCATCCGCCCGCCACCGGCGATGAGGCGGGCCACCCCGGCAGCGGCGACGGCCAGCGCGCCGGAGGTGAAATAGCCGGTCATACGGTCGTAGCGCACGCTGGCCGAGAGGGCCGGGATGTAGAAGGCGTGCAGCCGGTCGTCGGCGGGGCCGTAGGAGAGGTAGAAATCGTGATCACGCAAGTTCATCGCAACCGCTCCAGAAACTCGTGCGGCTCGAGAATGGCGACGCCCTGGTAGTGACCCAGATCCAACAGATCGGGGTCGCCGGTGGCGATGCAATCGGCCTGCGCCTCCAGTGCGCAGGCGAGGAACTTGTCGTCGTCTGGATCGCGGGAGACGCCGCTCACTTCACACGCGCCGGCGACGACCACCGCGTCGGCGCGCAGCGACTCGACCAGGCACGCGATGTCCTGCTCGCTCACCGCATAGCGGTCGCGGATCCGGGGATAGCGCAGCACCCGCTCGATCTCGGCGATGATCGCCTCGGACGTGACCAGGATGTACGCCTGCCCCCGCCACGCTTCGAGCACCTCGAACGGCGTCCCACGCGAGAGGATCACGCCGCTGACGTAGACGTTGGTATCCAGAACCGCCCGCAGGACGGGCGGGGATTCATCCCCCGGTTGAGGCACCGCTCACGACCGCCGCACGGCGCGCACCGCGGCCGCCACGTCAGCTTCCACCTGCTCCGGCGTTGCCTCGGGGTTGCGAGCGCGGATCTCGTCGTAGACGGCAAAGCGGGCCGCGCGCTCTCCGGCCTGCCGGCGCAGCTCCAGGTACTGCTCGTAGCCGATGATGACGGCGACGGGGCGGTTGTTGCGCTCGATGACCGCCTCACGACCGGCGTAACCGGCTTCGGTCACCAGTTCCGAAAAGTTCGCCCGCGCCTCCGAGGCGCTGAATACACGCTCCATCTCTGCACCTCCTTGTACAGTATGTACGTATTGTACAAGACAATGGCGGTAATGTCAAGCAGTCGGGTAGCCAACCCAACTACTGGCCGAGAGCGCCGGGATGTAGAAGGCGTGCAGCCGGCCGTCGGCGGGGTCGTAGGAGAGGCGAAAGTCGTGATCGCGCAATTGATGCGAACTCGTAGCATTCTTTTCGCGATCTCACTCAGGTGGTGTGCAAAAGCCTGGCAACGCCTCTGCAAGTCGTCCAGGTCCCCCGATAAATCCAGGGAGCGCACGTCGATGGTGACGCCCGGCGTGAGCACCAGCGTGTCGGGCGCGCAAACGCTTCTTCGAGGGGCTTGCGCCAAACGATGCCTTTGCCAAAAGTAGGGCAGGTATCCCTACCTGCCATCTTCTCCGGCGGATAAGAAATCCGCCCTACAATCATCTGTGGCGTGGGTATCCCTACCTTCGACCCCTGTAGGGCAGGTATCCCTACCTGCCATCTT
>DSDT01000301.1 GCA_011048615.1 Chloroflexota bacterium | reverse complement strand
GCTGCATCGTGGAATGGGACGGCAAGGCCGTGATGGTTTGACTGACCTCGTTGATAACTTCCAGTTCCTTGCTCCGACGGCGCGCCTCTTCCAGCAGCCGCAGATTGTACAAGGCGGGCGCTATCTGGGCAGCGACCGTGGAGAGCAGCGCCACATCCTGCTCCGTGTAGAGGTTCTCGTGTTCATAGTTCTGGATGCCCATCACGCCGACGATCTTGTCGGCGGTGATGAGGGGCACCCCCAGCCACGAGCGGGCCATCGCTCCTACGATTTCGCCCCCGTGTTCCTGGTGAAAGGCAAAGATTTCCTCGCTGGACCGAAAGAGTAGGTGTTGGCGATGGCGAAGGATGTAGCCGGTGAGTCCGCACTCCAGAGGATACCGTCGGCCGATGGGCTGGTTCTGGCCCTGTTCCACGTGGAAAGCGATGCTCCACTCTTGGATCGCTTCTTCGTAGGCTGCGATGAAAAAGTTGGTGGTGTCGAACAGCCGACCGACCTGCCGATGGACGGTCTCTAGCACGCGGTCCATCTCCAGGGTGGAGGAGACGGTCCGTCCAATCTCGCTAACGATGGCCAGCTCGGTGACCCGGCGCTCCTGTTCTTGCAGCAGACGCGCTTTTTCCAGAGCCACAGCCACCTGATCGGCGATGGTCAAGAGCAATAGTTTGTCCTTTTCGTCCCATTTGTAGGGCTGATAGGATTGCACGCTGATGACACCGGTCACCCGCTCCTCTATCAGCATAGGAACGCCCAGCCAGGAGGTCACCGTCTTCCCGTTCTCGAACGGCATCGGTAGGAGGGGATGTCTCTCTCTTTGATATTCTGCCAGGTCTCGAATAAGCAGGGGTTTCTTCTCGGCGACGATGCGGGAGGTCAATTCTTCTCCCAGGGGACATTGTCCAGGGGGATACTGGCTTTTCTCATCCACTTGGAAGCAAAAGTCCAATTCATCCGTTTGGTCGTTGTAGAGAGCGATGAAGAATGCATCGGGGTGAAAGGCGGCCGCGATTTCGAAATACACGCTGGTCATCAGGTCGTCCACGTCAAGAGTTGAACCGGCCACCTGGGCAATGTGGTTGACGACCGCCAGCCGCTCGGTGCGGTGACGGGTTTCTGCGTATAGGCGCGCGCGTTCCGGATGGCGATGGCGGCCGAGTTGGCCAGGGCCTCCACGAGTTGCGTGTCGGCTGGGGTAAAGCCATTGGGCGTACAGCTCTCGACATTCAACACTCCGAGCATGTGGCTGCCGATCCGCAGCGGGACACACAGCGCGGAGCAAGGGCGGGGGGCCTCGTTTCGGTCGTCAGTATCTTGACCGGCATCTGGCAGATGGATGGAATGACCGGTTCGAGCGACCGAAGCAATGACGTCGTTCTGATCATGCAGCGAAATGACCGGAGGGGGTGAGGATGTTGCGGCGTCGGACTGTCGTTCTAGCACGCCTTGTTCTCGATTCACCATCCATAAATCGCACGTCGAGATGTGCAGCATCCGGCGCGCTGCATCCAGCACCAGGTGGGTGATTTCGGTCTCGTCTCTGGAAAGGACCAGGTTTTGGCCCAAGCTGTGAATGGTGGTCAGTTGGGCGGCGGCCCTGGTCAGTTCGCGGGTGCGGTCTTTCACCCGTTGTTCCAGTTCCTCGGTGAGCTCCTTCAACGGGTTAAAGATCTGCTGGCTGATGACGGTGTAGCCGATGAGCAGGATGCCGAGGGTGTTCATCGTGGTCGTGATCCAGGGTGGGACGCTCGGGATCTCCCTGGCCACTAACCCGACGAGCATGATGAGCACACTCAACGCCATGCGAGGCTCCTCGATCCTCCGGCGTTCTTGCCAAAAGAGAGCGAGAGCCCCGGCCATGTACAGAGTCGGCAGCAAGGCGATCAGCACGCCCGCGGGGCTGATGTCGAAAAAGAGCGCGCCGTTGGCAGCCAGGCGGGGATTCAGAATCAGGTGATGGCGAAAGAGGGGGATGCATAGGAGAGCCATCGCGGCTATTCCCACGGCTACCACTGCATCCAGTCGGCGGGTGGGACGGCCCAGGTAACGGGTGGTGAACAGGAGCAAAAGAGGGCCGGTGAGAGAGAGGGCCAGGGCGGTCAGTTCTAGCAGCCGGGTGGGGTTGCCTATCTCTAGCAGCAGGGAGAATCGCAGGAACATGGCCAGAGTGGCCCACGCAGCTTCTGTCAAGATCAGGGCAATAAAGGCATAGTTGATGGGACGTCTGGATCTGACGCCCAAGGCTAGCGCTGCCAGGGCAGCAGAGACGATCAAGGATATACCCAAACTGACCAGGTCCATCCAAAGTAGGACGGGCATAACTTTTCCCTCTACGTACAATAGTTACTCAGCCAGACGCTACCGCCGAGAACGCATGGCAGTTAGCTCCACTATAAATCGAAATCGAATGCTTCAGGGTTTCACTTGGGTTACAATATCGTTTCAATAGACAGCCGTCGGGCAAAGAGCGTAGTGGCACAAGCCACCATCTATTCCTGAATCGTTATCAGAGCGCCCAATTCGGCCCAATCGTAGAGCATGGCGGCCTCGTTCAGACCGAGGACGATGCAGCCATAGGAGACCGGCCTGCCCAGGATTCCTTCCCAAAGTCGAGTACCGTTGGAGAGAGTAGGCAGGGCGTGGATGCCATTGGTGAAATCGGGTCCGGTGCGGTAAATTCCCATAAAGTGGGGCATCCATAGGTCCCAACTAGAGGCGTATGCTTCCTCCTTCTTGCTCAGGATTTGAAACTGACCGGGCAAGGTGGGCGAGGAGTCGAGGCCAGTCGAGCAGACAAAGTCAAAGACCGGGATGCCATCCTCGTAGGCGATCAACCGTTGATCGGAGAGGCTTACCACGATGCGCTGCCGGGTGACGAGAGGCAGTGGGAAGAGCACATCTATCGAGGGAATGAGGATTTGCTGACCGGGCTGGAGGCGACCGGGATCCACGGTGGGATTGACCTCGGTCAGCCGCCAGATGGGAAAGCCGTGGGCGTAAGCGACCGACATCAGGGTATCTCCCGGCTGCACAGTGTAGGAATGCGGATAGTGGACCAGCGCGACGGAGGTTCCCCTCTGCCCGGCCTCGATCGCCGCTTGCACCGCCGGCACGGTCCCCGCGATGTCTATGCCGACCCGGTCGGTCAATTGGCTGCCCCAGTCCTCCAGGTAGGCTTGCACCGCCTCTGTGCGCACTGTGAGCAACAGCCGGGCGCTCTCCTCTTCCTCCACCACCCTCGTCGTCAGCCACTCGGCTACAGCCTGCGGCTCCACCGACCAGGAAGCGTAAAAGTCGGTCAGGGGATCGTCCGCGGTCAGGGTGAAGGGGTGGGCCAGCAGAGCTTGGGCCTGGGCCCGGGCTGGTCCTGGGTCCTCGATGGCGGGAGGGACGGGCCGGGTGAGCAGTTCCATCACCACTCCTTCGCTGTGGACGCCGATGGTGTGCGGGAGCAGGGCGACGATGGTTTCGATGTCCAACTCGCGTCCTGGTCGTCCTGGCACGGTAATTACCCCGCTTGCTTCGATAGTGAGGGTGGCGTTAATCGGCGGGATAAAGACCTGGGGCGCCAGCGCCTGCAGGGCGAGGGCGGCCTGTTCCGCCGTCGGCAGTATGGCGACGGGGGAGAGGGGCCAGCCCCGGAGCAGGGCGTACAGTTGAGCTCCCCTCTGCTGCACGAGGGAGCCTTGACGTCCCACCCGGTAGGCGAGGAAGGCGGTCGCCTTGGGGTCCAGGCGCAGGGCCACGTCGGCCCAGGAACGGCTCCATATTCGCTCGCCATCGCGCAGGGTGAGGGGCAGCGCATTGGCTCCTGGCATCTCGGATTGGAGAGCGGCCGCGGCCTCGGCGACCGTCAATCCGCCCAGATCCACGCCGTACACGCTGACACCAGGATAAATCCGGTGGGCATAGTGCTGGCTATACATACGGCCCACGAGAATCGGGCCGCCGATACCCAGGCTCAGGCAGAGGATGGCGACGACGATGACGGTATACCCCTGGCGGGGTAGAGTTAACGAATGATGGCTGCCCTCCATTTTCCTGACTCCACGAGCTGTTTGTGCGCTCCTGTACAATACCACATAACGACTTGGTGTCAAATCTGGCGCGGGACGCCGACTTGGTGTATAATCCCGAACTGACGTTCTACATGATAGGAGGGTGTGATATGCCCAGGTTTCAACTCATCTCCGACTTTCAACCCACCGGAGACCAGCCGCAGGCTATCGCGGCTCTGGTGGAAGGTCTCGAAAAGGGGTACAGACACCAGGTGCTGTTGGGCGCTACCGGAACCGGCAAGACGTATGTAGTCAGCCAGGTGATCGAACGGTTGCAGCGGCCGACCCTCGTGCTGGCGCACAACAAGACCCTGGCTGCCCAGCTCTATGCCGAGTTCCGCGAGATGTTTCCCCGCAACGCGGTCGAGTATTTCGTCTCCTATTATGACTACTATCAACCGGAGGCGTACGTTCCCAAACACGACCTGTACATCGAGAAGGATGCCGACATCAACGAGGAGATTGACCGGCTGCGCCTGGCAGCGACCACGTCCCTCTTTTCCCGGCGGGACGTCATTATCGTGGCCTCGGTCTCTTGTATCTATGCCATCGGCGATCCCCAGGAGTGGGGACAGGTGGTAGTCGATCTGCGTCCTGGAGAGCAGTACCGGCGGGAGACGCTGCTGCGTCACCTGGTCAGCATCTACTACGAGCGGAACGACTTTGATTTGAAGCGGGGTGTTTTTCGAGTGCGAGGCGATACGTTGGAAGTCTATCCGGCCTACGCCGAGACCGCCTACCGGGTGGGATTCTGGGGGGACGAGCTGGAGCGTATCACCGAGATCGACCCACTGACGGGCGAGGTGTTGGCAGAACTGGACGAGCTCAAGGTATTTCCGGCCAAGCACTTTATCACCCCAGAGGATAAACGGGAGCAGGCTCTGGCCGATATCGAGGTGGAATTGGAGGAGCATCTGGCTACCCTGAAGCAGGAGGGCAAGCTCCTGGAGGCCCAGCGGTTGGAGCAGCGCACCCGGTACGACATCGAAATGATCCGCGAGATCGGGTACTGCTCCGGCATCGAGAACTATTCCCGCCATTTGCAGCAGCGGCCTCCCGGTTCGCCGCCCTGGACGCTGATGGACTATTTCCCGCCCGATTATCTGCTGCTGGTAGACGAGTCTCACATGACCATCCCCCAGGTGCGGGGCATGTTCCACGGCGACCGGAGTCGTAAGCAGGTGCTGGTTGATTATGGATTTCGCCTTCCCTCGGCGTTGGATAACCGTCCGCTCCAATTCGACGAGTTCGAGACGCGTCTCAATCAGGTCATCTATACCTCTGCGACGCCCGGCCCCTACGAGATGGAGCGGGGCGAGCAAGTGGTGCAGCAGATCATCCGGCCAACTGGGATCGTGGACCCGGACATCGTCGTCAAGCCGGTGCAGGGGCAGGTGGACGATCTGGTGGCCCAAATCAACGAGCGGGTATCGCGCGGCGAACGGGTGCTGGTCACCACGCTGACCAAGCGCATGGCCGAGGATCTGTCCGGGTATCTGCGCGAGTTGGACATCAAGGTGCATTATCTCCACAGCGAGGTCCACACCCTGGAGCGGGTCGAGATTCTGCGCGACCTGCGGTTGGGAGTCTACGACGTGGTCGTGGGGATCAACCTGCTGCGCGAGGGGTTGGACTTGCCGGAGGTCAGCCTGGTGGCGATTTTGGACGCCGACAAGGAGGGGTTCCTGCGCTCCGATACGGCGCTCATCCAGACGGTCGGGCGGGCGGCGCGACACGTCAACGGCACGGCCATCATGTACGCCGATCGAGTGACCGACTCGATGCAGCGTGCCATCGAGGAGACGGACCGCCGGCGCGAGATTCAGGTGGCGTACAACCAGGAGCATGGCATCGTTCCCGCGACGATCGTCAAAGAGGTTCACGATTTGACCGACCGCGTGCGCCAGGAAGCGGTGCCAGAACAGGATCGCGGGCTGACGGTGGCCCAGTTGCCCGCCGACGAGCTGGCGCGATTGATTCGGGAGCTGGAAAAGCAGATGAAAGCCGCCGCCGAGAACCTGGAATTCGAGAAGGCGGCGCTGCTGCGAGATCAGATCTTGGAGCTGCGGGGCGTGCTGACGGGCAAAGATGACCAGGACCTGCCAGCCTGGGAGCGCGAACAGCGCCGGGCGCGATTGGGAGTCGCAGATTAACAGGCTACCACTTGTGGCGATCCACCACTGCTCCTGAGGCATCCCACAGGTGGACGATCCCATCCTCTGGAGGCCAGGCAGCCTCTTCCCGGCCCCAGTACAGCTCGATCTCGGTGTCCACGCCTTTCGTGGACCACACCCGGACGCTCCTGCCGCTGTCCAGGACGAACCCGGCGGGAAATTCGTAGGCGCCCGATTCGTCGTGGCCGAGTTTCCAGCCGGTCAGATTCAGATTAGCGGCTCCTCGGTTTTCGATCAGCACGTGCTCCTCAGTCCAATCTCGTCCGGGACGGCTGTACTCGACCAGCACGATGTGCAGATCGAACGAGCTGTCTGGAGGATTGGTCGGCGGGGGCGTCAGAGAGGATTTGGTCGGTTCGGGCGGTGGCGAGGGGGTGAGGGGAGAGGTCGCCAGCGGAGTGGAGAGGGGGGACTGGTCCGGCGTGGATGTCGCCGGGGGAGCGGTTTCCGGGGGCGGCGTCTCGGTCCCGACGGTCTCCGCCGCGCGGGTGGGCTTGGGTGGTTTGCCTATGCTGGGTTCGGGGTTGTTCAGTGGATTCTCCACGTCCCTCGCGGTGGGAGTGATCGTAGCGGTGTGAGCAGGGGCCGGCAGGGTGATCTGGAAGCTCTCGTTGCCCCACACGAAGGACGTGATGGAACAGCACGAGCAGATCACGCAGCCGACAAAGAACAACACGGCCTGTAGGGTGAGCCAGGAGACAGAGCGCCGGCTTCCGATGGGCAACGCGATCCGTTCTGCCCCGATCTGGCGCAGTCGTGCGGCCCAATCCCCGGCGTGGGTCTCGGCGTTCTGGTCACTCACTGTCGTCCCCCGTCCACGTGAACGAATCCACCAACTCTCCCTCAGGGTCTCGCAGGAAGGCTGTATCACCCTTGCTGCTCCACACGCCGCTGCTGCGCCCCCAATGGAGGTCCGTCGTCGTGTCGACGCCGCTGGCCGTCCACACGCGAACCTCGTGTTCCCGGCGGAGGATAAAGTTATCCGGAAAGTTGTAGGTGTTGTCGTTCTCGTCCGCCAGAGTCCAGCCGGTCATATCCTGGTCTCTTGGGCCCAGGTTTTCGATGCGGACGTATTCCTCCTGGAATTTGGCGTACTCTACCCATAGAATCTTTAACTCGGAATACCTCGGTTCCGGCGTAAAAGTAGGAGTGAATGTGAAGGTAGGCGCCGAGGTGGGGGTGGAAGAGGGCGGCGGCGGCAGCGTCTCGCTGGACTGGGGTGTTCTGGTGGGCGTGGGCGTGTCCTGTTCTGGCGTCGAGACCGCTGATGGTGTGGGCGGTGGACTCGTGATTGGGGCGGCCTCCGTTGGTGTGACGGATGATTCGAGCGGCGCTAGTGTGGGCGTGGATGGGGTGGCAGGGACAGCGGTGGGGAGCGCGGACGATGGGGTAGGGGTAGGAGTGAACGGCTCTGTGTCAGGGGAGGGTGAGGGGAGGGTGATGGTCGGTGCCAGGGTCAAGGCAGGGATCTGCGAGCCGGCCTCCACAGCAGGAGATGTGGGGGTCCTCGTCTGGACGAGCCATGGCGTGGCAGAGGGGGCGGTGCCCCAGGCAAACTCTGCGGTGAGGCGCGGGCTGCTGCTTCCCCAGATGAATGACGAAAGCGCGCAGCAGGAACAAACCGCGCAGCCGACAAAGAACAGAATTGCCTGCAAAGTGAGCCAGGAGATGCGGGGGGCGCCGGGGATGGGGAGGGTGACCTTTTGCGCGCCAAACTGCCGCAGTCGGCTGAGGATGTCTGGGCTGTAATGTCCACTCATAAGCGGTGCCAGGTCCCTGGTCGTGATGTGCTACGATTCCTCCTTGTGGTCCGGCTGGCGAGATTCCAGTGGGGTAGTGGGGGAAGCCAGTTTATCGGTGATGGCGAGGGAGATGCCCACAGCCCGGGCGGCGATCTCGGCTATTCCCCCTGGTAGCTCTGGCAGCAGCGTGGCGATCTCGGACTCGATGGTCGCAGCGATAGCCTCGCGTTCCTGCAGGGTAAACTGCTCCCTGCTTTCCAATCCCTCCAAGGCGCCCTGTTCCAATTGTTCTTTGGAATCAGCAGAACTGGACATGTCACCTCCTCATACAATAGTCACAGGGCATTGTAACACAGGATAGCAGGATAACAAGCGGCCCGTACACGAGGCAAGGGGGATCAGCGGGGAGGTTCACCCTCCGCTGTGGTGAAAAGTGGGTTGGGATGGGGAAGCGATCAGTCCTCGGCGTAGAAGGCGATGCCGACGGTACCAGGCCCGGCGTGGGTGCCGATGGCGGGACTGACGGGCGTGCGGTAAACGCGGGAGACTTGAAATCGCTCTTGCACCCGCACGGCGATGGCGTCACCCTCTGGGGCGTTGTCGGCGTCTATGATGGCAGCTTCGGCCAT
>DSDT01000187.1 GCA_011048615.1 Chloroflexota bacterium | reverse complement strand
CCACGACCAGCCACGTCGCCCCGAACTTTTTAGAGGTCTTTGATCAGGCCCTCAAGCGGCTGCGGGAGGTGTTTCTGTGTCCTGACGGACAGCCGTTCATCATTGCCGGGTCCGGCACGCTGGCGATGGACATGTCGGCCGTCAATCTGATCGAGCCGGGCGACAGAGCGCTGGTGGTCAGCACCGGCTATTTTGGCAGTCGCTTTGCTGCCATCCTGGAGGGGTACGGTGCGGACGTGGTCCAGGTGGACGCTCCATCCATCGGGGACGCGCCGGCGTTGGAGGCGGTGAAGGAGGTGTTGAAAGAGGCGGACTACAAGCTGATGACCATCACCCACGTGGATACCTCGACTGCTGTACGAGCTGACGTCAAGGGATTGGCGGCCCTGGGGCGCGCTCATGGCGCGTTGGTGTTGGTGGATGGGGTCTGTTCGGTGGCCGGTGAGGAACTGCGGCAGGCGGAGTGGGGGGTCGACCTGACCCTCACCGCCTCTCAGAAGGCGATCGGGGTGCCGCCGGGCCTGGCTCTGGTGATGGCGGGCCCCCGGGCGATGGAGGCCGCTCGCCGCCGCAAATCCCCGGTGATCAACTATTACGCCGATTGGGCGCGTTGGCTGCCCATTATGGAGAGCGCTGAGGCCAGGGATCCGCGCTACTTTGGCACCCCGCCGGTCAATCACATCTGGGCCCTCAACGTGAGCCTGGGTCAGATTCTGGACGAGGGGATGGACGCCCGCTTTGCCCGTCACCGCTGGCTGAGCGAGGCGTTCAAGGCGGCCGTCGAGGCGCTGGGGATGGCGCAGGTGCCAGCGAGCGCCGACCGGGCGGCCAACACCATGACGGCGCCCTACTTTCCGCCCGGCGTGGACCAGGGCCTGCTGACCGAGATCAAGCGGGCCGGGGTCATCGTAGCCGGGGGTCTGCACCCCGACATCAAGGCGGAGTACTTTCGCGTCGGTCACATGGGGGTGGTGACCTCGTCAGACATCCTGGCGACGGTCGGAGCGGTCGAATATGGATTGGCGCGGGTGGGATACAGGTTCGAGCCGGGGGTGGGGCTGGCCGCGGCTCAGACCGTTCTCCTGCGAGGGCCGGCGTGAGCGGGATGCTCGCCCCGAAGCTGTAGACCAAGCGGCGCACGCTCTGAACGGCTCCGAACGAGGTGCGCCGCTTGGGTTGGATTTCACTTGCGTCGCCATCCGGGGTGAGGTAGAATCCTGGCGGCGACGATCACTTTGATGAGAGGTGACCCTGTGGCGACGACCGAGACGCTATTCGCCGTCGGCCTGCACCGCCCAGTCTACTTTTGGGGCGGGCCGACGACGGTGATGATGAACCGCCTCAAGTTTATGGATGCGCCGGTCAACGAATCCGTCCACCTGGAGGCCCACACTGCCAGGGCTGCCCGGCGCCTGGCCGACGCGGGTTTCAACTGGGCCTACCTGATGTACAACTGGGGCTTTCCGCCGGAGCAAGACGCCGTCCAGTGGGGGAGCTTTCGGCGGGCGGTGGACGTTTTCCACCGGGCTGGCCTGCGCGTCTTTGGCTACGTCCAGCTCTCCAACTGTGTCTACGCCGGCTCTCACGTCGAGGAGGGCTGGTACGCCCGTGACCCCCGGGGCCGGTTCATCCACTATTACACTGGCCGCTACATGACCTGTTGGCTGCACCCCGCGTGGCGGGAACAGCTCGCTCGGCGGGTGCGGGAGGTGGTCGAGGCCGGAGCTGACGGCGTCTTCCTCGACAATCCCTGGATGGGACTGCACCCGCTCTCCCTGTTCGATACCTGGGTCACCGGGGCCGGCTGCTACTGCGACCGCTGCCAGGCGGCGTACGGGCGGTCCATCCCGGAGCAACTCGACCCTCAGCACCCGGATACGCAGCAGTATTTGACGTGGCGGACCGGGGTGGTCTGGCAGTTGATCGGCGAGCTGGCCGACCTAGCCCGCTCCCTCCGCCCCACCGTCGTCGTGGCCGAGAACGTGTACGACGCCATCAACTGCAACCACTATGCCGAGTTCGGCGTGGACCTGCGGGCGGCGGCCCGCGTCTCGGACGTGGTGATGATCGAGGATCACAGCTTTCCGCGCCTGGCCGCCGACGGCGCCCCGGTGGTCAACAGCATCACCTGCAAGGCGGCGCGGGCCTGGTCCGGCGGCCGGCCGGTCACCACCGACCCCTACATCGCGGGGATCGGCTTCGACCCGGTCTACACGCCGCGCCAGTTCCAGCGCGCCGTCGCCGAGGGGGCGGCCTGCGGTGCGACGACCATCGTCAAGGGGACCGAGTTCTTCGATCCCCGCGATGGGGGCTTTACGCTGCTGACGGGTGAACCCTTTGGGCCAGAGCGGGAGGCGCTGGCCCAGATTCATCGCTGGCTGGAGGCGCACGCCGACCTCTACGCCGACTCGCGGCCCGCGTCGCCGCTGGCGGTCTATTTTCCCTACGACGCGCTGCCTTTCGACTGGCGCTACGCCGCGCCTCTCACCTTTGCGGCCTGCCAGGCGCTGCTGGTGGATGGGCTGCCCTACCGTATCGTCGGGCCGGGGCCGTGGGTCGGGGTCGAGGCGCTGATCCTGCCGCCAGGCCAGAGCGAGGGGCTGGTCCGCCAGTTGGCCGAGTTTACGGCGGCCGGCGGGCGGGCGATCGCGCTGGGGGAGGAGCGGCCCGGCGCCGAGCTGGTCTGGGCGCGGGAGCGGCCCGCCACCCCAGTCTTGCAGCGTCACCCTGGGTTGTGCGCGGCCTTTGGGCGGGGGGCGCTGGCCCTCTTCCGGGCCTACTTTTCCCACCGCCTGTTTCGCGGCCTGCTCGACCGCACCCACGTGACCCAGCGCGTCCTCCAGGGCGGGGCGGCCTACAATCCCCTCTTCCGCGTCCCTCCCCTGGCGGAGCGGGCGGCCCTGCGGGCGGCGCTGGGCGGCCTGGTCACGCCCCGGATCGAGGCCGAACGGTCCGTTCTGATAGAGTGGTGGCGGCGGGGCGACATCGAGCAGCTTCACCTGGTCAACTATGCCGACCACCCGCAGCCGGTGACCGTCCATTTGCCCTGGGCCGTGTCGGCCCGGTTGCTCTCCCCGGATGCCGAGGAGACGGTCTCACTCATTGGCCGCTCGCTAAAGCTGTCCCTGGACGTCTACACCGTTCTGGTGTGGGAGGGGGGAGCGTGCGCTGCCGATTGACGATCCCGGCCCGCATCAATCTCCTGGGCAATCCCTCCGACGGCGTCGAGGGAGACCACGCCACGATTTCTGCTGCCATTGATACCTACGCCGGGGCCGTCGTCGAGCCGGCTGATGGCGTGGTGCTGGAATTGGTCACGCGCACGGGCGAGGTCTTGGAGCGGCAGAGATTGGCCGGCCTGCCCCCTTACCCTTACGAGGGCGCCCTCGACCTGTTAAAGGGCGCCGTCAACCGGCTGTACGCCTACAGCCCCCAGCTCCGACGTCGGTGGACGGAGCGGGGCGGCCTGCGGATCGCCGTCTGGACCGAGGTGCCGCGTCAGTCCGGCCTGGGCGGGTCGTCGCTGTTGGCGCTGTTGACGTTGGCGGGGCTGCGCTGGTTCTATGATTTGGACCCTCACCTGCACAACGAGTACGTGCTGGCCGAGATGTGCCAGCGGGTCGAGGCGCGCGAGTTGGGCATCACCTGCGGCTATGCTGACCGGTACGTCCCCCTCTTGGGTGGCCTCGTCTATCTGGACTATCGGGGCAAACTGCACCAGAGGCCGCTGGGAGAAGAGCCGTTCGTCACCTATGAGCGGTTGGACCGCTGGACGCCCGATCTGCCCCTGGTGGTCGTTTTTACCGGCCTGGCGCACGATTCGGGCGACGTGCACGGCGTGATGCGCTGCCGCTACCTGGAGGAGCACGCCGATTGCGTCCGGGGGGCTCGCAAACCCTTTCTGGTGGACGTGATGGAGCGGGTGGGAGGGACGGCCTGGCGGGGCAAGATGGCGCTGCTGCGCCGCGATTGGGTCGAGGTGGGGCGCCTGATGGCGGAAAATCACCGCCTGGTGGACGAGATGATGCGCTACTGCGGCCTGCCGGGCGGCGCTGGCGAGGTCAATAACAGGCTCATCGAGGCGGCGGTGGAGCTGGGGGCACTGGGGGCCAAGCTGACCGGCGCGGGTGGCGGCGGGTCTGTCTTTGCCCTGACCCGGCCCGGACGGGAGCGGGAACTGGTGGAGGGGCTGCACGCCGTTGCCGCCGGGATGGGGCTGACGGAGGCCCGCGTCTGGCGGCCCCACGTGGACCGGACGGGCTTGCGGGTGGAGGGGGCGGGTTGATGTTGGCGGTCGTGCTGGCGGCCGGGCGGGGGAAACGGCTGCATCCCCTCACCGACCGGCGCTCCAAAGGGATGCTACCCGTCGTCGGCAAACCGATGATCGAGCGGGTGCTGGACATGGCGGCGCAAGGTGGGGCGGACCGCTTCGTCGTGGTCGTCCATCCAGAGGATGGGGCGCTGATGGAGCACCTCGGTCGCTGTTCGGGGGAGGATCGGCTTCGGTGGGCCTACCAGGCGCGGCGCTGGGGGATGGCGCACGCCCTGGAATGCGCCGTTCCGCTCATTCGGGAGGACGGCGGCGCCGAGTTTCTCCTCGCCTCCTGCGACAATCTCTACCCGGATGGGCACGTCGCCGCGTTGGTCCACGGTCGGCGCGAGGCCGACCTGGACGCCACGCTGACGCTGCTGCGGGTGCGGCCCGAGCAGATCCCGACCCTCGCCGTCGTCGCGCTGCAAGGCGACCGGGTGACGGACCTCGTCGAGAAGCCACGTCCCGAAGAGGCGCCTTCCGATTGGGGGGTGCCGGCGCTGTACGCGCTCTCCACCCGGGTGCTCGATTACCTGCCGCAGGTGCCCGTCTCTGTGCGAGGCGAGCGGGATTTCCCTGACGCGTTGAGGTTGCTGATCGCCGCCGGCGGTCGGGTGGGGGGCGTGCCGGTGCCGTGGCGGCTGACGCTGACGAACCCGGCGGACCTGTTGGCCCTGAATCGGCACATTTTGCGCCGCGACCCGACCCGCGTCACGGTCCCCGTCGGGCTGCCCGCGGACGTCGAGGTCCTGCCGCCGGTGGATATCGAGGCCGGGGTGTCCCTGGGAAGCGGCTGCCGGATCGGGCCGGAGGTTTACCTGGAGGCCGGCGCGGGCATCGGCGCGGGGGCGGTCGTGCGCCGGGCGGTGGTCCTGCAGGATGGTCGGGTCCCGGCCGGGACGGTGGTCGCGGACGGGGTGGTGGGTTAGAGATCGGGGATGGTGCGGCGAAGCAGTTCGTATTGTTCCAGCGCTTTGCCCGCGCCCATCGCCACGCAGGCGATAGGCGCGTCTGCCACATAGGCTGGTACGCCCGTCTCCCGGGTGATCAGTTCGTCTATCTTGCGGAGCATTGATCCGCCGCCGATCAGGACCATGCCCCGATCTACGATGTCGGAAGAGAGTTCCGGCGGTGTCTTTTCCAGCACCGATTTGATCACGCTGATGATGGCCGAGAGAGGTTCGGAGAGGGCCTCGGTGACTTCCTCGGAATTGATGGTGATGGTGCGGGGCAGGCCAGCGATCTGGTCACGGCCCTGCACTTCCATCTCCAGATCCTCTGCCAACGGCAGGGCCGAGCCGATGCGGATTTTGATCTCCTCCGCCGTGGGTTGGCCGATCATCATGTTGTACTTGCGGCGAACGTAAGCGGCAATGGCTTCGTCCATGCGCAGGCCGGCGATACGGACCGAACTGGCTACGACGATGCCGTTGACCGAGATGACGGCGGCTTCCGACGCCCCGCCTCCCATATCTACGACCATGTTGCCGGCCGGGGTGCTGACGGGCAGGCCGGCGCCGAGTGCTCCGGCCAGTGGTTCTGGTATCAGGTGAGCGCGGCTGGCCCCGGCCTCCAGGGCTGCCCCTCGCACCGCTCGTTTCTCCACACTGGTCACACCATACGGCACACTGATCATCACGCGGGGCTTGAACAGCCCGATCCCGCCAGTGGCTTTGCGGATAAAGTACTCGAGCATCCGCTGGGTGACCCGGTAATCCGCGATCACGCCGTCCCGCAGAGGGCGGATCACCTCGATGGCGTCCGGCGTGCGGCCAAGCATAGCCCGGGCCTCTTCGCCAACGGCGACGATTTTGTACTCTTCCGACGAAATGGCGACGACGGAAGGCTCTTGCAGGATGATGCCTTTGCCCCGTAGATTGACCAGCACGTTGACGGTACCCAGGTCAATGCCCAGTTCTTTTCCAAACATTCAGTTTGCCTCTCGACTAGTTTCTGCCGCTGACTGGGGATCAGCTAGTGGTCGCCGTCGGCAGCGTCTGGCAGTACCAATGTGTCGTGAAAGCGGGTTGACGTCTCTCGTCATCCGCCCAGTTCTCGTGATAGAACGGGAAAATGATACACGATTTTAGGGGTTTTGTCCAGTCTGTCTCGACGTATACGGTTGCAAGAGGCTCAGGATTTGGCTCAGCGCGGGGACGTCGTCCTCGTCGAACTGGGCCAGCCTGTCCGAATCCACGTCCAGCACGGCGATGACCACACCATCTCTCGTGACCGGCAGGGCGATCTCGCTCTTGGAGCGGGAGTCGCAGGCGATGTGACCGGGGAACTGCTCTACGTCTGGCACGATCACGGGGCGCTGGGTGCGGACGCAGTGCAGGCAGACCCCCCGATCTCGAAGGACCTGGCAGGCGACGGGGCCCTGGTAGGGTCCGACGTAAAGTATGGGATCGGCTCCGGTATCCTGTTCGTCTTGCTGGGCCGCCAGGTAAAAGCCGGTCCAAAAATGGTGGTTCAACTTGTGGTGCAACACTGCGCATATCGTCGCCATCGCCGCGATGAGATTGGGTGATTGGCCCTCGATCAGGCCCTGGAGTTGGGTATAGATCCGCTGGTAGCGAGCGGGTCTCTTATCGTCAATCATGACACGTGTCCATTTAGATGTCCAGCCCTCGCCGCCGGGGGTATCCAGGTTTTATCAAAGGATCTGGTTTCCATCGCTTTAATCGCTGGTCATAATGAACAGGGGATTCATCTCAAAGCTCTTGTAACGGGGGCGCAGGCGATGGGTGTTATAATGTTTCTCTACATTGACAAACTTTTTGAAACTGGTCACGACTTGGAGGGGTGCATTGTCGTAGCGCCCGTTTTTCAGCACCACCAGCCGGCCGTCGAGACCCTGGAGGATGAGATCCAGGGCCAGGTTGCCATAGGCCATCGGGACGATAGAGTCGATGGCATCGGGATCACCGCCGCGCACCAGGTAGCCCAGTTTCTGACTGATGACGTTGACCTGTTTGCCTTTGTTATACTGGGGTGAGAGTTCTTTTATCTTGGCAGAGACGAGACTGCCGATACCACCCAGCTTGGCGTGCCCATAGGAGTCCTTTTCGGTGCTGGTAAAGACTCTGTCGCTGCCCTGGAACGTCGCGCCTTCCGACACCAGGACGATCGAGTACCGGCTCGGATTCTTGATGCGGTCCTCGCTCAAAAGTTCTGTCAGCCGTTCTATGTCGAACTGGTATTCGGGGATGACGCAGCGATTGGCCGCGCCGGCCATTGTGGGAAGCATGGCGGTGAAACCGGCGTAGCGCCCAAAGACCTCGAGCACAAGGAAGCGCTGGTGGGAACCGGCAGACGTGCGTAGATTGTTGGTCATCTGGATCGTCCGGGTGATGCACGTGCTGAATCCGATGCAGTACTCTGTTCCGGGCACGTCATTGTCCATCGTCTTGGGAATGGCGATGACCTTGATGCCTTCCTGGTGCAATCGTACCGCGTAGCTGAGGGTATCGTCGCCGCCGATGGGGATCAGGTAATCTATGCCCAAAAAGTCCAGATTTTTTATCACTTCAGCCGTCAGGTCGTTGACTGGCTCGTTATACGTGTCCCGTAGATGGTCTGGAAGTTTCTCTTTCGTCACCCGGCTGGGGTTGGTGCGCGAGGTATGTAGGAACGTCCCCCCGGTCCGACCGGTTTTGTTGACGATCTCTTCGGTGAGGATTTGACAGTTTTCACTGTTGTCCGCGCTTTTGTCACGGATGATGTCTATCGCACCGCCCCAGCCCCGGCGAATTCCAATGACTTGGAATCCCTCCCGGATGGCCCGGATGGTCACGGCGCGAATGGCCGGATTCAGCCCGGGTACATCTCCACCACCGGTCAAGATTCCAATTACACCTTTGTTTCTTTTGATAGTTGCCATAGTTGTTCTCCTATTTTATTGGTCCTCATCCCTCGGACACTGGCGTGGTCGTATACGCGCCTGGATGATTGTGCTTTCCTCGTCGAGGGAGCAGGGAACAGTCGCCACAAACTGTGTGCGCTCGAAGACGTGGACGGATTGCCAATCTGTCCCAGGTTAGAGGGCCAGCAGGATGAACCGTGTCTCTATCAGGCTTCAGGCCCGACCAGGCCGAGCAATGACACGCCGTAGCTTTCAGTTGTAGTAGAGAGAACCCGGGGTCTGATCCCCCAACCGAGCCAATCCCCGGGTTCTGGGCAATCTGGAAAACTCGCCTCGTGTTTGGACGATTAGGCCAATCTTTTTTACTCGTCGCAGGCTGGCGTTGTGCAGTACCGAGTATCCAGCATGTCAATGTCCAACTCCAACTG
>DSDT01000170.1 GCA_011048615.1 Chloroflexota bacterium | reverse complement strand
TCCCCAAAGTCCCAGGTGTAGACCACGTTCGTCCCGCCCGTGACCGAGGCGCTGAAGGCGACGGACGTGTTGATCTCGACCGAGCTACTCTCGACGTCGAGGTCCAGGCCGGTGATCGGCGCGTCTGGGATGGTGGACGTATCTACGACGCTGCTGGAATGAGCCGGATTGTTTTGGGACGTCGCAGTGATTGTCGTCTCATTCGCAATACCCGCGTCAGCGTCGGCCGGGATGGTCATCACCAGCAGTATGTTGTACGCGCGGCCGGGCAATACCGGCCCTGTTGTCCCGGCGATGACCGGGTCGCTGGCGTCGCGGACGCCATCACCGTCCTGATCGTGGTAGAGCGTCGTGGCAGCCAGCGGCCAGAGCGAATGACCGTACGCGATGTCGAACGTGTCGGAGACGTTACCCGTATTGATGATGTAGTGGGAGTAAGTGATTGTCTCTCCAGGAGAAACATCCGCCTGGCGGCTGGGGCCAATGGCAACCCCCGCCGAGGCAACGGTGACGTGACTTTCATTGCTCGTAGCCGTATCAAGCGCGCTGACAAGCAAGGCGGTATTGGGGATGTCGGCGCCAGGCGTGGCGTCGGAGGCAAGGCTCACAACGTAGCTGGCCTGGCGGCTGGCTCCCGCCGGCAGCGACCCCACGCGCCACACGAGGGTTGGAGCGCCGCTGTCATCGGCGCCGCTACCGGTGATGCTGCCGGACACGTACGTGACGCTGACCGGCAAGGTATCGCTGATGACGACGTCAGCGGCGACTGCGCTGCCGTTGTTGCCATACGTGAGGGTGTACGTGATCACGTCTCCAGGGAAGGCGTAGGCGGCACCGGCCGATTTGTAGATCACCACGTCTACCGTCGCAATGTCCAGAATATTGGAGTAGATCAAGCCGCTCTCGGCGCTGCTGATGGTGGCATAGTTGGAAAGCGTGACGCCGCCAGCAAGCGGGTCGTCCAACCGGACCTGGAAACTGGCCTGCTGTCCCGTCTCACCGACCGGCAGCACGGACCGAGACCAGCGCAGGTCGGTCACCAGACTGGGGTCGGACGGCTGAGTCGTGGTCCAGGTCTGACGGCGGTCGGTGGAATATTCGATGGTCAGGCCCGCGCCGGCAGCGGTGCCGGAGATGTACGTCGAGTGGGCGGGGATCGTGTCGTAGATAACGACGTTGGTCTCGGTGATGCTCCCGTGGTTGCCGTACGTCAGAGTGTACGCGACGGCATCCCCAGCGACAGCGACGGCCCGGTCCGCCTCCTTCCGAATGGTGAGGTCTTTGATGGCGGTGGCGACCAGCGGGGTGCGCCACGGCTCGCGCCCGTCCTGTTCGATGGTGGCGCGATTGACGACCGACGTCCCATCCGGTACAGAGGAAGCGATCTGGACGCGGAAGCGGATGCTACCCGACTCGCCCTCCGCCACCTCGCCAGCGACCGCGCCAGGCCGGACGACGACGGCGCTTCCGTCATAGGCGCCAGCGTCGCCGTCGGCGGCGTCCGTGAGAGCGACCCATCCACTGCCGGTGTTGATGGCGATACTGTCGGCCTGGTAAGTCGTCCAGTCGGGAACAACGTCGCTGATGACGACGCCGCTGGCGGCGGCGCCGCCGACGTTGACGTATTGGATCGTGTAAGTGATCACTTCTCCTTCGCTGGCGTTGGCCGGCCCCAATTTGTTCACGCTCAGATCTGGGGCCAGCGCCTCCACCCTGACCCGGTTGCTGTTGACGGGGTCAGTCTGGTCGCTGCGAACCTGTCCGACGTTTTCGATCTGAAAGCCGTTGGACACATCGGCGTCGACCGTCACGCTGAACGCGACCGATTTGGTCTCCGACGGCCCGATCTCTCCCAGCAGCCAACCGACCGTATTGGTAGCGGTGACGTAAGTGCCGCCGTTGGACGCGGCGACGAAATTGACGCCCCAGGGCAGCAGGTCGCTGACGCGAACGCCGGTGACAGTGACTCCCCCGCTGTTGCGGCAGGTGAGCGCGTAAACGATCGTCTCGCCGCTGACCGCCGTGGCCCGGTCGGCCGCTTTGTTCAGGCTGAGCGGGCTGACGTAGACGACGGCGGTGTCGGTGGCGTTGAACATGTGATCCCGATAGCGCCCCGATGCCCAGCCCCGGTTCTCGCTCACTCGCACGGCGTCATAGATCTCGACATCGTCCACGTAGAGCAAATCATCATTGTTCATTCCCCCACTAGGGCTGCGGAACCGGATGGTGGTGACGCTGGCGGCGTATGGCGAGAGGTCGAGCTCCTCCAGCACCCAGGTACCTTCCTGGGAACCGTCGGTCCAGGCCCGTAATCCATTGTGCCAGGTGCTGCCGTCGTAGACGTCCAGGTAGAAAAACTCGCCATCCTCCAGCGAATAAGCGTTGCGCTTGAAACGGAGCATCGGCTTGACGAATTCGCTCAGGTCGGCGGAGCGGCTGACAGAGACGTTGTCATCCCGCAGGCGGAGCTGGTAGCTACCGGCATATGGGTCTATGCCGTTTTCGGAGCCGACTACGGCCACGTCGTTCCCCCCGCTCGCGTTCCAATCCCCCAGCCAATTGATGCTTCCACCAGTGTAATCGCCGCTCTCGAAACCGTCCCAACGGGTCGCGCCGACGCTGCCCCCGGTTTGGATCCGGGCGTCGAATTGGAGCCGCAGCGGCTCGTTGGAGTACATGTCGTGGGAGAGATCCCAGTGCAGCACGCGATCGTTGATGGACGGTTCGGGGTAGCCCTGGCTGCCGTCGGCATACGTGACGATGGCGCTGTCCGGTACGTATGTCCAACTGATGGGCAGCGTATCGGTGATATCCACGTTGGTGACCGGAGCCGGGCCGTGAGTTCTGACTTCGAGCTGGAACGTCACCTCTCCCCCCTCCGGAGGGAGCACGTCGGTGTCAACAGATTTTTCCAGCGTCATCACCGGTTCCAGCCATTCCTGACGCAGCGGGAGCACCGTGTACCCCAGGTCGAGGTAGCCATCGCCCGGCTGGTTGCGAGACGGGTCGGCGCCCCAAATCGTAATGAACTTGCCGCTGGCCCAGATGTGCATACCGCTGTTGTCATAGTCGGGGTCGAAGATGCGCCGCGTCTCCAGCGCGTTCAAGGTAAAAGTCTCGTCCACCACCCCGTCCATGGGGCCATAGTCCACGTAAAAGGTTGTACCGTCAGCAATGGGCGCGACCCACACCGGCGATGCGTTTGAACCTGACGTGACCGGGTCGAGCACGTTACCCGGGGCCCAACTGACAAAGTATTCGTCCTTGAGATGGGCGATCGGGATGAGGGAATATCCCCAATCGTAGGGGGTGTCCTCAGTATCCACGGCGGCCAGACCCCAAAAAGTGTCGGTGGATTCCAGTCGCACGGCAGACCCGACCGGGGCGTAGCCAGCCTGCGTGGAGTGTAAGATGACCTGCCTGGCGGGAATGGTGAGGGTGTCGGCGCCATCGGCGTCATACGCCTGGACGGTGATGGCGTGATCGTTCGGGTTGTACAGATAGAGCTCTGTCTCTGCCTCATCCGTCGTGCGGGGAATGGGCACAATGTACTCGTTGCTCCACATCAGGTCAGGGAGCAGCACGAAGAAGCGAGTTTGGAAGGTTCCAGGCCCGCCGGTGATCAGGCCGATCTGGATTTGCCTGTCGGACGAGATGGTGGTCCCCTCTGTGACGGTGATGGGCGTGCTGGGTTGAGAATCCAGATAACCCATACTGGAGTACGTCTGGCCCTTGTCCATCGTCACGGCGGCCGAGTCACTCCCGTTATCAATCACGATGGTCGTATTGTCGTAGAGCGCCTCGACTTGTAACCAGACGTACTTGAAATCGTCGCTGGACGTGTCCACCCCGATGGGGACGTGATAGGAGAAACTGGCGGCCCAGGCCTGGAGCGAATAGACCTCCCACGCGCCGCCGATCCAGGTGCCGTCCTGGGGCCACATCGCGTGGACCAGGTCCACGGGGCCACCGGTGCTGACGACATGATCCCCCCCGTCGTAGCGAACATCTGTGCCGCGCGGATCGACCGGCACGACGGCGTTGACCCCGCCGCCGCTGCCGTCGCTCTTCAGCGTGACGATGTCGCCTACGCTCAGGATGTCGCTGCCCGACCCGCCGTTGGTTGGGTCGCCGTCGCCGTAGACCTCGGTAGTGCTTTGAACCGGGTTGAAGATGTCGGCCTCATAACCATCTTCCCAGTGATCGTAGTAGATGATTTGGTTATCGGCTGTGGCGACCAGTGTAACGACAGAACGCATCTGATTGCTGGAAATAATTCCACCGTATTCATAGGTATCTATGTGGACGAACATGTTGTAGATTTGTTCTTCGTTGCCCAGGATGTAGTAAGCCTGGAATCCGGTCGGCAGAGCTTGGACTGTAGAGGGCGTATTAAACAGAATATTGAACAGGGCAATGAGGCCTGCAATGAATAAAAGCAGTCCACGGCCAACCGTTTTCCGACGAATACCGCTTCTGTGTAACAATTTGATCATTTTGTATCATCTCCTTTTGCATTATCTCCTCGAGATCAAAATATGCGATACGATTATCAGACTCTATTGTAACACAATAGCGAAGGAGGCAAGTGAGAGATGTGTCGTCAAATTGTAACAGTTTCGTGACGATCAACACTATGCAGAAACCGGCATCGAATAGGCCACAGCTCTCTGCGGATACGCTTTGCGCACCAGGTCAGGTTTTTCCTGACACCAAGCCTGATCAAGGCCAAAAGAGTCCAAGTATCTGGAGAAAATCCAACCTCACACCGTTTCCAAAGTTCTGTTGGATAAGACAAGGTCTGGCTAACACGCTTGGAGCCGACCGGGTTGTATCGGGGCTCAAATCGTTACCTGGTGTGGTAACCGGTTGTGGGTGCCAGGGCGCTGCTCCGGCTGGCGGGGGGGTGAGGTCGAATCCGTCGAACTGTTCACCGCCTCGCTGCCGACGTATGACGACCTCCCGCCGGAATGAAGATTTGACGTAAAAGCTGAGGGCGTGTACAATCTCCGTATGGACACGGATCTGCAAGCGCCCATCGTCTACATCCCGATGGACCGGCGCCAGGCGCTGGCCTGGCAGGTGTCGCTGCTCGGGCAAACGTGGGGCGCGGCGCTGTTCGCCGACATTTCTGGTTTCACGCCGCTGACGGAGGCGTTGACGCGGTCGCTGGGCCCGCGCCGGGGGGCGGAAGAACTGACCCGCCAGTTGAACCGGGTCTACGATGCGCTGATCGCCGAAGTGAGTCGCTACGGCGGCAGTGTGATCGGTTTTGCCGGCGACGCCATCACCTGCTGGTTCGCTGACCATCCCCTGGGCGTGGCGCAACCGACTGCGCCTGCTGGATCGCGGTCCGCACAGCCCAACGTTGCGCGAGCGTCGCTGCGGGCCACAGCGTGCGCCCTGGCGATGCAGCAGACAATGGCGCAGTTTCAGACGGTAGAGATCGCTGCCGGCGAGACGGTCGCGCTGGCGATGAAAGCCGCCGTTGCCAGCGGATCGGCCCGCCGTCTCCTCGTTGGCGACCCGGCCGTGCAGTTGATTGACGCGCTGGCGGGCGAGACGGTGGCGCGTATGGTCGCAGCCGAACACTTGGCGAATCGGGGCGAGGTTGTGGTGGATGCGCCGACCATCGCAGGTCTGGGCGCGTTGGGACGGGTCACTGCCTGGCGCACCGACCCGGAGACCGAAGAGCGTTTCGCCGTCGTGCGCAGCCTGACGGCCTCCGTTGCGCCGGCCCCATGGCCGGCGCTGCCGCTTTCAGCGCTGACCGAGCAGCAAGTGCGCCCGTGGGTGCTGCCAGCGGTTTACGAACGGTTGCGCGAGGGGTTGGGCGAGTTCCTGCTCGAACTGCGGCCCGCAGTCCCGCTTTTCTTGCGCTTCGAGGGGATTGACTACGACCATGACCCGGCCGCTGAGATCAAGCTCCACGGTTTCATCCGCTGGGTGCAGGATGTGCTGACCCGCTACAACGGCTCGCTCTTGCAGCTCATCATCGGCGACAAGGGCAGCTACCTTTGCATCATCTTTGGCGCGCCGATTGCCCACGAGGACGACCCCCGCCGGGCGGTGCTGGCCGCGCTGGAGCTGCGTGAACCACCAGAGGAGCTGCGTTTCATCCCGCCGGTGCAGATCGGCATCAGCCAGGGCACGGTGCGGGCGGGCGCCTACGGCGGGACGACCCGCCGCACCTACGGCGCCTTGGGCGACGAAGTCAACCTGGCGGCGCGGCTGATGCAGCACGCCGCCCCGGGTGAGGTGCTGGTCAGCAAGCGGGTTCAGAGCGCCATCGGCGATGCCTTCACGTGGGAGGCGCTGCCCGCCGTGCGCGTGAAGGGCAAAAGCGAACCGGTGCCGGTCGCTCGGGTGGTCGGGCTGGGGCAGATGCAGACGGCTGAGTCCGCCGCCTACGCCGGCGACATGATCGGCCGCGAGGCAGAGCTGGCGCAGATGGTGAAATTCCTCCAACCCGTCCAGTCCGGCCGGTTTGGTGGTATGCTGTACGTGTACGGGGAGGCTGGCGTGGGCAAAAGCCGCCTCGTGTACGAGTTGCGCCGGCGGACCACGATCGCCGGGCCTGCAGCGCCTCAATGGTTCACGTGCCCGGCGGAACAGATCTTGCGTCAGTCGCTCCATCCGTTCCGGCATTTCCTGCGCGAATACTTCAATCAATCTACCGACAACCCCGAAAGCGAGAACAAAATCCGTTTCGAGCGCACCCTCGACCGCCTGGTCGCGCACGTCCAACTGGCCGCGAACGTCCCGCCGGCCCTTGTTACCGAGGTCACACGCGAGCTGGCGCGCACGCGCTCGATGTTGGGCGCGTTGGTTGATCTGCGCTGGGAGGGGTCGCTCTACGAGCGGTTGGAGCCGAAACTCCGCTTCGAGAATACACTGGCAGCGTTCAGGACCTTGATCCAGGCAGAAAGCCTGCGACAGCCGGTGATCCTGCACGTTGAGGATGCCCATTGGCTGGATGAGGACTCGTGTGAGTTGCTGAGCGTGCTGACCCGTGGGGCCGGGGTGTATCCGTTTGCCGTGCTGCTCAGCGGCCGCTACCGGGACGACGGCAGCCGGTTTGCCGTCGCTGTCGAACCGGATGTGCCGACGCATGCGATTGATCTATGTGATCTCCCTCGTCAAGACGTCCGGGCGCTGGCGGCGCGCATGTTAGGCGCGCCCATCGCCGACGATCTGGCCGATTTTCTGATCGAAAAGACGAACGGCAACCCCCTGTTCGTCGAACAATTGGCGCTTGACATGCGGGAGCGGGGGGTGATTCGGCTGGGGGGCGAGGACAGCGCGTGGCGGGTGGAAAGCGACCGCCTGGAAATGGAAGAGGTGCCGGTCAGCATCAACGCCGTCCTGATCGCGCGGCTCGACCGGCTGGCGGCGCAGGTCAAGGCCGTGGTGCAGACGGCGGCCGTGCTGGGCCGTGAGTTCGAGGTGCAGGTGCTGTCCCAGATGCTGCGGGACGATGCGGAACTGCCGGTCAAGGTCCAGCAGGCCGAGGTCGAGATGATCTGGTTGGCGTTGAGCGATCTGCGCTATCTTTTCCGCCACACGCTGATGCGCGACGCAGCCTACGATATGCAACTCCAGGCCC
The DNA here is from genome assembly GCA_011048615.1 of Chloroflexota bacterium. Taxonomy (GTDB): domain Bacteria; phylum Chloroflexota; class Anaerolineae; order B4-G1; family B4-G1; genus DSDT01. The sequence continues at coordinate 1,034 of DSDT01000170.1, read as the reverse complement.
GTCTGCGGGAACTGCACGCGCTGGCCGGGTGGGCCATCGAGTTGGTGTACGCGGCCGACCTGGGGCCGCACTGTGCGGATTTGGCCTATCATTACCGCCAGGCGGAAGACTTTGAGCAAGCGTTTCTTTACGCCAGGCTGGCTGGGGAATACGCAGCGGCCCGGTTCGCCAATCAGCAGGCGATCGCGCATTTGAACCAGGCGTTGGAGAGCGCGGCGCACCTCGATCCGGCGAATACCGCGCGCCAGCGGCAGGAGATCTACCTGGCGCTGGGCGAGCTGCTGACCACGACCGGGCAGTACGATCAGGCCCAGGGCCACCTCAACGACGCGCTGGCGTTGGCTGTCGCGCGCGAGGATCGGGATGGGCAGGCGCGGGCGTGCCGGTGGCAGGCGCGGGCGCACGAGCTGCGCGGGGAGTACGCGCCGGCGCTCGATTGGATCCAGCGGGGGGTGGACGCGCTGGATGGGCAGGAGACGGCTGAGGCGGCTGAGCTGCTGCTGATCGCCGGCTTGATCCACTCTCGCCAGGGGGATTATGACAATGCCCTGCGTCGGTGTCGAAACGCGCTGCACATCGCCGAGCAGCTGCGCGAGATGGCAACCCTGGCCCGGGCCTACAACCTGTTTGGGCACATCGCCCGCTTGCGCGGGGAGCACAGCAAAGCCGTCGGTAATTTTCAGCGCTCGCTCGACTTGTATCAACAGATTGGAGACATCCGGGGGCAAGCTCTGGCCTATAACCAGATCGCCAACGCATTTTCCGACCTCGGTCAGTGGCGGGAGGCCGAGCACCACTACCGTCAGGCGCGTGAGATCTTTGAGCAGATCGGCGACGTGTACAACCGCGCCTTCGTGGACAACAACCTCGGCGAGATCGCGCGCACTCAGGGCCGGTTGGATGAGGCGTTGGCATTCTACCAGGCCGGGCTGCGATCCGTCGAACAGATCGGAGGATCGTTATGGGTGTTGGGTGGGTTTCACAACAACCTGGGCGCCACCTACATCCGGCGCGGTGAAATTGACGCCGCCCGC
>DSDT01000130.1 GCA_011048615.1 Chloroflexota bacterium | reverse complement strand
TTCGCCGGCGGCACTGGTCCAGACAAAGAGATAGACCAAAAGCGGGATCATCCACGAAAAGGCGACCAGGTAGAAAAAGCCCCGGTGCTCCATCCAAGAGAGCCAGGTGCTCTTGATCAACGCCCAACCGCCGCGGTGATTCATACCTCTCCCTCCTGGTAGATGCGATCAATGACCGCCTCGACGGGCGGGGCCTGGACGGATAGGTCGGCCACGGGCAGCGTATGGAGCAAGCGAGCGGTGATGGCGGGCGCCTCGGCTCGCTCCACCCGCAGCGTCAGGCGGCCGTTCTCCCGCTCGATGAGCTGCGCTTCGGGGGGCAGATCTGGTTCGAGGGCCGATCCCCGCCACGCCACCTGGATCAGCTTGAACGGAGCCAGCCGCTCCGCCAGCCCGTTCAACGCGCCGTCATAGAGCAGCCGTCCGTGGTGAATCAGGATCACGCGGGGGCAGAGAGCGGTCACGTCGGCCATATAGTGGCTGGTGAGGATCACCGTCACGCCGCGGCGGCGGTTGTACTCGGCCAGGAAGCGCCGCAGCCGGCCCTGCATCGAAACGTCCAACCCCAGGGTCGGCTCGTCGAGGAAGAGCACCTCGGGCTGGTGCAGCAGACCGGCGACCAGCTCGCACTTCATCCGCTCGCCCAGCGAAAAGCTGCGCACCGGTTTGGTCAGCAAATCCTCCATCTCTAGCAGCGGGATCAGTTCGTCCAGAGTGTGCTGAAGCTCGGCCGGCGGCACGCGATAGATCTCGGCCAGCACCTGGAAGGTGTCCAGCGGTGGAATGTCCCACACCATCTGGCTCTTGTTGCCCAGCACCATGCTGATGCGCCGCAGGTAGTCGGGCCGCCGCTCCCACGGGGTAAAGCCCATCACCTGCGCCCGGCCGGCCGTCGGGTAGAGCAGGCCGGCGAGCATCTTGAGGGTGGTGGTCTTACCAGCGCCGTTGGGGCCGATGAATCCGACCATCTCGCCCGGCTGGATGAGAAAACTGATGCCGCGCACCGCCTCCACCTGGCGGTAGGCACGGCGCTGGGCGATTTCGGAAGTGTGCAGGTAGCGCAGCCTCATCTTTCCGCTCCATCGGGGGCGAGGATGGCGACGGTAAAACCTGTCCTCATGGGCCGCAGACTATTTTCCCCTGCCCCAGTCGAGAATCCAACGCCCAGCGCCGTGCCCAAGCTGACGACCGCCGCGTTACTGGCCTCCGCGTAGACAGCTGCCGCCGCCGTGCCATCGTGGATCAGCAGGATGTTGACCGCCCTCCCAAGCCGGACGCTGATTCGGCGCGTCAATTCCTGCTGCAAGTTGTCCGTCACGCGCCGCAGTTGTACATACGCGCCATCCTGGGCCGGCATGGGGTGTCCGGCGCGGACGTAGGCAGATAGGCTGAGCAGCGTGGGGATAGGACGCGATCCACCGACCCCTCGGCCCACGTCCGCGATCCTGGTGACCATTTCGTTCAGCAGTTGGGCAGCCCACTGATATTGGATCGAATCGTCAGGACTCGGTTCAATCTCGGTCCAGCCAGTGGGCAGGGAGGGCAGCAGACGCATCTCGGTCAAGGCGCCCTCCCGGTACACAGAAATGGCCCGCTTGACCCGCGTGTGACCCAAGTCCACGCTTAGGGCCAGCTCGCAGTTGGGCGGCGCGTGCCGGGCCGCGCCAACCAGTGCCAGAACCGGGGCATACGGCGAGACCTGAATCGAGTATTCGGGAATGCCGGCCTCCTCGAACACTGCCCGCGCGTGCTCCTGGACGAGAGGGCCCAGCCGTCCACCGACCAGCCCGCCGCCCAACCACACCCGCTCGACCCGGCCCCAGTGGCGCCAATAGGACTCGTCCCACTCGGCACGCGCCGCCCGGTTGACCGCGTCGCCACGCTTGAGGGTGAGCAGCAGATACCCCAGGTTGCGCCCGATGCACCGGCCGATGGCCTGAGCAGTGGTCCGCACGCGCGCCTCCGGGCTGCCCAGACACCCGTCGAAAGCCAGCCGCAGTTCGTGGCCATCACAGTCAGGATCGAGCCCCAGTTCGCTGGCCCGCCATCGGATCAGCCCGGTCAGTGCATCCGCCGACGCCAACTGGAAGCCGGTCTTCCCACGCACACCCGCGTCCACAGCAAGGCCCGGCAGGTCAACGAGCATCACCCGGTTCAGGGAGGCGGATGGGGTCAAGCGATGGGGATCGAAATGGGTCACGCGCACTATCTCCGAAAATGAGTCGGCCTCGGACCGCCGGCATCCTGCTGGGCCGCCATAACGAGGCATGAGCACGTAGCTCGGAATCAAGTATACTTCAAGATGCCCTTGTCGTCTAGCCGGGTTTTTCGACTTGCCAGCCCTGCCTCCATCGTGTAGAATGCAGTGCATCAACTGGAAAAGGAGGTCGGTATGACACTGCAAGCGCTGAAAGAACGGATTCTGGCTGAGGGGAGCAACCTGGGGCGAGGGATCCTCAAGGTGGATAGCTTTATCAATCACCAAATTGATACGCACCTGATGTTCAAGGTTGGGGAAGAGTTGGCGAAACATTTCACCGACATGGGGGTGACCAAGGTCATCACGGCCGAGATATCGGGCATCGCGCCGGCGCTGGCGACGGCCCACGCGCTGAATGTGCCGGTCATCTATGCCCGCAAGCACCGCCCTATCACGATGACGGGCCCGGTCTATGTCGAGGTTGCGCCTTCACACACCAAGGGAGGGGACGTGTTCTTGATGGTCTCGGCGGAATTCTTGGGGCCGGAGGACCGGGTGTTGGTGGTGGACGACTTTTTGGCTTCAGGGGCGACGATCGAGGCATTGGTGCGGCTGGTCGAGCACGCTGGCGCGACGCTGGTCGGCATCGGCACGGCGATCGAGAAGCGGTTCGAGGGAGGGCGGGAGGACCTGGCCTATCTCGGCGTGCCCATGGTCTCGCTGGCCGTCATTACCGATATGAGTGGCGGTGAGATCACCGTCGAGTGATGGGAGAGCGATGCAGGGGGGGATCGGTATCCTCAACTTTGGCTCCCAGTACACCCAGTTGATCGCCCGCCGTGTGCGGGAGGCCCACGTCTACTGCGAGCTGTTTCCCTGGGATGCCGCGCCCGCCGAGGTGCTGGCGTCGCATCCCCAGGGATTTATCCTCTCGGGCGGACCGTTCAGCGTCTACGCCTCGGACGCCCCTCACTTGCCCGCCTATGTCCTCGAACAGAACGTGCCGATCCTGGGAATCTGCTACGGCATGCAGCTCCTGGCCCGGCAGTTGGGAGGGCGGGTGACTCCGGCTGCCAGGCGGGAGTACGGCCCGGCCGAGGTCGAGTTGATCGGCCCACCCAACCCGCTGTTCGGGGATCTCCATCCACCGGCGTCTCGCCTCGAGGTCTGGATGTCCCACGGGGATCGCATTGAGGCCCTGCCCCCTGGTTTCGAGGTGCTGGCCCGCAGCGCCAACTCGCCAGTGGCAGCGATGGGGGATCTCGCGCGGGGTCTGTACGGTCTCCAGTTCCACCCCGAAGTGGCGCACACCGACCGGGGGGCCGAGATTCTGCGCCATTTCGCCATCCACGTCTGCGGCTGTACGCCCCATTGGACCCCCGCGGCCTTTATCCAACAGTCGGTGGCAGCGATTCGGGAGCAAGTAGGCGCCGAACGGGTGGTATGTGGTCTCAGTGGGGGCGTGGATTCCTCGGTGACGGCCACGTTGATCCATCGCGCAGTGGGGGAACAACTGGCCTGCGTTTTCGTCAACACCGGCATGCTGCGCCAGGACGAACCAGAGCAGGTGGTCCATACGTTCCGGGAGCAGCTGGGGATGCGGCTGTTGCCGGTGGACGCGACGGAAGAGTTCCTGACCGCGCTCCAGGGCGTGACCGATCCAGAGAGGAAGCGGCACATCGTCGGCGAACGCTTCATCCGCGTCTTTGAGCGGGAGGCAGCCAGGCTGGGCGAGGTGCGTTTTCTAGCCCAGGGCACCCTGTACCCCGACGTGATCGAGAGCCGGGGCCCAGAGCGCCAGGCGGCAGCGCGCATCAAGACCCATCACAACGTCGGAGGCCTGCCCCAGGATATGCAATTCGAACTGGTCGAGCCGCTGCGCTATCTGTTCAAGGACGAAGTTCGAGCCGTGGGCGAGGCACTGGGGTTGCCGGAGGAGATCGTGTGGCGGCAGCCTTTCCCCGGTCCAGGGTTGGCGGTGCGCATTCTGGGAGAGGTGACCTGGGAACGGTTGGAGACGCTGCGGGCGGCCGACGGGATCCTGTTGGAGGAACTGCGGGGGGCGGGATTGCTGCGCGCTGGAACCCAGCAGGCCTTTGCCGTCCTGCTGCCCGTGCGGAGCGTCGGCGTGATGGGAGATGGACGGACCTACCAACACGTCGTCGCCATCCGCGCCGTCACGACCGAGGATTTCATGACCGCCGATTGGGCGCGGCTGGATCACGACTTGTTGGCCCGCATCAGCAACCGCATCGTCAACGAGGTGCCGGGCGTGAACCGGGTCGTGTATGACATCACCTCCAAACCGCCGGCGACCATCGAGTGGGAGTAAAGTCACGGCAGATGGGGTGATGTTGCGTCGGTGTAGAGTTGGCTGTATAATATCAGGGGTAGAGACCACGTGACGTTTGGTGATGAGATGAATATGACCCTTTCTGCCGGTCCCTTGCCCCAGCCAACCATCGGCGCGCTGCGCGTCGTCGCTGGACGGCGCGTCGAGGACACCGCTCCATGTGCAGCCGCGTTGGAACCATCACTCCAGGCAGCCCGCGGTCGAGAGGAAGAGCGCCTGTTCGTGCTGCTGGACCTGACCGGCCCGGTAGCCCCGCATCTATATCGAGAACTGCGCGAGGTAATCACCCAAACCTACTGGTCTTCCACTGGCAGCATCACGGCAGCGCTGCGTCGAGCGGCCGCCGCCGCCAATCGCCGCCTGTTCCAATCCAATCTGCACCATCTTCCCCCTGATCGGAACCATGGCGGGCTGGTGTGCGCCGTCCTCCACGACCAGGACCTGTTCATCGCGCGAGCCGGCTCGACCCACGCCTGTCTCTCCCACACGGAACACTTGGAGCATTTCTCTGATGACAAATCCCTGACCCCTCTGGGCACAGGGCAAGTGACCAACGTGCGTCTGCATCACGCTTTTGCTGTCCCTGGCGACGTGCTGTTATTGTCCAGTTCGGCGCTGCTGCAGGAGGCAGGCGACGAGGGTCTCCGCCGCGCCCTGACGTTCGATCGAGTGGCGGATGTATTGGACGGGCTGGAACAGGTTGGGGGGGAGGCATCGTTTTCCGCCATGGTGGTCCGCTGGCCGATGCCCGGCGAGGTGGAGGATTCACAGATCGTTCAACCGACCGTTGCCCCACAGCAAGAAGCCGTCTTGGGCCCGTCAGTCCCATTGATCCCGTCCATCAAAGACAGGGTCTCCAATCTCCTTTCGAGATTCCACCGACCGGCCCCGCCGCCGGTCGAGTCCCGCCCGGAGCAGGAGGAGGCGGCGGCGGCCCAGGCCGTAGATTGGGACGTCGTCGAGGCCACTGTCGAGACCTATGAGGAGGACTTGCTTTTCCAACCGGTGCCTTCGCCGCCTGTCCCACCGCCTTCTCCGGTCAGCGAATGGGACGAGCCAGAGACAGAAGTCGTCGAGTATACACCCTACCGTCCAGAGGTGCGCCTCTCGGAGTCAGAGCTCGTGGAGCCAGAGCCTGGTCCTGGCCTGGGGGAGCGGCTGGGCGACGGCGTCAGCGCGATGGGGCGCGGTTTTGCAGCCGCGGCTGGTGCGGTGGGCAGCGGCGCGCGCACGTTGGCCCGCCACATTCTCCCCGGCTCCGAACAGGAGGTCCACCGCTCGGCGCGAGCGGTCGGCGCACCTGCGCCGCGCTCCATCCCAGAAGAAAACCGCCCGGCGATGATGGCCCTCGCCATCGGCATCCCCATCCTATTGGCCATCGCCGTGGTGGCGGCGTATCTCACCTTTGGAACGACCTCCCGTCTCCAGAACCTGGTCAGTCAGGCGGAACAGGAGGTCGTGTTGGCCCAGACCGTTGGGAGCAGTTCAGATGCGTCACGGGGCCATTGGGAAGCCGCGCTGGTCCACGCCGACCAAGCTCTGGCCCTCAAGTCCGACGACCAGGTGGCGGCGGCCCTCAAGGCCCAGGCCGAGACTGCTCTCGATCTGCTCGATAGCATTATCCGTTTACAGCCCGTGCTGCTCAAGGATGTGGGGTCCGGGCCGGTCGCGCGCCGCCTGGCGGTTCACGGGACGAGGGTTTTCGTGCTCGATCCCGCCGGGGGATGGGTGTCCGAGTTGACGACGGAGCAAGGCGAGACCGGGATGGCCGACCCGCAAGACATCCCCATTCTCTTCAAGACGAACGATTTCATCGGGGAGGGACGCGTCGGGCGATTAGTGGATTTGGTCTGGATGGATGGCGTTGGCGGCCGGCAGAACAGCGGCCTGGTGATCTTGGAGGAAGATGGCGGCCTGGTCACGTATGACCCGAGCTGGGGGAGTATGTCCCGCTCGTTTCTGGGCGTGCCACCCGAGCAGCCCACCGTCATAGACACGTACGAGGGCCGGTTGTACGTTCTGGACGCGGCGCTCAACCAAATCCGGCGCTACAAACCGTATGGCGACACCTACCCGGACCGGCCAGAGAACTATTTCGTCACCCCGCCGGCCGCGCTGGCCGGCGCCCGTGACATGGCCATAGATGGGCGCATCTATGTGCTCTACAACGACGGAACGATAGCCAAGTTTCTGGGCGGGGATCCCGAACCTTTCAATGTACAGAATGTGCCCGGCGGTCTCGGCCGGCCGGTCGCGCTGGCAGTGGACCCCCATGGCAGCAGCGGGGTGGTCTACCTGGCCGATCAGGGAGAGGCAGGGATGGGACGGGTAGTCGCGCTGGGGTCGGACGGCGCGTTCTGGGCCCAGTTCCGCGCCGACGAGGTGTTCACCGCGCTGGAAACCTTGGCCGTGAATGAGGCGAGCCGGCGGCTCTATGTCATCAGTGCCGGGAAGCTGTACGCCGCATCGCTGCCGCTACCCTAATCAGGGCAATTGTGTTATAATCGCCTCGATTATCTCGAGATTTATTCAAGCACCGCCACGAGTTCTGTCCAGTGCACGGTGCTCTTTCGGGAGGATAGGAGTGCAACGTGGCATGGGAAGGACAAATGGTTCAGGTGGCATCCTGCAGGCGCTGTTCACCGTTGGCCTGGTACTGCTTTTTCTGACCATCACCGGCACGGTGGCGCTGTTTGTTTTCAATCAGGTGTACGATCTCACCCTGGCCTCGGAAATATTGCCCGACTTGACGATAGAGCACAGAGCGACGGAGCCGGGCGAGGTGGTTTACGAGCCGGGACAGGCCCTGCCGCGCTGGGAGAATACCGAGCGGATCAACATCCTGATGATGGGCATTGATCAACGGGAACACGAACAGGGCCCCTGGCGCACGGATACGATGCTGGTGCTAACCCTGGACCCGGTCACCATGAGCGGAGGCATGCTCTCCATTCCCCGCGACCTTTGGGTACCCATCCCTGGATATGCAGAGGGACGCATCAACACAGCCCACTATGTGGGAGAGATCTATGATTATCCCGGCGGCGGGCCGGCGCTGGCAGTCAAGACAGTGCGGTACAACCTCGGCGTTCCCATCCACCACTATGGCCGTGTGAATTTTGGCGCTTTCGAAAAGCTAGTGGACTTGATCGGCGGGATTGACATATACGTCGAGGAAGAGATCAACGATCCGACCTATCCCGATGAGGGATACGGCTACGATCCCCTGTACATCCCGGCCGGATGGCAGCATCTGAACGGCGAACTGGCGCTCAAATATGCCCGCACCCGTCACTCAGCCGGGGGAGATTTTGACCGGGCCAAGCGTCAGCAGCGGGTCGTGATGGCCGTATTTGAACAGGTCACGCGGCTCGATCTACTGCCGCAACTGGCGCCCCGCATCCCAGAGCTGTGGCGCACATTGCAGGACTCGGTAGAGACGGATCTGACTTTGGACGAGATCGTCGCTCTGGCAAACATGGCGAGTGAGATCAAGTCGGAGAACATCCGCTACGGCGTGATTGACGAGCATTACACCCAGTTCTGGACTACTCCCGATGGTCAACAGGTGCTCATCCCACTGCGGGACCGGATGAGAGAACTGCGCGACTATATTTTCACCACCGAGGCGCCCTTGCCCGAGCAGGCCGAGGATCCGGCGACTCGCCTGGCGCAGGAGGCCGCCGTCATCAAGGTGCTGAACGGAACAACGACGGCCGGCTTGGCTTCTCTGACCGCCGAGTATCTCGAGCAACAGGGCTTTCAGGTCCTGGAGCCGGACAACGCCGATCAATCCGACTATGCGGAATGCCTCATCATTGTTTACACGAGCAAGATCTATACCGCTGAATACCTCGCTAGTTTGTTCCATCTCCCGCCGACGGCCGTGATCCATGGCCCCGATCCCAATGCCGAGCACGACATTTCCTTGATCCTGGGGGCCGATTACAAGCCACCGGAACAGACAGAGGAGACAGAGTGAACCGCTGGTAGGCAAGTCGGTAGACCTCTGCCCCTCAATGGAGATGGGTTGAGGCTTACCTATTCTCCAGCCGGAACCCATGTCCCCGCACGGTGACGATGTAGTGATGATCCGGGTCTAGCGCAGAGATGCGATCCCGCAGGCGGCGCACCAGGG
>DSDT01000064.1 GCA_011048615.1 Chloroflexota bacterium | reverse complement strand
TCCATACCTGACGCAGCGGTTGGGGGGGATTGTGGAGGAGGCAGCGGTCGGCGGGGATGGGGTGACGCGGGTGGACGTGGGACGGGCCGCCGAGACTTTGTTGCGCGGAGATCCGCTGCTTCATCACCTGCGGCGGGCTTTGGAAGAGCTCCGTCTGTTGGGCGCTGGCCGGGAACTGCTCGGAGGTGGGTTGCGCTTTAGTCGCTTGGATGACGAGATGGCCCGCCTGGAGTTGCTGGGCCTATCGGGAAACCTGGATGGCAGGTGGGCGGTGCGCAATCGGCTGCTTGGCAGGGCATTGCAGGAGTGGCTCGCCGATGCTGATGTCCAGCGGATGGAGGGAAATTCCTCCGAGATGACCTATGCCGATATGGTGGATTGGATGGAGGTCCGGCTGCGGGATTTCATAGATCATCGGTTGACGGCGGTGATTGACGAGCACTATTGGAAGCGGACCATTCCCGGTGACGTGATCAAGTACGTGAAGGCGCACATTGCCGAGCATCTGGCCCGGCATCCCTACGAGAGGGCGGCCGGTTTTGTGTCCAGCCGGCGGCGGCTGGATTTTTGCGGTGCGTCTCACTATGAAAAGATTTTCCTCAAGAACTGGGAACAGTTCGAGCCTTTCTTGGGGCGTAAGGATGAGCTGCAGCGGCACATGGCCGCCTACCGGGCGCTGCGCAACTGTGTGCAGCATAACCGCGAACCGACGGAGGTGGAGCGCAAAGGTGGGGAGGCGGCCCTGCTGTGGTTGACGGGTATCTTGGATCAGTATGAGCAGGATGTAGCCGGTTCGGGGGAGTAGGGGCATGTTGTCTTCAGGGTATCCATACGATTACCAGTTTTTGAAAGAGGCCTGGTCCCAGTTCGTCGAACGTGGGGATTCGAGTGCAGAGGGTCTGGATCCGGCGATCATCCGGTCCTGGAAATTTTGCCGCGAGATAGGGTTGGATCCCCTCGTTGTGCCCCAGGCGGAGTGTGAAGATGCCGAGGGATTGGATCGGCGGCGACAAGAGTGCTTCGATCTGATCGCCATCGCCCGCCCATTTATGGAGGACATTTACCAATTCGCTGGGGAGGCCGATCTGGTGGTCTATCTGGCCGATGCCTCTCTCTGTGTCTTGGAGCGGGTGGGCGACGAGTCGTTGCAGGATCGGTTGAGGCAAGCGGGGCTTAGCAGGGGGGTGTGGTTGACGGATGATCAGATTGGGACCAACGCGGCCTCTCTGGTTCTGCGGAATGGGATGCCAGCCCAGGTCGTGGGCCCGGAGCATTTCTGCTCGGTCTATCACTTTCTCACTGGCGTGGCGGCCCCGATTCACGCTCCCAGCGGCGAGATGTTGGGGACTATTGGGATCGTGATGCTCGAATCCAAGAGCCATCCCTATGCTTTGAGCATCGTGATGGCAGCAGCGCGGGCCATCGAGAACCAATTGCAGGCCGATGAGAGTCTGGCCGAGACCCACCATCACCTTTTGGAATTGAACGTGGCCTTGCAGGCGGTGAACAAGGGGATTATATTCTTGAATGCCGAGGGCTGGATCACTCAGATCAATTTCCGGGCCGGTGATATTTTGGGGATGTCCATCCGACAGGCGATGGGACGGCGGCTGCGGGACTTGATCACGATACCTACCGAGCTCGAGATCGCGATGATCGAACAAGCCTCAGTGGAGGAGAGGGAGATCATCTTTCAAACGCCCGGCGGGGGCAGGCCCTGCCGGGTGAGCCTGGACGTGTTGTGGGAAGGGGATCGTTCGTTGGGGTTTACCCTGATGTTGGAGCCTACCGCAGAGGTGCAGCGCTTGGCCCAGCGGGTGGTGGGGACGCGGGCGCATTTTACGTTCGACGACGTCATTGGGCAGGACGTCAAGATACGACGGGTATTGTATTACGCGCGCACCGTCGCGCAGAGCGACTCCACGGTGCTGCTGTTAGGAGAGAGCGGCACTGGCAAGGAGATGTTCGCGCAGGCGATTCACAATGCCAGCCGCCGGGCGAACGGGCCGTTCGTGGCCATCAACTGTGCGGCTATTCCGCGCGAGCTGATGTCCAGCGAGTTATTTGGGTACGAAGGAGCGTTTGCCGTTGGGGAGGAGGGACGGCCTGGCAAATTCGAGCTGGCCGACGGGGGGACCATCTTTTTGGATAACGTGGATGGGATGTCGCTGAACGTGCAAGGCAGCCTGCTGCAGGTCATTGACACCAAGGAGATCATGCGGTTGGGTGGACGGCGGGTCATTCCCCTGGATGTGCGGATCATTGCGGCTTCTAACAGTGTGGACCTGGAGAACCAGGTCCAGCAGGGGCGGTTCCGGGCCGATCTGTTCTATCGACTGCACGTGTTGACGCTCACCATTCCACCGCTGCGGGAACGGGGGAACGACGTCCTGCTGCTCATCGCTCGTTTGGCCGAGCAGTTTGCTCAAAGGCTCAAAAAAGATGTCAAGATCTCGCACGAGGCGATGGCAGTGTTACAGTCCTATCAGTGGCCGGGGAACGTGCGAGAGATGGAGAATGTGTTGGAGCGGGCGATGCACATTGTAGAGGGAAACGTGTTGACTCTGGAACATCTGCCGGTCGAGCTGCGCAGCGCGGTCATCGGTGGTCGGGACCAGGTGGTTTTGACCCTCCAAGAGGCCGAGCTGCAAGCGATCATTCGCGCCGGTCGAGCCTTGCAGGGTAACGTGACCCAGATGGCCGATGCTCTGGGCATTGGTCGAACGACGTTGTGGCGCAAGATGAACAGGCACAACTTGAGCCCCGATCTGTTCAAAACGGCCGTGTGATACGACGGTATCGTCCCGTTCCAGGGCTAGGATTCGAGCATCACCCTCTCGTCCACCCCGCTATGTTTCGTTATGAAACACTCGATGATTTACAAGTGTTTCATAGTGGAACGAAATGATGGAAATCCTTGACAATACAGCCTGTCAGGTCTATAATTGGTTTTGTTTGGGTTACCAAATTCTAAAATTTCCCCAGTTATGAGACGACAGGCTCTGTTGATGCTCAAGTGGTATAACTCGAACGATACGTGGTCTTGCTACGTATGGACGATCTTGGGTTGCCGATGAAAAAACCATTCAACCGTCACGTGAATGGTGTTTTTTTGTTCCTTTTCCAATTCAGGTGTAGCTGCCTACGAGGTGCGCCGCACCGAGTTCAGGTCTGTGGCAGGCGGACATATCTCGCTAATTTGTCCTGCATTCTGTGTCAAGGCATAGGGAATACACGAAAGGGGGTGGTTGCTACAGGCGACGAGGAGGGTAAGCACGGCACATTCAAAGCAGTAAAACAGATCAAAAATTGACAACTCGAAAGGAGAAAGGAAACAATGATGGGCGAACTAATAGGTGAGGTCTTCGGGACATTTATCCTGATCCTCTTGGGCGATGGCGTCGTCGCCAACGTGGGGTTGGCTCCGCGTCTGGCTGCGCCGGCCTACAACTGGAACACGATTACTTGGGGATGGGCCATGGCGGTGATGGTGGCCGTGTACGTGACCGGCGGTGTCTCTGGCGCGCATATTAATCCCGCCGTGACCATCGCGTTGGCCCTGAAGCGCGGCTTCCCCTGGGGCAAGGTCGGGCCATACATTGTTGCTCAGATGATCGGCGCTTTTCTGGGCGCGCTGGGCGTCTTCCTGGTCTATATGGACGGCCTAGTAAAGGCAGGGATGCCGAATGTGTGGTGCACCGGACCGGGATCGGTCTTTGGTCAGGCGTTCTGGGGTGGCGCAGGGGGTGCTGCTGCTGGCGGCTATTCACTGGGCATTGCCGTGATCGCCGAAATTTTGGGCACGGCCGTACTGTTGTGGGGTGTCCTGGCCAGCGGTGATGCGAAGAATATGGCGGTGGGCGCCAACCTGGGTGGGCTGTTCGTGGCCCTCACCGTTCTAGCCGTCGGCCTCTGCCTGGGCGGCCCCAGTGGGTACTCGATCAACCCGGCCCGTGACCTGGGCCCGCGCATCTTTGGCCTGATCGTCGGCACCAAAGGGCTGTTTGATGGCCTCTACTGGCTGATAGCTCCCGTCATCGCCCCAGTCATTGGAGGCGCTCTGGGTGTTTACACCTACGATTGGTTCGTCACGGCCAATTTACCCAAGAGCTAGTCATTGGGTTGAACAAGTGACACGCTTGGGAGGGAAGATGGCACGCTTTCCCTCCCAAGCTGACAGTCAGTCTTAGCCTGAGGAGGTAAGAACTATGAAAAAGCTGATCAACAAGCCTGATGATGTGGTAAAGGAAGAACTAGAAGGTATTGCCCTGGCCTATCCCGACCTGGTCAAGATCCATTACGAGCCCAACTTTGTCTATCGCGCGGATGCTCCCATCAAGGGGAAGGTGGGGCTCATTTCGGGTGGGGGGAGCGGCCACGAGCCGATGCACGGCGGGTTCGTCGGTATGGGTATGCTCGACGCTGCTTGCCCTGGTGAGGTATTCACCTCCCCGACGCCGGATCAGATGGCGGAAGCGGCCAAGATGGTGGACGGTGGCGCCGGTATCCTGTACATCGTCAAGAACTATACCGGGGACGTGATGAATTTCGAGATGGCGGCCGATATGCTGCGGGCCGAGGGGATCGCTGTCCAGAACATTTTGATTGACGACGACGTGGCGGTGAAGGACAGCCTCTACACGGCCGGTCGGCGCGGTGTGGGGACCACGGTGTTGGCGGAAAAAATCTGCGGCGCGGCGGCGGAGAAGGGGTACGATCTGCAAAAGTTGTCTGACCTGTGCCGCAAAGTCAACATCAACGGGCGCAGCATGGGGATGGCCCTCACCTCCTGCATCGTCCCGGCCGCCGGCAAGCCCACGTTCGATCTGGGCGAGAACGAGATGGAGATCGGCATTGGCATCCACGGCGAACCCGGTCAGGAGCGGATGGCGCTCAAGCCGGTGGACGAGATCACCGAGATGCTGGCCCTCAATATCATCGAAGATGAAGCCTACACCCGCACTGTGCGAGAGTGGGACTTTGGGAAGGAAGAGTGGGCGGACGTCGAGTTGGTAGATCCGCCCTTCCAAAAGGGCGATCAGGTGCTGGCGTTCGTGAACAGCATGGGAGGCACGCCGGACATCGAACTGCCCATCATCTATCGCAAACTGTACGAGATCTGTGAGAAAAAGGGCTTGACCATCGTGCGCAATCTCATCGGCGCTTACATCACCTCGTTGGAGATGCAGGGCTGCTCCATCACCCTGCTCAAGATGGATGATGAATTGATCGAGCTGTGGGATGCGCCAGTCAAGACCATCGGTTTGCGGTGGAAAGCATAGCTAGGAGATAATCTGTATGCCTATCACGACAGCCGACGTTCTGGACTATCTCCAAGAGGTGGCGGACGTCATAGGGGCAAACAAAGAACATCTGACTGACTTGGATTCAGCCATTGGCGATGCCGACCATGGCATCAACATGAACCGGGGTTTTCAGAACGTGTTGAAAAAGCTGTCCAGCGTGGAGGACAAGGATGCTGGCACGATTCTCAAGACCGCGGGTATGGCGTTGGTGTCCAGCGTCGGCGGGGCTGGTGGTCCTCTGTATGGCACGGCCTTTATGCAAGCCGGGACGGCCGTGGCCGGCAAGTACGAGCTAGAGGCGGTGGATCTGTTAGCCGCTCTGGAAGCGGCCCTCAAGGGGGTCGTCATGCGGGGCAAGGCGAATCTGGGCGACAAGACGATGGTGGATGCCATCACCCCGGCCGTTGATGCGATGCGCGAGGTAGTGCAGAACGGAGGCAGCACGTTAGAGGCCCTCAAGCGCGCGACGGAGGCTGCCGAGAAAGGGATGAAGGATACGATTCCCATGTTGGCCAAGAAGGGACGCGCCAGCTATCTGGGGGAGCGCAGCGTCGGACACCAGGACCCCGGAGCGACCTCCTCGTATCTCTTGATCAATGCGATGCTCGAGATCGCGCAGGGAAAAGGGCAGGATTAGCTCGAATATGGTTTAGGAGCGGGATGCGCCCGTTAGTGTAAGCGAGTTAAGAACGACAGAAAAGGAGAGTCATTCAAATGGCAAAAAAGTATGCAGCAGCAGTAGATCAGGGTACGACCAGCACTGGGTTCTTGGTCTTTGACCACTCGGGGCTTATGGTCGGCGCACAACGAATGGAACACGAGCAGATCTACCCCCAGGCCGGCTGGGTCGAGCATGACCCAATGGAGATCTGGGCCCGCACACAAGATGTAGTCAAGGCTGGGTTGCAGAAGACGGGGGTCAAAGCCGAGGAGATCGCGGCCATCGGCGTGACCAACCAGCGTGAGACGACCATTGTGTGGAACAAGAACACCGGCGAGCCGTACTATAACGCCATCGTCTGGCAGGATACCCGCACCGACAAGATCTGCAACGAGCTGGCCAAGGACGGCGGCCAGGACCGCTTCCGCCCCAAGGTCGGTCTGCCCCTGGCGACCTACTTCTCCGGCCCCAAGATCAAGTGGATCCTCGAAAACGTTGAAGGCGTTCGCGCGGCAGCCGAGCGCGGCGACGCCATCTTTGGCAACATCGACACCTGGGAGATCTGGTGGCTGACCGGCGGGCCGAAAGGCGGGGCCCACGTGACCGACGTCACCAACGCCAGCCGCACCATGCTGATGAATCTGGAGACCCTGGACTGGGACGACGAGATCCTGGGCATCATGGGCATCCCGCGCCAGATGCTGCCCGAGATCCGCCCCTCCAGCGATCCGAGCATCTACGGCTACACGCCTGAGGATGGTCCATTTGGCACCAAGATCCCGGTCTGCGGCGACCTGGGCGACCAGCAAGGCGCCTTCGTGGGCCAGACCTGCTTCAGCCCCGGCGAGGCGAAGAACACCTACGGCACTGGTTGCTTCATGCTGCTCAACACTGGCACCGAGCCGATCCCCAGCGAGAGCGGCCTGCTGACCACCCTCGGCTACAAGTTCGGCGACGCCCCGGCCGTCTACGCTCTGGAGGGCTCTATCGCCATCACCGGCGCCCTGGTGCAGTGGCTGCGGGACAATATGAACTTCTTCGACTTCTCGAAGCACGTCGAGGATTACGCCAAAGAGGTCGAAGACGCCGGCGGCATCTACTTCGTGCCCGCCTTCTCTGGCCTCTTCGCCCCCTACTGGAAGAGCGACGCCCGTGGTGTGATCGTCGGCCTGACCCGCTACGTCAACAAGTTCCACATCTGCCGCGCCGCCCTGGAGGCCACCGCCTATCAGACCCGCGAGGTGTTGGACGCGATGAACAAGGACTCCGGCGTGCAGCTCAAGGCCCTCAAGGTGGACGGCGGCATGGTCTTCAACGAGACGCTGATGCAGTTCCAGGCCGACATCCTGGGTGTGCCCGTCATCCGCCCGGTGGTGGCCGAGTCCACTGCGTTGGGCGCGTCCTACGCCGCTGGCCTGGCCGTCGGTTTCTGGAACAACACCGACGAGCTGCGTGAGAACTGGGGCGTGGACAAGACCTGGGAGCCCAAGATGGACGCCGACAAGCGCGCAGAGCTCTACACGGGTTGGAAGAAGGCCGTTGAGCGGACCTTTGGTTGGGTGGAATAAGCCCTCCCATTTTCCCGAGTAGACGCTCTCCCGTATGAGCAAGTTGAGGGGGAACTGGGAGCTGGATGATCCCTCCCGTTCCCCCTCACGCCGAAAGGCTAATGGGCACCAGCAATTCCCGTTTTAGCATCATCGCCGCGTGATATGGCATCGTAGTGGCGACTTTAGTCGCTGATTACGTGGCTCAAACGACTAAAGTCGTCACTACGAGCTCCATAACGGGAATTGCTGAATGGGCACCAACACCTGATTCGACCCTTGCCGGAGCTTTGCCTGAGCTTTTGACCCTATGGCCTGTTCATCCAAGAGTTCAAAGTCCTCGCCGAAATCGAATCCAGATTTGAAATAATACGAGGTGGTCAAAGTGCATATTGTGGTGTGTATGAAACAGGTGATTGATCCCGAAGTTCCCCCGCATCTCTTTCAAATAGACCCGGTGGAGAAAAAGCAGATTCGGGGGCGGCAGCCCCTGGTCATCAGCGACTATGACGAGGTGGCGGTCGAGATCGCCCTGCAACTGAAAGAGAAGACCGATGGCAAGGTCACGGTCGTCACGATTGGGGACCAGGAATCAGACGAGTCGCTGCACCAGGCGCTGGCGATGGGCGCCGACGAGGCGATCCGCGTGACCGATCCGGCCTTTGAGACCGCCGATGCCTTTGGTAAAGCGCATATCCTGGCCGCCGCCCTCCGCCAGGTCGGCGAGTTCGACGCCGTGCTGTGCGGTCGCCAGGCCGGCGACGTCGAGCTCGGCCTGGTGGGGCCGTTCCTGGCCGAGGCACTGGATCTGCCGTGCGCCACGCTGATCGCCAACGTGGACCCAACGGACGGCACGGCGCGCCTGAAATGCCCGACGGAGACCGGCTATGATATCCTGGAAGCCCCGCTCCCCTTCGTGGCGACCGTCACCAACGACGAGAGCAACGTCCCCCGGTACGCATCGGTGCGCGGCATCATGCGAGCCCGCAAGGCCAAGATTCCGGTCTGGTCCATCACCGATCTGGGGCTGGAGGCCTCTCAAGTCAGCCCCGAAGCGGCAATGATCCAACTGGATGGCCTGTTCATCCCCAAGCGGGAGATGGTGTGCGAGATCATCACGGGTGAGACCAGCGCCGAAAAAGCCCAGAACCTGGTGTTGCGTCTCAAAGAAGAGCAATTGATCT
>DSDT01000171.1 GCA_011048615.1 Chloroflexota bacterium | reverse complement strand
CTATTGGAGGTGGGGGTGGGGCGGGCGCATAACGTCGCCATCGCCAGCCTGCCGGGCTATACCCTGCCGGGGGACGTTTCCGCCAGCGATCGGTATTTCGAGCGGGACGTGGTCGCGCCCCCCTTCCGCCTCAATCCCGATGGCACGATGGATGTGCCCCAGGGGCCGGGGATCGGGGTGGCGGTGGACCGCGAGTTCCTGGATCGAGTGACGGTGCGGCGCGAGTTGTTCAGGATGTGATGGCGATGGTCACCCTCGAGATTTTGATGGACGACGAGATCGAATCCATTCACCAGGCCACGCTGCGCATTCTGGACGAGGTGGGTGTTGTGTTGACCCAGCCGGCGGCGCGCGAGCTGTTGTCGGGGAACGGGGCCAGAGTGCAGGGGGAGCGGGTTCTCCTGCCACCCGACCTGGTCGAGAGAACGGTGAGCCAGTCCTCCCGCCGGGTGACGGTGCGCGGGCGGGGTTCTGCGGTGACGTTGGGGGATGGCGCGCTGCACTGGCACAACCTGGGTGGGGCGTGCTACGTCTACGAGCCGCGGACGGGGGTACGCCGCCCGGCACTGGTGCAGGACGTGCGGGACGCGGCCCGTTTGCTGGACGGTTTGGAGCGAGTCACGACCGTCACGCCTTTTTTTACGCCCCAGGACGTGCCCGGTCCCTTGATGTCGCTGGCGATGTATCGGCACACGCTGCCTCACACGGCTAAACCGGTCCATGGACCGGGGGTGCAGACGGCTGCCGAGGTGGGATACGTGGCGCGGATGGCCGAGGTCATCGGGCCGCCGGCCGAGGTGCTCACCCTGTCTATCTCCCCGGTCAGCCCGCTGATTTTCCCCGCCGACGTCGTCGCGGCGACGATGGAGGTGGCCCGCCGGGGCGTCCCGCTGGGGCCGCTGCCCTGTCCTATCGGGGGAGCTACTGCGCCCATGTCCCTGGCGGGAGCGCTGGCCCAACAGAACGCCGAGGTGTTGGGCCTGGTCGTGCTGGCCCAATTGGTCCGTCCGGGGCTGCCCATCATCTACTGCGGGCGGCTGGCGACGATGGAGCCGCGCACGGGGCTTTCGGTGTGGGGTGGGGTAGAGATCGGGCTGGCGTCGGCGGCGACGGTACAGCTCGGCCATCGGTACGGCCTGCCCGTCAACGTCTATGGCTTTTCGACCAACGCGCACACCCTGGACCTACAGAGCGGCCACGAGCGGGCGCTGAACGGCGTCGTCCCGGCGCTGGCCGGGGCGGACGAGCTGTCTGGTGTCGGGGAGATGGAGGCCGGCGTGAGCGGGTCCTATGCTCAGATGGTCGTTGACGACGAGATCGCCGCCACCGTTCAGCGGCTGCGGCGCGGGTTTGCGGTGGACGAGGACGCGCTGGCGGTCGAAGTCATCGCGCGGGTGATGGACAGTACGCGTAACTTTTTGGAGCAGCGGCACACGGTGCGTTACCTGCGGGCTGGCGAGGTGCTGCACACCCGCCTGGCGGAGCGAGGCTCCTGGGAAGTGTGGGAACAGGCCGGCCGGCGAGGACTGGTCGAGCGGGCAGAGGCGGAGGCGGAGCGGCTGCTGGTCGAGCACCAGGTCCCGCCGCTGACGGAGGAGCAGGAGCGGGCCCTGGACGGTATCCTGGCGGAGGCCCACCGGGGCTTGTGCGGTTGAAAGGATGGCGAGGTGCAGTGTAGTGGAAGGAGCGGGGCGATAGGTTCACGAGAATATGAGAAAGTAGGGGCATATGGATTTCGAAGGCATGTTGCAATATATTTTGGAGGGAGCGCTGCGCTTTGTTCCCCGTCTCGTCGCGGCATTGGTGATGTTTGTCGCCACACTGGTTCTTTCGAGTTGGGTTGCTCGATGGGTGAGCCGCACCGTCCGGTCCAAGATAGACGATCCGGAGACGGTAAAACTGTTGTCCAGGCTGGCGCGGTGGGGAGTGGCCGTTTTGGGCACTATATTGGCGCTGGATCAGGTGAATTTCGACGTGACGGGCTTTTTAGCGGGGTTGGGAGTGGCCGGCATCACGATAGGCTTTGCCCTGCAGGATATATCGCGCAATTTTGTGGCCGGCATGCTGCTGCTGCTGCGGCAACCGTTCGGGATCGGCGACGCGGTCAAGATAGCAGACCACACCGGTTCTGTGATGACCATCACCACCCGGGATACGGTGCTCAAGACCTGGGATGGCGAGATGGTGATTCTGCCGAACATTGACGTTTTCACCAGCGCCATCACCAACTACTCGGAACTGCCCAACCGCCGACGCACCGTGTTCGTCGGCCTGGGATACGACGAGGATGTATCGCACGCCCAGCGTCTCTTTCTGGAGACGATCCGGGGTGTGGAGGGGGTGCTGGCGGAGCCCGCGCCGACCGTCTACGCCGAAGAGTTGGGGGATTCGGCCCTGACCCTGGCGGCGCGGTTCTGGGTCAACCAGCAGGCTCACAGTTTACTAGAGACCCATTCGCGAGTGGTGCAGGCCATCAAAGAGGTCGCCGAGCAGGAGGGGATTGATCTGCCCTATCCCACCCAGACGGTGAGGGTGGCGGGTGGGGGAACGAGCTGAGCAATGACGGCGTCAGCAGAAAATTCCCTGGCCGGTTGTGCGTCATCGTTGAACGATAGGAATGTAAATGAAATGGGTTGAGGCGGCCTGGATGGCGGCCAGGGCGTCAATGCGTCCCCATCCGGTACGCGGATCCCACCCTGGCGTGTCGGTGTCCTGGGCGGTATGGGTGATGACGTGGGCCACCTGGTCAGCCGTCAGCGCCGGCCGCACCGACCAGATGAGGGCCGCTAACCCGCTCACGTGCGGCGCAGCCATTGATGTGCCGGTCATCGAGGCGTAGGAATCGTCCGTGCTGAGGCTGTAGATGCCGACGCCAGGGGCGGCTACGTCCACCTCCGGGCCCCGGTTGCTGTTCGACCAGGGGACGTCGTCAGCCGTCGTCGCGGTCACCGCCATGACTTGGGGTGAATTGGCCGGGTAGAGGACAGGATAGGGTTGTGTGCGGTTGTTCCCGGCCGAGGCCACGAGCAAGCACCCTTGGCTACGGGCGTGGGCAATGGCGGCGTCCACAGTTTTGCGGGCGTCCTCCTCTATTTCTCCACCCAGGCTGAGGTTGAGCACCTGTGCCCCATTGTCAGCGGCATAGATGATCGCCTCGGCCAGGTCGTCAAGGGAGCCCGAGCCATTTTGCAGCACTTGGAGCGGCATGACGGTGGATTGCCAGTTCACGCCGGCGATGCCGATCTGGTTGTCGGTGTGGGCGGCGGCGATGCCCGCCACGTGGGTGCCGTGAGGCTCTGGGGCGAGCAAGGCCGTGCCAGCGACGAAATTCCAGCCGTGTACGTCGTCCACGTAACCGTTGTCGTCGTCGTCCAGGCCGTTGCCGGGGATCTCGCCCTCGTTCGTCCAGATTTTGGCGGCCAGGTCGGCGTGATCCAGATCTATGCCGGTGTCGAGCACGGCGATGGGGGTCTCGTCGCCGGTGGTGATGGTCCACGCCTCCGGCAGCCGGACCAGGCGCAGGTTCCACTGCATAGGCATGTAGCAGGTGTCGTTGGGCGTGATGACGCCGGTGGCGTAAATTCTTCCGTTCGGCTCGGCCCACAGCACCCCCTTCTCCTGGACCAGGCGACGGGCCAGCTCGGCGACCGGGGTCTGGGGGCGGGTCACGACCCAGACGTCAATGCGTGGGATGCGTTTGACGATGGTGAGGTCGTGTCGTGTGATCAAGCTGCTCACCCCCCCGGCCTTGGTTGGAGCACCCAGCTTGAGCAGGACCTCGGACGGCGGCTCTGGGTTTGGCTGAGGGTGCAATTCTGCCGGGCGCGTTATTCTAGCCGCAGAATGGGCCGAGTTCGTGGTGAAATTCTCGCCAGGAGCGGCTCCCAGGGCCAAAGTCAGCAAGAGAATGATGATCGAGCGGTGGGTTCGGTTGACGTTCATTCGTTAAATTCTACCACGAATTGGGCGGCAGAAAACCTCTGGCTGAAGGGCCAGCGGCTTTCTGCTATTGCGACGGCCGATTGGCCGTCAGGCTAAAAGTTGCGCATCACGAGCGGCAAATCAGCAAACCGGGCAGTTGCGAGCCACCCTTGAGCAGTTCATCCCACGCCTTGTGGGTAGTTCCCGAGAACATTCTATACAATCTCGGCAGAATGTGTTATAATAAGCCCATAGGAGGTAACAGATGAACAAATCATTCAATGCCACTACTCTGGCCGTGACGGCCGTCATGATCGCGCTGGTCGCCGTGGCGACCGGGTTTCTGCCCCGGCTGCCTATTCCTGGCACCGGCGGATACGTCCACCTGGGGGATATTTTCGTGTTCTTCTCTGCCTTTGCTTTTGGGCCGGTGGTCGGGGCCGTCGCTGGCGGGGTGGGGTGCGCGCTGGCGGATCTGTTAGGGGGCTACGTCGTGTGGGCTCCGCTGACCCTCGTCGCTCACGGCGTGCAGGGGTTCGTGGCCGGCTACCTGGGCAGGGGCAAGAGCTGGGCAGGGCTGGTTGTGGCCTGGATTTTCGGGGCGATTTGCCTGGTCGGTCTCTATTTCCTGGGTGAACTGCTGCCAGTGTACGGTGGATATGCCGGGGCCTTGACCGAGGTCATCCCCAACCTGATGCAGGCCCTGATAGGCGGCGTTGTGGGCATTCCTCTCGTGCTGCTGGTTCGCCAGGCGTATCCGCCCATCGAGCAGATGGGGACGCGCCCCACCTGGCAGGAGGAATAGCCAGGGGGATACTCGTCACCGGGCGGAGGCGCCCAGGCCGATGATCGTCCGATCGTGGATGACGTCCTGCCCGCTCAAAGAGCCGGTGGCTGTGATGATGGTCGTGTCCCGAGTGCTGCTGACGACGGTCGAGGGGAACTGGATCGTCACGGTGAAGGGTTGCCATCCAAAGGCTGTCACTGTCGCTGTCACGATGGGCCCGCTTCCACTCAGCGGCGAGGTGAGGGTCAGGCTGACCGGGCAGCCCAGCGACGAGACCCCGGTCAGTGTAAAGGTCTGGTTCAAGCCGACCGGGTTGAACAGGGTGTGCGTGTAGACGGCGGCCTGGCCTATCGGGATGGCGCCCTCGCGGTCGGGAGTGAGCAGGCGCGGCGTGCGAAAGTCGGCCTCCAGGAGCCCGTTCCCTGGTGGATAGAACCACCGGCCGGCCGGCTGGCCCAACCGATTGCCTGTTTCGTACTGTATGCGTGCTCGCCAGCGGTAGACCGTCCCCGGCGCCAGTCCCGCCACCGTGTGACCGAGGGGAACGCCGGAGGGCAGCGTCTCCCTGGCGGGTGAGCTGGTGCCGGTGAGGACGTGGGGGCTGGTGAACGGGACGCCCAGCGGCGCTACTTGCCAGGTGAGGGCCACGCTCTCCCGTCCCAGGGGGGAGCGTCCGGTCAGTCCGATGCGTACCTGATTGGCGGAGCTGGATTGTCCCGACGGGGGAATGCGCTCTCCCCGGTAGGGCAGGGGAGTGGGAATCATCTGGCGCGGCAGCGCCGCCCGTCCACTCCCGCCGTTCCCCAGGTAGACGAAGGCGGCTCCTTCGTCGGTATGCGGGTCGTTGTACGTCGGGGCGCCGACGACGAGATCGCTGTACCCATCCCCGTTCACATCTCCGGCGGCGGCGGCGAATCCCAGCGCGGCGCCCTTCTGATTGCCCTGGACGCTCCAGGTGGGATCGGTGGATAGCCCTCCCGGCCCGCCGTGGTAGACAAAGACCGCTCCCTCGCTGGATTCGTCCCCGGCGGGAGCGTCGGCATAGTTGGACGCGCCGACGATGACGTCGCTGAATCCATCCCCATCCACATCCCCGGCCGGGGCGACGACGATGCCGAACTTGGCCTGCTCCTGGCCGCTGGTGACCATCCAATCCGCCCCGTCTGAGCGGAGACCCGCCGGCCCGCCATAGTAGACCAGGGCCGCTCCCTCGCGCCAGGGCGTCACGTAGAGGGCCTTGGTGTACTTGTATGCGCCGATGATGACGTCGCTGAACCCATCTCCGTTCACGTCCCCGGCGGTGGCTACGGCGATGCCGAACTCGGCGTTGGGCAGCACATCCGGCGTGATCCAATCCGGCTCTGCGCCGAGACCCAGGGGCCCGCCGTGGTAGACATAGGCCGCGCCGTCCAGCTTTTCCTCTGTCTCGGAGCGGGCGACCCACGACGCACCGATGATGACGTCGCTGAAACCGTCCCCGTTGACGTCCCCGGCGGTGGAGGCCGAGCGCCCAAACTTGGCATAGGGTTGATCGGTGGGATGGACGCTCCAGAAGGTGGTAGTTATCAGGCCGCTCGGCCCGCCGTAAAAGACAAAAGCCGCGCCCTCGTTCGTCGCTTCGGCATCGTAACCGGGGGCTGTGACGATCAGGTCGTCGAATCCATCCCCGTTCACGTCCCCGGCCGAGGCGACAGCCGCACCGAAGCGGGCGTCCGCCTGGTCGGTGGGGTGCAAGATCAGCGTGGGGGTGACGGCTGGCCCGCCAACGCCGCCGTGGTAGATGAAGGCGGCGCCCTCGTCCCTGGCCTCGCCGTCATAGTACGGCGCTCCGACGACGATGTCGTCGAATCCGTCGCCGTTTACGTCTCCGGCTGAGGCGACGACGCTGCCCAGGCGGGCCCACTCCTGGTCGCTCTCCCCGATCCAGACCGGGGATACGGACGGCCCGTCCGATCCACCCAGGTAGAGAAAGGCTCCACCTTCTCCTATCTGACCACGTTCGTACCTCGGCGCGCCGACGATGAGGTCGCCAAACCCATCCCCGTTCACGTCTCCGGCCAGGGCGACCGACCAGCCGAGCAGCATGCCGGCCTGCTGACCGGACGTGCTCCAGGCCGGAGTGGTGGACAGTCCATCCGGGTGGCCGTGGTAAACGAACGCGCCGCCCTCGTCAGTCTGGCCGTTGTCGTAACCGGGCGCGCCGATGGCCAGGTCGCTGTGCCCATCTCCGTTGACGTCGCCAGCGGTAGCGACGGCGATGCCAAAGTGGGCGTTCTCCTGCCGGGTGGGATGGACGCTCCAGGTCGGGGTGGGGCCTGGGCCGGCAGGGCTGCCATAGTAGACGTACACGGCGCCCTCGTCGGGCTGCACGCCGTCGTAGCCGGGCGCGCCGATGATCAGGTCGGCGTAACCATCGCTGTTCACGTCCCCGGCCGTGGAGAGAGCCGCTCCCCAGTGGGCGCCAGCCTGATCCCCTGTGACGCTCCACCCTCCAGCGGCAGCGAGACCGGTGGGGCTGCCATAGTAGATGCTCGCCTGGCCGGTCTGCGTCAGCGTAGCCGTGCCATGGAGGGTGTAATTGGGTGCGCCGATGAGGAGGTCGGCGTAGCCATCCCCGTTCACGTCTCCGGCGGTGGAGAGGGCCGCGCCGAATCCCGAGCCGGCCTGTCCGCCGCCAGAGACCCAACTGGCCGGGCCGGCGGCGAGGCCGGCAGCGCTGCCGTGATAGACGCGGACCTGACCGGCGTCGGTCAGCGTGACTGTGCCGGTGAGGTCGTAGCCCGGCGCGCCGATGGCGACGTCGCTAAAGCCGTCACCGTTCACATCTCCCGCCGTGGCGACGGCAGCTCCAAACCGGGCACCGGGCTGGTCGCTCCACACCGTCCAGTCTGGTTCAGCGCTCAGTCCGTCTGCACTGCCATAGTAGATAAAGACCGCGCCGCCATCGAGATCGGGCGCGCCAATGATCACCTCGCTGTAGCCATCGCCGTCCACGTCGCCGGCGGTCGAGACCGCGGCGCCGAGGTGGGCGTTCTCCTGTCCACCGACGGCTATCCAGGGGGCCGGGCTGGGAGTCAGCCCGGCGGGGCCGCCATAGTAGACCCAGGCCGCGCCCTCATCGGCAAAGCTGCCGTCGTAACCGGGCGCGCCGACGATCAGATCGGCGTAGCCATCTCCGTTGACGTCCCCGGCCAGGGAGAGGGCGGCGCCAAAACGGGCGTCGGTCTGCTGAGGGCCGGTGATGATGAGGGTGTGGCTGGTGGAGAGGCCCGCCGGCCCGCCGTGGTAGACCAGGACCGCGCCGGCGCCGTCGAAATCGGGCGCGCCGACGACCAGATCGCTGTAACCGTCCCGGTTGACGTCGCCGGCGGTAGAGATGGCCTGGCCGAGGTGGGCATTCTCCTGGTCGCTCTCGGTGGTCCAATCGGCGGCGGGGGGGGATAGGGCGAGGGTGTGGGATGGTGAGGATGTGGGAGGATGGGAGAGGCGCGCTGTGGGCTTTGTCCCCGGAGTCTGGTTGGGGGTGGGGGCGGGGGGAGGTTCGAGGCTCGGTGTGGTGGTCGAGCGAGACCCCAACATGTGACGCAGCTCGCAAAAATCGCACTCTTCCTCATAGATGGGGAGGAAGGGATCTGTAGATGTGGGGTCCATCCCTATACGCGGCAGGCACGGACTCTCTCCCTTCTCCCACAGCGCTCGAGTAGCGGGCAGAAGAGTCAGCAGGAGGATCGAGCCGAGAAGGCTCAGGCCGACCCCTAAAAGGATGCGTTGATGGCGCGCGTTCATCGGCTCCGAGCTCTCATCCCCCTTGTGTAATCAACGAGGCGTTGCTCCTGTAGGTGGATCTCAAAACCGGAATGCTGCAGACCGATGGCGGGCGGGTAGGTGTTCA
The DNA here is from genome assembly GCA_011048615.1 of Chloroflexota bacterium. Classification (GTDB taxonomy): domain Bacteria; phylum Chloroflexota; class Anaerolineae; order B4-G1; family B4-G1; genus DSDT01. Next base: position 168 of record DSDT01000171.1, on the reverse strand, counting down.
GGACCAGCGGCAGGTAGATGGCATAGGGAGCGGCGACGGTGGAGACGTGGGTGTAGGTCCCGCTGACGCCCTCGGCGGCGGTGACGTGGACCACGTTGGTCAGCGGCCCGACATAATCTGCCGCAGCGGTGACGACCACTGTGGCCGTCCACACGCTGCCCGGTGTGG
>DSDT01000076.1 GCA_011048615.1 Chloroflexota bacterium | reverse complement strand
CGCCGTCGGTAGGTCTGAAGCGCCCACAGGAACAGGGAATCGCGGCTCAGAAACTGAGCCTGAAAGCTCTCCCGGTTGTCGCTCCAAAGCTGCTCTCGATGGCACACGCGGCGCAAGGTGCGCCGCAGCAGTCGGCCCAGGATGACTGGGAGGGGGTAATCGAGCCACACGATAGTGTCTGCTCGACCCCAGGTGATGTCGCGCACCTTGCTATAGTTGCCATCGGTCATCCAGCTCTCACGGCTCAGGGCCTCTTGCACGCTGGCGCGAAACTCGGGGAGGGGGACCGGCGTCCAATCCGGTCCCCAGTGGAGGGCGTCCAGCTCGATGTGGGGGAGGCCCAGGCGACGGGAAAGGCGGTGGGCCATGGTCGTCTTGCCAGAGCCGGTCGTCCCGATGACTAGGATGCGCTGATCACAGGGTGGGGTGGGGGTGGTAGGTTGGTTCAATCGTTGGCTCGTTTGCGGTTCCTTGCCGGGCGATTCCCGGTGTTCTCCATGATCAGTTGTTCTCCTGGCGGCTATGTCATGGATGGGGTGTTCCGAGTCGTCGCTGCCCTTTGTTGTAGTGCAAAAACAGACAAAATACTGGTGGCAATCAGATAGATCAACCACCCGCCAATCAATTCGGCGCTTATCCCGAATTGAAGTCCTACTGCGATTGCAAAAACAGAAGCAAAGACGGAAGCCGCGCCATTGACAGCCCAGTACCATGGAATTGCCGTCTCGGCTTGGTTGATAATCGCAAGTTTGATACCCAGGGGGAAAAAAGTCCCCATCATCAACCCAATCGGAAACAAACCGCAAATCGAGACAATTATTTTCAGCAACTGGTGTAGACTCATAAAGTTATATTGAAGAGTGGGAAGGAACAGTATGTAAAGAGGCAGCAGGAAGATCAATCCCAATCCAATCCGACTGGCGACTTGTGCTGCACGCTCGGGCGCAACCTGTCGCGTTGTAAAACTTCCTATACCGCTGGAAAGCAGCAACGACGATAGTACTATGGCCAATGCATAAGTCGGGTGGCCCAAGAACAAGACAAATTTTTGGATCAACCCGATTTCAATCAACATGAACCCTATTCCAATACAAACATAATATAACAAAAAGAGTCCATTCCGGTCCGTGTTCTGTAGGTCGCGCCGTCTGTAGAGCCACATTGGTCCCAGAATAAAGATCAAAACCAGGGAAAACACAAGGGTGAGCAAAACCCCGAGAGTCGCAATCGGTACAAGCCGAAGTTTCTCCTCGCTTGTGAAGACTGCCTGTAATCCTATGCGAGGAATGTCGGTTAACTTGACCATTTGAAAGAAAAAGGGGCGATCATCAGTGGGAGGCGAAATGTCGATAGGATAGTTTTCCCAGAAGGCTTCATAATCTGGCGCTGTGACCAATTCGCGGATCACGCCGTGTCCCCGCCCGAAAGGTGCATAGAGTACAGAAAATCCCATCTCTTGACTAACTCGCTCTATTTTCTCAACCTCTTGAATAGTAAAAGGCGAGTTCTTTAGTAACAGAGATATATACCCTTCATCTTCAGCGGCATTCAAATTGCCAACTAGCATCAGGTATTGACTTGGGTCCTGAACCCCATCTGCTTTCCAGGAAGCCAAGGCCAAACTCGTCAGTCGCAGAGCTTCTCCATAGCGATCCCCTGGATAGATGAAGCGGCTAAAAGTCAAGATGCCCTCTGGCGTCAGGCGTCGTCGGTACATTTGGAAGGCTTCCTGGGTATAGAGGGTGTTTTCTGAAAGTGTGAATGCTCCCGCTGCTGTCGCTGCCCAAGTATCTACTGCCGAAGCTTGTATGACATCGTAACGTTCGGAAGATTTAGCTAGAAAATTACGCCCGTCATCCGTATAGATGTTCACCCGAGGGTCATCGTAAATATGACCTGCATAGTCAGCAAAGTGATTGCGCACAGCTTGGACAATCAGCGGGTTGAGTTCAACGCCGTCTATTTGTCGAGCTCCGAACATTAGGGCCGACAATACGTCTCGGCCACCTCCCGGTCCAATTACAAAAACCTTCGAGTTATTTCCAAGATAATAAACCAGCGAGCTTGCGTCATATTTCAAGAAACGGACGCTTTCCCAATCTCCATTGAAGCGTATGATGGGGGTTTCAGCCATAGCATCAATGGTTAAACGCATCCAACCAGGATTCTCGTATTGATAGTTGGGACTTAATCCCCATCCAAAAACTTGTGCTTGTTCGTCCTCGGGAAATACCGTTACTCGCGAAAAAGAGTTCCAGCCTTCGTAGAGTGTGTCTGATTCTAATGTACCCTTGACAAATTTAATGTCAAAAATGTCGAATCGAGTATTTAGGACTAGGAGGGTAATGCTAACACCGAGCCAGGCTAGATTACTATACCGTAATCGCGATGGGCGACTAGTACAAAATGCCAAAGAAGCGAGCGCGCCTATAAACGCCGCCGCGAAAACTGTCCCTGGTCCACCCATCAAATTCAAAAACCATAGCGCCAGGAGACAACCCGAAGCGGCGCCTAACAAGTCAGCAAAGTATATATGACTGATTTGGGAGGTCATTGTCTTCAGTATGAATGATAGTGTCAACCCTCCAAAAAAGAATGGTAAAGATAGTGTGACATAAGCCAGCGACAGAGTGACGAAATTGCCAAAAGAAACATCCCAGTAACCAGCAGGAATCTGCAGGAATACCACAAAAGACACTACAACTGAGACTGAATACATCAGCGACAAAATCGTGAGAGTGGTCTCTGAATTTTCTTTTTGAAAAAAGTCTGGAAAGAAATAGAGCACTACGCCCGCGGCCGCCGATCCAAATAGAGCGAGTGAGATAGATAACACAGCAAAATGATAAAACAAAATGACAGAGAAAATCCGTGTCAACGTTACCTCGAGCATCAATAAGGATAAAGTAACGAGAAACACACCCAGGTAGGTTCTATAGCCCGCTTGACGCATTTTGACAACCTCTTTTTTCATACTATAGCGCATGTTTTCACTCATGATGCTCGATTTTTTCCCCACACGAGTCAAAGATACCATATTGTACTTAAAAGTCAACTAATTTGGCCCTCGGTTTGTGGGCAGAAGTTGGGAATCTGTGCTATAATTGATAAAGTTCACGTGAATGGAGTTGAGTATTATGCGTTTTATCGTTACGGGTGGGGCTGGGTTTTTGGGAGCAGCGCTGGCGAATCGGTTGGTCGGCGAGGGACACCAGGTGCGGGCGCTGGACGACCTGAGCGCAGGGGACCCGAACCGGTTGGACAAGCGGGTGCTGTTCACCCGGGGGGACGTGGCCGACCGGCCCAAGCTGTGGACGCTCCTGCAGGACGTGGATTGTGTCTATCACCTGGCGGCGCGAGTGCTGGTGAGCGAGTCGATTCTCTACCCCCGCGAGTACAACGAGGTCAACGTGGGGGGCACCGTCAGCGTGATGGAGGCGATGCGGGATGCAGGGGTGCGGCGGGTGGTGTTCACCTCCTCCGGGGCGGTCTACGGGGAACAAGCCCAGCAGCCGGTGCGGGAGGACTATCCGCCGAATCCCCAATCTCCCTACGCGGTGAGCAAGCTCTCGGGCGAGTATTATGTCCGCACCATCGGCGCGCTGTGGGGCATCGAGACGGTCATCCTGCGCATCTTTAACGCCTATGGACCGGGCCAGAGCCTCCCCCCCTCGCACCCGCCGGTGCTGCCCCGTTTTCTGCACCAGGTGCTGCGGGGTGGGTCGCTGGTCGTTTTCGGGGGCGGCGGGCAGACGCGGGATTTCGTCTATGTGGACGATGTGGTGGAGGCGCTGGTCGCCGCATCTACCGCCGCCGACGTGGACCGCCGGATCATCAACGTGGGCAGCGGCCGGGACACGAGTATCAATGAGCTGGCGGCGTTGGTCGCTCGAGTGGTGGGGCAAGAGATCGAGATGCTGCACAGCCCGGCCGAGAGCGGCGGCGTCTCGCATCTCTGCGCCGACGTCGCGGCCGCGCGGCAGTTGTTGGATTACCAGCCACGCGTCGGTCTGGCGGAGGGTCTCCGTTTGACCCTGGAGCTCGACCCGCGATTTCGGCGGTAGCAGGATGGGCCGGCTGACGCGCCAGTTCTTTGCCCGGGACACCCTCGTCGTGGCCCGCCATCTGCTGGGGCAGCGGTTGGTGCGGATGTTGGATGGGGACCGGCTGTCCGGACGGATCGTCGAGGTGGAGGCCTACGTGGGAGAGGATGACCAGGCCTCCCACGCCCGGCCGGGGCGGACCGAGCGGAACGCGCCGATGTACGGTCCACCCGGCCACGCCTACGTCTACCTGATCTATGGCATGCACCACTGCCTTAACACCGTCACCGAGCGGGAGGGGTTTCCGGCGGCGGTGCTCATCCGGGCGTTGCAGCCGGTGGAGGGGATCGAGAGGATGCGGGAGCTGCGCAGTGGACGAGCGGACCTGCCGCTGACCAGCGGACCGGCCCGGTTGTGCCAGGCCCTCGCCATTGACCGGGCTTTCGACGGGGCGGACCTATGCGCGCCCGACGCTCTCCTATTCCTGGAGGAGGGCGTTCCCGTGGCCGACGAGGCTGTTGCCCAGAGTCCTCGCATCGGCGTGCGCGGCGACGAACGGGCGATGACGGCGGCCTGGCGGTTCTACCTGCGGGATAACCGGCACGTCTCGCGTTAGCTCCTCGCCCTCACTCCCGCTGTACTTTGAGGTCGCCGCCGCAGTGGGGGCATTTGTATACCGGCGTCTTGACGCTGAACTCGCCCCCGCAGTAGGGGCATACGCGGGAGACCTTGCTTGGCTCGAGGCCGGGAAAGACATAGAACTCGCGCTCCCCCCGCCGCTCCCGGTGGGCTGTGCCCTTCCTCTCCAACAGGTTCAGCGCGGCGATGGCGGCCCCGTCGGGGACGTTCAGCTCGGCGACTACCTGGGGCAGCGTGACTTCGGCATCCCCCGCCCTGGCCAGCCCGGTGATGCGGTCACTCAGGTGCTCTGGGTCCAGGTCTCGCAGACGGCGCAGGGTGACCCCGCCCCAGGCTGCCAGGCCGCCCCCCACGATCAACAGCGCGCCCGAGAGCAGCAGTCGCGATGGCTCGCGGGTGGCCGCACACAGGAACAGCAGTCCCAGGGCGAGCAGCACGACGGCGATCAGGAGGGCGACGATAGCAACAGTTCGGTTCATCATAGTTTTACCCCTTCCATCCACGGGTGGCCTTGTCCAGGGCCTGGCCCATGCTCTCGAACATGCCCTTGATTTGGGTCTCGCTCAGTTCTCGCTGTATCACCGGACGGACAATATCCAGAAACTCGGTCGGTTGAGCGCACAGCCGCCCGTCGTCCCGCACTTGTTGGGCCAGGCCGTCCCACTGTCCGTGGAACGCCGCGACGTCGTCCGGCACGGTGATCCGCAGTTTGGGCAGGTAGGCGCTGTGCATGCTCTGCTCCTTGATCAAGCCCTGCACACTCTCGTCGAAGCGTTTCAGTCCCTCGGTGATGCCATCCAGCAGGGAGAGCAGGCTCCCCACCGATCCCAGGCCGTCCTGATAGGTGTCGGTCTGGATGTTGAGCTCGACCATGTGATCCAGGTCTGTCTTGATGTCGTCAGCGGGGCACGGCACGTGCTCCTTGAGGTTGTCCACCATGTGGCGCGTGGCCCGTTTGAAGGCCAGGCTCTCCCGATTGGTTTCGACGTCCAAATAGTCCAGCTCAGCTTGCAGTTGGGCCAGTTTCAGAGTCAGCTCCTGCCAGTCGGTTTGCAGGGCGGTCTGCTCAGCGCTGATCTCTTGCTGGGCTTCTTTCCATTCCTCCCGCACCTTTTTCAATTCCTGCTGGACGACCTTGAGCTGGCCGATCACCTGCTGGCGCTGGCGGTCGAGCTTGTTGATCCTGAAGAAATTGAACATCACGGTCAGGCAGCCCGACAGCTGTTTGATCTGGGCGTTGAGCTGCTTCAATTCCTCTTCCAGAGTTCGAGCCTGCGCCTTTAACTCTTCCTCCCGACGGTCGAGCTTGGGGTTCAGTTGGCGCAGTTTGTGGGTCAGCGCCTGGCCCTCCTGCAGAACGAGGTCGGCCTCGGCCTGGGTCTCTGGGATCAGCGTCTCGCGCAGTTCCTCCCGCCGCTGGGCGGCGGTCTCGCGCTCTTGAGGGATGTGCGCCTCGATGCGGGTTTGCAGATCCGGGCCGAGTTCGTCCCACCGCTCGACCATCGTCTCAGTCAGCCGCTCCAGGGTGGCGTCGTGCTGGGCTTTCCACTCGACATAGGCCGAGTTGAAGCCGACCTGGATTTCCTCGACCTCGCGGCGCATGGCCCCGATACGTTCTATTTGGTCGGTGATGTACCGGGAAAACTCGTTCAGCGAAAGGGTTGTGGCCATCTCAACTCCTCGTCTAGAGCCTGCTCAATTACGATACGCCTACGCCGGCGACCTGCCCCAGGTAGCGCCGCTTGAGCCGCCAGGTCAACCGCTCCCAGGCTGACGTCTGCTGGAGGTAGGGGGCGATCTCGGCAAAGGATCCTTGCTCGTCCCAATAGAGAGGACAGGCCCCGCAGCACAGGTCGGCCAGATCACACGTCTTGCAGCCGGGGGGCAGGAATTCTTTGTCACGCCAATAGCGGGCTGTGCGGCGGTTCCAGATGGTCTCGAATTCCTCGTGTACCAGGTTGCCAATACCGGTCTCGAAACTGGAGCAGGGCAGCACCTGTCCATCGGGAGCGATGGAGAGCAGCCCCTCGGCAGCGGAGCAGGATTGGGAGCCCAAACCGTGGGCGGCCGGGTTGAACAGGCAGTAGGGGACCGGCGAGTACCACACGAACCGCATGCCGTGGGCGTTGGCCCGCTCCTTGAGAGGCAGCACGATCTCGCCGATCTGCTCATAATGGATGTCCGGCACCCCCACAGCGCCCCCGGTGCGGATGACCATGTTCATGGAGAGGTATTCCTGTCCCATCTCGGCCAGCAGGTCGATCAGGGCAGGGAGGGCCTCTCGATTGCGGGTGTTGATGGTGGTGTTGGTGTGGGTGTGAATGTCGGCCGCTTTGAGATTGCGCACTCCCTCCATCGTGCGCTCAAAGGCACCGGGATGGGCTACCACGGCGTCGTGCGTGAGGGCATCGCCGGCCTCCACGCTCACCTGGGCCGAGTGCAGCCCGGCCTCGGCCAATTGGGCCACGAATTCCGCGTCGGCGCAGCGGATGCCGTTGGTGATCAGGTTGGTCCGCATCTCGCGTTTCCGGGCGTGAGCGATCAGCTCGGGCAGGTCGTCCCGCAGGGTCGGCTCGCCACCGGTGAAGGAGACGGTCGGTACGCGGGCCTGGGCGACGATCTTGTCCAGCACTTTCTGCACCTCGGCGGTGGTCATCTCGGGCACCTGGCGACCGCGGTCTGGGGAGCTGGCATAGCAGAAGAAACAGCGGTTCTGGCAGCGGTAGGTCAGCGCGATTTCAGAGAGCACGGGGAATTTCCGCTGGTGGCTGCCAAAGGGAGTGGTCTTGATCGCCGGCGCGCAGCCGGCCCGGTCGTCCAGGATCAGCGCCAGACTGCGCAGCAGGTCGTCCAAGTCCTGCACGATGCGCTCTTCCGGAACGTTGTAACGGGCGGCCATCTCTCCCACCAGAGACAACACGTCCACCGGGTGCTGGTTGTAGAGGGCGTGGAGCATCTCGGTCGCCGAGCGGTTCAGGTATTGGACGCGGTTGGGCCGCAGGATCAACAGGCTGTCCTCCGGGCGGACAAAGACGTAATCCCGGGTGCTCGCCACGAAATCGGCGGCGAACTGTTGCAGTCGGTCGTCCATCAGAAGCTACTCACGCACGCGCTGTGGCAGGCCGAGTGGCAGGCGGAGTGACAGACGCAGGCGGAATGGCAGGCCGAGTGGCAGTTGGAGTGGACGCAGGCCGAGTGACAGGCGTCGTGGACACAGGCCGAGTGACAGGCGGAGTGACAGGCCGAGTGGCAGGCGTCGTATCCGGCGTCCTCCCGCCCCGCCAACCGGTCCAGGATGCTGACGGCCGAGGTGGCTACGTTCTCGGCCTTGGTCGCCAGGTCGGAGGCCACCCCCTCCATCAGGCCGGCCATCTGATCGGCGACGCCCACCAGCGGCGACTCGCGCACGGTCTCCAGGAGGGATGGGCCGGCGGCTGGAGCGGCGGCGGGGACGGGTTTCCCTGCTCCCACGGTGACCGGCACGGGGCGGTAGGGGGAATAGCGGTGGGAGAGGAGAATCCAGGGGATGATGGAGTCGTCCCAGTCCCGATGGCTGGTCGGCTCCCGGTGGTACTCGTCCCAGGCCTCGTCGGCCCGGCGGCGGTAGGTCTCCCGCGTGGCTTTGGCGTCGGCGTTCCACATCTTGGTCTGCAAGCGGTTGGAGAGCAGGCTCAACACGCGCTCAATGGCGGCCTGGGGTAGCGTCCCGTCGTCGGCGATGCCGTCCACCAGCGCCTGCTCGTAATCGGCCATCTCCAGGTCGGGGTTGGTCACCTCGAACTGGAGCGGCTTGCGGTTGAGGATGGTCAGCACGCCCCGCTGCGTCAGGGCCATCACGATCAGAGTGACGACCTTGGTGGTATCGCCGATGTACATGGCGGCCTCGATGGCGTCCAGGTCTGGCACCAGGCCAGGCTGCTCGAAGGTCTCTAGCTCGATCTCGGGAGCCTCGTACTCCTCCGGCGCGGGTTTGGGGGCGGCTCGGCGAAAGGTCAGGCCGACGATCAGCGCCGCCAGCCCGATCCCGCCGCCGCAAAAGCAGCATCCTGCGAGGGCCATCGTTCCCGCCGAAGAGACGTCGGGGGCGGGCTCGGTTTCTTGGGG
>DSDT01000277.1 GCA_011048615.1 Chloroflexota bacterium | reverse complement strand
GTGCTCGTCTCGGGCAGACGCAGGTCTATCAACCGGGCCTGCCACGCCGCCGAGGGGATCAATGCCAGCAGCCATCCCAGCCCCGACGAAAAGGCGACCAGCAGCCAGGCCGTCATCCGGGTCTCCCGCTTCCGAAACAGCGCCGCCGTCCACCAGCGGGCGACCAGCAGCGCGGACAGGCCGAAAACCAGGCGGGCCCCGTGGTAGATCAGGACGTGGTCGGTCCCCAGGGCGGCCGACAGGCGGCCCAACAGCAAGTAGAGGGAATGGACCAGCGTGGGAGGGACCGGCGTGGGATCGAAGGGGGCGCGGTAGAGCCAGTCACCCCGAGCGCCCTGGACCATCGCCGCCAGGTAGACACTCACGTCATCAGAGTTGACCAATCCACCCAGGAACCGCCAACCGGCGGGGGGAACACAGGCCGCCAGCAGGACCGAGCCCCCCGAGAGCAAGCAGAACAGCCCACTCCAGCCGAGATACCCCCAGAAATCGGGCCGTTCCCCGGCGCTATCCATCCCGCACAAAGATCACCGCCACCTCATCCCGGTAGACGCGGGTCCAATCCCGCGCCTCCTCCAAAAGACGCGCAAAGGGGATGCCACTTTCGATCAGCACGTAATCCACATCGTACCGCTCCAACGGCGCCCGCCAGTCGCCGAGCAACCAGTAGGCCCACATGTACTCGTGCATGAACTCGTCGCCATAGACGTCGGCCCGACCATCTATAAAGACCGGGACGCCCTGCCAGACCAGGTAGCCCCCCCAGTTGTAACTGTTGTAGACGCGCCGCTCTGCCAGGCCGTGCTCCCGCACGTAGGCGAGCGCCGCCGTCGGGTAGCGGGTCTGCTCCACCCGGCGGTTCTCCTCCAGCACGACCGAGAGCCACATCCCGGTCGCAGCGAGCAGCGCCAGCAGCAGCGCCCAGTTGACGACCGCCAGCCCCAGGCGGCGCGCGGAGGCCGTCCGCCGAGCAGGAGCGCCTCCCCCATCCAGCGTCCGGTAGACCACCGGCAGCGCCGCCACCGCGAACAGCGGAATGTGCCGCGCCGAGACCAGGCCGGCGAACCCAAACCCCAGGAAGAGGAACAGGTCCGTCAGATCGAGGGCCCGCCGCGAGAGGATCAGCGCCGCCGCTCCTCCCAGCAGCAGAGCGGCAAAGAACCAGTACTCGTAGCGATGGAAATCGGGCGAGGCCCACTCCTGGATATAGACCTGCATAGCCTGGCTGCCCAACGTTTCGAAGGGATAGAGCAGCATGTGGTAGCCGTTGGGGTTGAGCATCGAGGCCAGAACGCACAGCAGGAGAATCAGCGCCAGATGGCGCCAGCGGACGGGGGTCAGCGTCCACTCCCCGGAGCGGCCCAGGAACCGCGCCAACCCGTCCCCCGCCAGGACGACGCCCAGCAGTCCCAGCCCCAGGTAAAAGCCGCTGTGCAGATTCGCCCACAGGACGATCAGAGGAGGCAAGGCCCACGTCGCCCGAGAGGAGGGGGCACGCCGATAACGGGCCAGCAGCAGGAGGAAGAGGGCCATCAACAGCCCGTTGAGCAACTGCGGCCTCGGCCCCCAGGTGATGGCCGAGGCGACCGCCCCCAACAGGACCACCGGGATAGCCAGGAACGGCCGGCCTTCCCCCCGCAGCGCGGCCCTCACGGAGAGCCCGTTCACACACCGGACGTAGACCAGCGCCAGCGTGACGGTCACCACGGCCGCTGCCGCGACGACCAGGGCCGCCGTGCCCCCTATCCGGTACAGCCCGTACATCCCCACCTGGGTCAGCCATTCGTGGGTAAACCAGCGGTGCTCGGGGACGGTGTAGGAAAAGACGTCGTGCCGGGGAATCGTCCGCTGCTCGACGATGGTTCGCCCCGTCGCCAGGTGCCACCACATGTCGGAATCATACGCCTCGCGCAGCCCCATGGCGAACAGGGCCAGCAACAGCAGCAGCACCGCCAGGCGGCGCACGTCCAACCAGAGCATTACCCGTCTCACGCCCTCGTCCTCGTCCTCTCTCGAGGTGCGACGCACTTAAAGTGCGTCGCACCTATGGCTGTTACAGAGACACCTACCAGTTCCTCGACACCAGCGGCAGGTACACACGGAATGGCTCGACCAGCACGGCGTGATCGTCGCTGACCGGCCACCAGCCACAGTTCTCCGCCATCACCGCGATGACGTATCTGTCCGGCTCGACCCACCGGTAGACGGCCTCCGCCGTCCCCTGCCCGCTCACCGGCTCCGGCGACCAGGTGTAGGTGATCGGTTCGTTCGCATTCAGCGGATCGGGGATCGCGGTGAAGGCGAGGTCTGTGTTGATGTGCCCCCCCGTCGGGCCGCTGATGCGCACCCCAGCGAGCGGCCTGGGGCAGTCTGGCGGCACACCCCAGATAGCGATGGTGTGGGTAGTCACCAGGCTGCCGCCGCAGTTCTCCGCCTCCAGCATGATGGTGTAGGTACCCGATATGGCCCACTGGTACTGGGCACTCTCCGTCCCCTGCCCGCTGTGTGGCGCCGGCGACCAGGTGTAAGTGATGGGCAGCGTGGCGTCAGTCGGCGTGATGAGGGCGGTAAAGGTGTAGAGCGTGTCGGTGTAGCCCTCGGTCGGGCCTGCGATGTCCACGCCCGCAAGCGGGGCCGGGCAATCCTGGGGCAGAGCCCGGATGGTGATGGTGTGGGTGGTCACCAGGCGGCCGCCACAGTTCTCCACCTCCAGCGTGATGGTGTAGACGCCCGGCGCAGACCATTGGTACTGGGCGCTCTCCGTCCCCTGCCCCGTGTCCGGCTCCGGCGACCAGGTGTAGGTGATGGGCGGCGTGGCGTCGGTCGGGGTGATGAGGGCAGTAAAAGAGTAGAGGGTATCGGTGTAACCCTGGCTGGAGCCCTCGATGCCCACGTCCGTCAGCGGGGCCGGGCAGCCGATGATAGAGGTGTGGGTGTAGACGTCGGACGCCCCCTCCAGCGTCGTCACCTCGACGACGTTGACCACCGGCACGGCGCACCCCGCCTCGACCAGGCCGGTGAAGGAACCTTCCCAAACGCTGTTGGGCGCGGGGAGATCGGCCGTCCAGACCAGCGGGTCCGTCGTGGTGACGCAGGCCGGCAGGCTGTCGGTGATGGTCGCGCTGAGACCCACGTTGCCGATATTGGTCACCCGGATCGTATAGGTCACCGCTTCCCCATCCCGCACCGGGTCAGGGTCAGGCCACTTGACCACCGCCACCGCCGGCGTGACCCGCGCCTGGGAGAGCTCGACGCCGCTGCCCATCGCCCCCTCGGCCGTCGTGACCTGTACCTCATTGACCAGCGTGCCGCTGTATCCCCACGCCACTGTGACGGGGAACGACACCTCCCACCAGCCGCCGGGCGCGGCGAGGGTCGGCGTCCAGGTCAGCGGGCCGCTGGGTGAAACCTGCCCGGGCAGGGTATCAACGACGGTGGCGTGCAGGTCCAGGTTGCCGGTATTGGTGAGGCGGATCGTATAGATCAGCCGCTCCCCGGCCTCTACCACCGCCGGGCTGCCCCACTTGGCCACTTCCAGGCCGGGCATCACCTGGGAGCGCGAGGTCGCGGTGAAGGCGTCCGCCGCCCCCTCCAGGCTGGTCACCCGCACCACGTTGGTCAGCGTCCCACTGTATCCCCACGCGACGTCGGCGGCGAAGGCCGCGCTCCAGACGTCATCCGGGCCGAGCGCCGGCGGCGTCCAGGTCGTCGTCTCGACGGTGGTGAGCTGGGTCGGCAGCTCGTCCACGACGGTGGTGTGGAGGGTGTAGACCCCGGTGTTAGTGACGTGGATGGTGTAATGGACCACCCCGCCGGCGTCCACCGGATCGGGCGCGACCTGCTTGGAGACACGGACCGAGATGCGCAGCTCGTCGGCGCCCAGGTCGTACCCCTGCCCCATGGGGCGCGGTTCGGCGTCAATATCCTCCCTCAGCCCGGCGTCCGAGCCGGCATCCAGCGCACCGCTGCCCGGCGCGATGTGATAATCCGTCCCGGCCGGGTCCACGAACACCGGGTCCGCCTCCAGGTCGGCCCCGCCGATAGAGACCCCACCGCTCGTCTTGGCCCCGTTGCCATACCACAGGGTGTCGTTCACCGAGACCGCGCTGCTCCCAGCCACGCCGACGGTCTGGCTGCACACGATGGTGTTGGTGAGATAGGCTGTGCCGGCGATGGAGGCGCCGAACGGCCCGTTGTTGACCAGGGTGTTGTGCCGCAGCCACCCCCCGCTGTCGCCGCTGGCCTGCACCCCGCCGCCGCTGTTATCCGCCAGGATGACGTTATCCAACCGGTACAGGCTGCCGCTCAGGTCCACGCCGGCGCCGCCGTTCCCGTACACCCACGCCCGCGTCAATTCCAGCGCGCCGTCGGTCACCCGCAGGCCGTCGCCGCTGTGACCGTGAATCCAGCTGTGGTGGACGCCGAGGACGGCCCCGTCCGCCGCCACGCCGTCCACGCCGTTCTGGACGTGAAAGCCGGTCAGCGTCACCGTCTCGACCCCCGAGCCAACGATGTGGACGACGGTCGCGCTGGCCTGGCCGTCCAGCGTGGTCGTATACGCCTCCGGGTCGTAGGTCCAGAGGGGCCGGGTCGGCGTGTACCCACCGGTCAGGGCGAGGGATTTGTGGGTGATGCTGACCACGGTCCCGGCGCCGGTGTAGATCCCCAGCGCCACGTGCACCGGATCGTCGTCCCAGGCCTGATCGGCCGCCCGCTGCACCGTGCGGCACGGGTGGCGCGGGCTGAGACAGCCGTTGTAGGGCGCATCCTCACCCGTCGTCGCCACATAGCGGGGCCCGGGCGCCGAGGCGACGGTGGTCGTCACCTGGTTGGTCGCGTCGGAGTTGACCCATCCCAGGTTCGTGATGACGGTCCCGGCTGCCAGCCAGTCGGTGATATAGGCGGTAAAGGTCACCAGAGCCGTGCTGCTGGCCTCGACCCGCCCGTCCCACGTCAGGCGGCAGGGGTTGGACTGGTACTGCCAACTGGCGCTGACCCAGTTCTCGTTCCCCATCACCTGGCCACCCGCGCAGCTCAGGAAAGCGTGGAGCGTGTCGGTGATGAACACGTCGGTCCGGCCGGTGCCGCCGTTCGTCACCACAATGGTGTACGTGACGACCCCGCCCGGCGGGATCGGCGCTGTCGGCGTGACCCGCTTGGCAAAGGCGAGCCCGTACTCGTAGGCCCCCACGTCATACCCGCCGAGGAGCGGTCGGGCGCTGCCGTCCCGGTCATCGCCGACGGTCGTGGCGGGGTCGGCGGCATCCACACAGGGCGAGTACTTGGTCAGGTGCAGGTTGCCGCTCGCCGGCGCCGCAAAGAGGGGATCCAGCGCGATGTCGTTCCCCCCACCAGCCACACCAGAGTAATCAGCCGGCGTATTGCTCCACCAGTCGTTGTAATCCAGCGTCGCCGCGCCGCCGGCCAGGTAGACCCCGTACCCCGTGTTCCCAGCCAGGATGGTGTTGCTGATGCTCACGCTGCCGCCGAGAATATAGATGCCGCCGCCCTGAGAAGCCGTGTTGCTGTAAAACGTATTGTTCCAGGCCGTCGGGCTGCCGCCGGCGATGTACAGGCCGCCCCCTTCCTCCCCGGCCGCGTTGCCATAGAACAGGCTGTTCCACACCGTCGGGCTGCCGTCCGCGATGTAGAGGCCGGCGCCGTCGGCGGCTGTGTTGTCGTGAAAGGTGTTCCGCTCCAGGGGGGAATCGCCGCCGCCGTAAAAGAGGCCGCCTCCCCGACTCCCGCTGCCCGCCGCCTGGTTATCGTGGAAGGTGTTATCGGTCACTGTGACCCGCGAGGTGCCCGCGATGTACAGTCCGGCCCCGTCGCCGTCCACCTGCCCGTTCCGCAGGTCGAAGCCGGCGATGGTGACCGTCACCCGGTCGGCGACGTACATCGCCCGCCCCCGGCCGCCGGCGTCCAGCACCGTCTGGTTGACGACCGGATCAAAGGTCTCCCAGTTCGTGGGAGTGTATCCCCCCAGCAGGGTGACGTCCTTATCCAGGTAGACCACCTGGGTATAGGCCTCGGTCCCTGCCTCGACGCTGGTCAGATCGTCGTACAGCCCGGCGGCGACCAGGATCGTGTCGCCGGGTTGGGCGACGTCCACAGCGTGCTGCACCGTGGCGCACGGCCCGTAATCCAGCGGGACGCGGCAGTTGTTGTTGTCGTCCCGACCAGCCGGCGCGACGTACCGGGTGCCGGTGATCGGTTCGACGGTCGTATAGTCCACCGCCACCGCCTGTCCACCGGCGAAGGCGGCGATCACCTCCGTCTCCTCCACCTCGCCGGCGGCCGCGTGTTCGGGGATCTCGACCCGCACCATCACCGGGGTGTAGACCCCGCCCATGCCCAGCTCGCTCACCACCATCGAGGCCGGGGCGACGATCTCGGCGTTGCTGAACTTGGGGTGGGTGGTCAGGTCGAAGGAGAGGGTATAGTTCCCGGTGTTGGTCAGGCTATGGGTGTAGGTCACCACGCCGCCCGGCTCTGTCCGCGCGGTCCCATCCGGCCCCAGTTGACCGCTGCGCCCCAGCGAGAGGGCCGCGTCCGGCAGATAGGGCACCGTCATTTTGTCGACGGCATCGGCAAAGACGAGGGATGGATCGTAGGTCTTTGAAGAAGCAGTCACCGTCAGGGTCGCCTTGGTGCCGCTGATCAGTCCCGGCGGCACGATCACCGTCGCCGCCACCGGCGCGCTTCCCCCCGGCGGCAGGGTGAGCACCTCCGTCGGCGCCACGGAGCTGGCCCACCCCACCCCGCTGCTGTAGACCAGCGCGGTGCTGAGATCGTAGCTGTCGGTGTACACGCCGTCGTTGATCAGCGTGTGCTGGAAGAGGACGGTCGTCCCCGGGATCACGATCTGGTCGTGGTCGGGGACCAGAATCACGTGCGGCCGCCGCACCGTGGTCGTGTTCACCGCTGTGTCCCATGAGAGGCACTCATGAACGGTCTCGGTCCGCACCGTCGTGATGTCCACCTCGTCGACGGCGTCCATCGGCACCTCCAACCGCACCCAGACCTGGGCCGTCTCATTTTGACTCATCTCCAAGCTGGTGGGGGTGACGACCACGGTCCACCCCTCGCTGCTCACCGCACTGACATTGATGGTATTTTCCGGTACAGTGCCTGTATAGGTCACGACGTGGGTATAGGTGATCGCTTTTTCCAAAAAGATCGTGCCCTCGTTGTCCGGCTCGATATCCGCGAACGCATCAAAGTTGATCTCGCTCGTGAACGAGTCGGAGGCCGACACGCTCGGATCCGCCCGAGATACAGCCGTCACTATGACCGTGTCCTGATAGTTCTCAGTGCGCGTCGGATCCATCAGCACCTCGACGAGCAGATACACCGAGTCGAGGGGCCCCAGGGTCACAGAGATGGTGTCAGCCGCGTACATCACCCCATCGGGCGCGGCGGCGCGGTACGCTTCTACCTGCTCGGCCACAGCGCGCGAGAGGGTGGCGGGACAGCTCCCCGACTCACACTCGGCCTCCATCCCCTGGAGCGGGGCTGCCCTGGCCGACATCACCGTGATAGTTATGATCATGCCCGCGCTGCTCCCGGCAGTGATGTCAAAGGTATCGGTATAGTTCCCATCGTTCCTCACGCTGAACATGTAGGGTATCGCCAAGGGGTAACCGGGAGGCACGCACCAGCCGTCGGCATCGGGCAACAGCCCCTCTACGCTGACGGCAACTTTGCGCCCCACGGTGGTGGTGTCCACGACGCTGGCGGTGACCGTGGGCAGCCAGCCGGAAGAGACCGTGACGGTGGTGACGTCCACCGTGCCGCTGAGAACGAAGGAGGGGACCGGCACCGTGACGTGGACCGTCTTTCTGATCCCAGACGCCAACGTCAGGGTGGGGGGCGCGCTCACTCCCCAGCCCAGGCTGCTCTGGGCGGTGAAGGAAAAAGTATCGGTATAGTTGCCGGTGTTGGTCACAAAGTGCGTGTACACGAGCAGTTCGTCAGGCAGTCCAATGCCCTCCCGATCGGGCGTCATCTCCACGCCGGGCTGGATGTTGACCAGGATCGTGTCCCGCGCCCGGTCGTGGACCGCCGGGTCCAACCGGGAGACGGCGCTGATGATCTCGGTGTCCGCCAGAAAGACGTGGGTCGGTATGGCAGGCACGGTGACCTCGACATAGACCGGGATCGCCTCCAGCACCCCCAGCGTCGCCGACGGCGGGTCCACCACTGTCGGAAACCCCGGATCCCCGCCCCCCCCCGTCAGATCGAAGGTGGCGGTATAGTTGCCAGTGTTGATCAACAGGTGGTCGAAAGAGACCAGCACCGGGTTGTCGGGGTCGGAATCAATCATCGCCCACCGGTCGGGCGTGATGAGCACCGTGTGAGTGAGGGCGACGGTGGTGGTCTCCAGCGCCGTATCGAAGACGGCTGGGTTGTAGAGCGAGGTAGCCGTGACGACCGCGACGTCTACCGTGCCACTGATCGCTTCCTGGGGGATATATAGACTGAACACGACGGTCGCCATGGCGCCGGGAGTCAGCGTCACCGGCCGGCTGGCGGTCATGACCCACCCGTGGGCGCTGTCAGCGGTAAAGATGAAGGTGTCGGTGCGGATGCCGACGTTGGTCACCATGTGGGTATAGGTGAGGGCCCGGCCCGAGACCTGGCTGCCGGCCCGGTCCGGCTCCAACTGCACCCACGGTTCGAGGAACTCGTCGGCCCCCATGTCCGGCCCGGCCCCCATGGGGCGCTGCTCCCGGTCGTCGAAATCATCCTGCAGGGTAGAGGCGCCGGCAATAGAGATGCAGGGCGAGTCCTCCTGCAGGTGCAGGTCACCGCTGGCCGGGTCCAAGAACAGGGGGTCGGTCGAGATCGAGTGGGC
>DSDT01000344.1 GCA_011048615.1 Chloroflexota bacterium | reverse complement strand
GTCTTGCGGTCGCTGCCACTGAGGGGGTGAGGGCCATCGGTTCGGGGGACGGGACCTGGGTCGTGGGGAGGGGAGCGTTGCACGCCAGGATGCCGCCCACGAGGCCGATCAGCGCCAAGGTCAAGGTGGATTGTCTATGCATGTTTTACTCCTCCAGACGAGGGCTTAAATCAGCAGGGCGTCTTCCAATCGCAGGAGAGCCGCCTTTCTCTCCAACCCGCCGCCGTAGCCGATCAGCGATCCATCCGCCCCGATGACGCGGTGGCAGGGGATGATGATGGGCAGTGGATTGGCGCCGTTGGCGCCTCCCACTGCTCGCGCCGCTCTGGGCCTGTGGATGCGGCGGGCAATTTCTCCATACGTCGTCGTCGTTCCGTAGGGGATGCGGGCGATCTCGTCCCACACCTGGCGCTGGAAGGGCGTGCCCCGCAGGTCGAGGGGCAGGTCGAAGGCGCGCCGGAGGCGGGAAAAGTACTCGCGCAACTGGGTCAGTGCCGGGGCCAGCCGGTCCGGCTCCTCCCGCGGTGATTCCGCCTGCTGGTGCCTGGTCAACCAGGCCAGGAATTCGTCCGGCTGCTCATCTCCCAGCTTGACGAGACAGAGTCCGACGTTGGTGGTGGCTATCCAGACCGGACCGATGGGCGAGTCCAAGTGGGCATACGCGACGTCTGCGTTCACGCCGTCTTTTCCTGGAACAACGCCATGATCGAAAGCGCGGTCACGGCGCCGGGTGGCTATTTTGCCTCAAGCGCCTGGCACCGTTGTTTCAGGTCCTCGTAGGCCTGGGTCAGCTCGGCGTTCTGCTGGCGCAGGTGGGCGATGGTGGTCAGGTCTATGTCTCGCAGGCGAGGCGTGATTTGCAGCATGACGCGCACGGCCATCGGGGCGCTGCTGTGCAGCATGCGGATGAAATCCTCCCGTTCGATCTCGAGCACGGTGGTGGGTTCGACCGTGCGGACCGTGGCGGTGCGGGGCCCTTCCTGGACCAGGGCGATCTCGCCGACAAAGCTGCCTGGTCCGGGGCGGTTGATCACCTGCTCCGTCGCCTCGTCCAACTGCTTGCTGACCTCGACCTGCCCGCTGACGATGGCGTAGAAGGTGTTTTCGACCTGTCCTTCTTGGCACAGGATGGTGTCGGGGGGGTAGCTGTGCAGTTTCGCGAGGTCGGCTAGTTGGGCGAGGTCCTCGGCTACCATCATAGGGAATATCTGGCTCAATGCCTCGACTTTATCGTTCATCGAAAGAATCCTCCTTTAGCTTGAATGTGTATCATCTCGTTTCATCGTCATTGTTGTGGCCGAGGGGTAACAGGTGGGATGCCAGGTGGGCAGTCTGTTCCAGGATCAGGTGCGCTCTGGCCCGTTCCAATTCCCTCCGCTCGCCAAAGCCACATAGCACGGCCACCGTCCACGCTCCAGCGCGGCGCGCCGATTGGACGTCGACCACGGTATCCCCCACCATGACACATCGCTCGACGGGCACGTCGAGCAGCCGGGCCGCGTGCTGGACGGGAGCCGGGTGGGGTTTGAGCCGCCGGGTGCTCTCCCGGGTGACGACGGTCTCGAACGTCTCTTCCAGGTGATGTTGCGCCAGGAATGCGCTGGCCTCTTCTTGCCCCCGGGTGGTCACGATGGCCAGGCGGTATCGCCCATTCAATTGGGCCAGCATCTCTGCCACGCCCGCAACGATGCGAAAATCGGAACCGGGTCGTTGGCGCATGGGCCGAGTGAGGGACATTGCCAGCTCGTCCAGGCCCAGCACGTCCAGCAGGGACAGCACGAGATTGCCGGGGGTCTCGGCGGTCATCACCAGACGGCGAGCGGTGCGGTCTGGATGAGGCCAGCGCAGCCGGCGCAGTCGGTGCGCCAGATTTTCCACGGCTTGATCGTCGGTGTCCATCAGCGTTCCATCCAGGTCGAACAGGACAGCTTGAATCTGATCTGGTAGGTCTGTACGGGTCATCATGCTCGGAAGAATCATGGCATTCTCATTGTGCTGGATGATTATACCATCTCCTCTAGAAGAATGCCATTCTACTTGCTCTCTTTTCTCTCTCCATCTATAATCATGGAGCGATGGACGATTCTCTACTCGACGTGTTGGCTGCCCTGCGACAGGATTCCTCTTTTATGCGCTGCGTGACCGCCTGGGAGCGGGTCCGGGCCCGACCATCCCGGACCGCGCCCTGGCCGGCCGATCTCGACCCTCGCCTGGTTGCCGCCGTTCGGGCAGGGGGTGTCGAGCAGCTCTATACGCACCAGGGCCAGGCGGTCGAGGCGGTGTTGGCGGGGGAACACGTCGTTCTCTCTACCTTTACCGCCTCTGGCAAGACTCTGGCGTACAATCTGCCCACGTTGAACGCGCTGCTCAACGACCCCTCGGCGTGTGGACTCTATCTCTTTCCCACCAAGGCCCTGGCCCACGATCAGCTCGCGGCCCTCGACGCCCTGCTTTCGACTCTGAAAGCCCCCATCGCGGTGCGCCCGTACGACGGCGACACCCCCCCCTCCCATCGCTCCGCCATCCGTCGCGAGGCCCGGTTGTTGGTCACCAACCCGGATATGCTGCACACCGGTATCCTGCCTCATCATACCCGCTGGGCGCGCTTTTTTGGCAACCTGCGCTACGTCGTGCTCGACGAATTGCACACCTATCGTGGGGTCTTTGGCGGGCACGTGGCGAACGTGCTGCGGCGGCTGCGGCGGATCTGTCGCTTTTACGGCTGCGACCCCCGTTTCATCTGCGCCTCCGCCACCATCGCCAACCCCCGCGAGCTGGCCGAGCAATTGGTCCAGTCCCGGGTGACGTTGGTTGACGACGATGGCGCTCCCAGGGGAGAGAAGCACGTCATTCTGTACAATCCACCGCTGGTGGATCCCCAGCTCGGTATGCGGCGCAGTGCGACGCTGGCGGCCAAGGATATCGCGGCCCGGTTTCTCCATGCCGGCGTGCAGACGATTCTCTTTGCCCGCGCCCGCCTGACCACCGAGGTGCTGTTGGGTTACCTGCGGGACGCGGTCGCGGGCGAGGGTGGAGATGCACAGACTGTGCAGGGGTATCGGGGCGGTTATCTGCCCCACGAGCGGCGCACCATCGAGCGAGGGCTGCGGGCCGGAACGGTGCGCGGCGTCGTCGCGACCAACGCGCTGGAACTGGGGGTGGACATCGGGCCGTTGAGCGGGTGCGTGATGGCGGGCTATCCCGGCACCATCGCCAGTACCTGGCAGCAGGCCGGGCGGGCCGGCCGGCGGACGGGCACGGCGGCGGCGGTGTTGGTCGCCAGCGCACTCCCTCTGGACCAGTATTTGATCACCCATCCGCGCTACTTTTTCGGCCGGCCGGTCGAGCAGGCGCTGCTGGATGCCGATAACCTGGCCGTTTTGGTCAGTCACCTGACCTGCGCGGCCTTTGAGCTGCCGTTTGACCGGGGCGAGCCGTTTGGCAATTTTCCCCAGCCGGACGCGATTCTGGACGTGTTGGCAGGGGAGGACGTGGTGCACGTTCACGATGGCCGCTATACATGGATTGGCGAGGGATACCCGGCCGCCGGTCTCTCGCTGCGCACCGGAACGTCGGATAATGTCGTCATTCAGGAGACCGAGGGGGATGTCGCGCGGGTCATCGGGCAGATGGACCGTCCCAGCGTGCCGGTGCTGCTGCACGAGGGGGCGGTTTACATGCACGGCGGTGAGACGTACTTGGTCCAGCAGTTGGACTGGGAGCGAGGGATCGCCCTAGTCCAGGCCGCTGAATTGGACTATTACACCCGGGCGGGGTCCACGACCGAGGTGCGGGTGTTGAACGAGTCAGCCTCGGCGGGCGAGGGCGGTGGCGTGGAGACCCGGCAGGTGCTGAGGGGGTACGGCGAGGTGCTGGTGACGACGCGGACCACCGGCTACCGCAAGATCAAGCGGTATACCCACGAGGTGCTGGCCTGGGAGGCGGTTGATTTGCCGGAACAAGAGCTGCATACCGTTGGTTACTGGCTGACCCTCTCCGAGGGGCTTACGGCCCGGTTACAGGAGGCCGGCATCCTCGCGCCGCCGGTCGACTATGGGCCTGATTGGCCTGCTCAACGGAACGCCGCCCGCGAGCGGGATCGGTTCCGCTGCCAGGCCTGCGGCGCGCCGGAGCGGACGGGCCGCCAGCACGACGTGCATCACATCACGCCGTTTCGCGCCTTTGGCTACGTTCCCGGCGTCAACGAGTTCTACCGCCCCGCCAACCGGTTGGAGAATTTGCTCACCCTCTGCTCGGCCTGTCATCGGCGCGTCGAGCGGACGCGAGGGGCGCGGGGGGCGTTGAGCGGCCTGGCCTATCTGCTGCAGAACCTGGCTCCGCTGCATTTGATGTGCGATCCGGGCGATCTAGGTGTGGCGGTGCAGACCCAGTCTCTCGATACGGGACTGCCCACCATCACGCTCTACGACCGGGTGCCGGGGGGCGCCGGCCTGAGTGCGCGTCTCTACCAACTCCACGACGAGTTGCTGGCGGCGGCGCTGGACGTGGTGCGGCGCTGTCCGTGCGGGGATGGATGCCCCGGCTGTGTGGGCCCGGCCGGCGACGTCGAGCCGGGCGCCAAGCTCCTCACCACGCGGCTGTTGCAGGTCTGTGTGGAACGGGAGACCGGTTGAACGCTGGGCCTTGGAAGCCAGGTGGTAAGCCTTCATCGGGGGTTGCAACCCCCCCTCTGAGTAGGGTAGCTGAACTCCTTGAGGGCTACAATTCTTTACAGATGCGGCAAGATTTTACCGCCGAGTCCACAGAGTTTTCTCGTTTTTCTCAGCGAGCTTAGCGCGCTCTGCGGCGAGTTCCAACCTCGTCGGTTTGAGGCGAAGCTTTGTTAGACGTTATTGTTCAAAAGAGGTACTTGTCCAGTCCCAGCCAGAAGAACGGTTGGTAAAACAAATCGGGCAGCAGTCCGAAATAGTCCAGCGCGAACACCGCTCCGCAGGCCAGGATGACCAACAGCACCAGACATCCACACCCCATCCAGATCCAGCGCCGGCCCTTCTTTTCCTTGGCTGGCGGTGTGTAGGAAGGCGGCGGTGGGGGTGAAGCGTACGTCGGCGCGGGCGGTGGGACAAAGGCCGGCGCCGGTCTTGGAGGTGGTGGTTCATAACTGGCTTGTTCCATTGCCACGGTTGCTTTGGGACCAAGTGGCTCGGTCGTAGCGATGTCCGGTCCATAGTAGGTCAGTGTCACCGCGTCTCCCAGTCCGATGATGTCGCCTGGGGCCAGTGTGTGGGGACTCGTCAGGCGCATGCCATTGACGAAGGTGCCGTTGGTACTCCCCATATCTTCAATGACGAACGATCTGCCTCGGCGCGTGATGCGCGCGTGCTGTCGCGAAATCTGGGGATCGCTGATGACGATATCGTTGATGGGTTCGCGGCCCAGGTTGTGTAGTTCGTGATCCAACGAAAAGGTCTGTCCAAGTTGCGGTCCCCGGGTCATCACCAGTCGAGAGACATAGGTCATTAGAGTCCTCCTTATACCGCCCTTTTCCACCCGCTGGGTGGGGGATGTATGCTCTGTTTGTACCTCAAGTATATGTCATTATGTTGGGTTGTCAACTGGATTGTTTGTGGTAGACTGAAAAACCGGCCTACGTTCGGGGCGGATCACGGTCCGCCGGGAATGGGGTATGGGTACTGGTAGGCGGCGGAGCGGCGGCCGCATCAGGAGGTAAAAGTGACTATGCGTTTGACGGTTGAACCGATCACGTTACATCTCAAGACTCCGTTTCGGATTGCCCACGGCACCAGCACCGCGCGCTACAACGTGTTGGTCCATCTGGGCGATGGGGTGGGAGAGGCAGCGCTGGCCCCCCAATACGGGTACACCCAGGCGGACGTCGCGGCCTACGTGGAGGGACTGGACCTCGACGCTCTGGGCGGTGATGATCCGCTGGCGCTGGAGGAGAGTTTGGACCGCCTGCCGGCGGGGCCGCCTCCGGCCCGGGCGGCGGTGGACGTGGCGCTGCACGATCTGTGGGGACGGCGGTTGGGGCACCCTCTCTATCGGCTGTGGGGCCTCAGTCCAGCGCGATGCCCCCTCAGCTCCCTCACGCTCAGCATCGCGGCGGACGAGCAGGATATGCGGCGGCAGGTGCGGGAGGCGCGGGGGTTTCCGATCCTCAAGCTCAAGCTGGGCAGCGGTGATGTGGCGCTGGATGAAGCGTTGGTCCGGGCGGCGCGGCAGGAGACGGACGTGCGCCTGTGCGTGGATGCCAACAGCGCGTGGTCGGTGGACGAAGCGGCGGGCGTGATTCCCCGCCTGGCGGCCTACGATCTGCTTTTCATCGAGCAGCCCATCGCTGCGGCCGAGGTGCAGGACTGGCACGCTCTACGCCGTCGCCTGCCCTCCGACATGCCCCCACTGGTCGCCGACGAGAGTGTGCACCAGGCCGCCGACATTACGGCCCTGGTCGGCGCGGTGGACGGCGTCAACATCAAATTGGCCAAGGCGGGTGGACTGGGGGAGGCCCGGTGTATGATCACCCTGGCCCGCGCATTGGGGATGCGGGTGATGTTGGGCTGTATGGTAGAGAGTTCAGTGGGGATCACGGCCGCCGTTCATCTGGCCCCGCTGGCCGATTGGGCCGATTTGGACGGCAACCTGAGTATTCTCGCTGATCCCTACGATGGCGCCCGGATGACGCAAGGGCGTCTCGACTTTCCCGATGGCCCTGGCCTGGGTGTGACCCGGCGCTCAGAACGCGAGCAGGATGGAAATGAGACGGGAAAATGAACCTGGAAGATTTTCGATGGGTATTATGTGTGCAAGCAAGCTGACGCGAGATTACACCTGGGAGGCAGGTCGTGAGTGAAGAGCACGAGATTGTGAGAAATTTGGGCCAGTACGACGAGGCGTCCATCCGTCGTCGCCGTCTTTTTCTCTTGTTGAGGCAGCTGGTCATCATCCTGGTCGCCTTTTCCTGCTTTTGCCTGTTCATTTCCGGTCTCTTTGGCGTGCCGCAGAGCTTTGTGGGGGAGTGGTGGATGAAACCACCCCGCTATCCCAATGCGCTGCCGTACGAATACAAGGAGGGCTGGATGCGTCGTGAGGGCGAGGTCTGCTTGATGACCTCTCCTGCCGTCTACTGCTACGAGTATTACTATCGCACCGCCGATACGATCGAGCAGGTCGTCGAGTATTACGAGAGCGTGGAGTGGCCGTTTCACGCTCCGATCGAGTTTGAATGGCGCAGGGGGCGGCGGTTCGGCAGCAAGAACTGGGTGGCCGAGGATAATATCTGGGTATTCAGCAATATCATTGGGTATCAGATTATCGTCCATCCATCTCCCGATGGAGACACCGAGATCTATATCCTGGAGCGGGGCGGGATGGGGGATTATTATTGATCTCCAATCTGTCCCGCCAACCGACCATTTTTCGAGTTGTGAGGGCAAGCCGGGTAATTGCCGCTTCATCCTGTACGTCAATCTGTATGCTCGACGTGGTTCACGCGCGGTTGGATGCTCGAATCTGGCAGCCTGATGGTGCGCAACTTTGTGGATTGAGGTCTCCCGCGAGGCAGGGGTGAGGGCTTGCTGAACCCTCTGCGGGAGGCCTGTTGTTGTAAGGGGGTCGAGTTGAGTCATGTGACAATGGGTGCTGGTTTGAAGGGGACTGGGCGCCGCCTGGGGATGGTGGCGCTGACCCTGCTCACTATCGCATACCTGACGTTATTCGGCTTGATGATGGCCGAGTTGGGATTTCTCAACATCTTTTTGGGGGGTGGGTTTCGGGTCGAGACTTCTACCACGAGCTTTGGCCCACCGGGCGTATCCTATTTCTCCGATGTGCCCGAGTGGGGGGCGCTGCTGGCAAATATCCGCGATTGGTGGCGCAGCTATCCCTGGATGGCCTGGTATCCGGGGGGGCGTTCTTTCTGGCTATTGTGGCCTTTAATCTGTGGGGCGAGGGACTGCGCCGCTTTTTGACTGAAAGCAGGATCAACATCGGCCGGCTGTTCAATCGGTATACCGTCGCTGTGGCGGTCACGTTGGTGCTGGGGCTGATCTGGGTGCTGCGGAGCACGACGCCATTGGGCGTGTATCGTGGTCAAGCCAGACTGTTCGACGCTCGACGGGCGATGGAGGATATCCGCGTGCTGGCCTCTCCCGAGTTCGAGGGTCGGGAGACGGGCACCCCGGGAGCGGAACTGGCCGCCCAATACATTGCCGCACGGATGCGCGAGATCGGGCTGTTCCCTGCCGGTGAGAACGACACGTTTCTGCAATCCGCGCCCAGCCCTCGTTTCCACCTGGTCGAGATCCCCCGCCTAGAGATATTGGACCGCCAGGGCGACGTGAGGGAGAGCCTGGTCTATCGGCAGGATTTTGTCGAGTACGCGGACCCCTTTCAAACCTTTGGGGAGGGAGAGGGAGCGGTGGTAGGCCTGGTCGCCGGCCCCGACCCCGGCACAGTGGGAGCGGACCCGTTTGGCTTGAGCCATCTGGTGTCCGAGTACGTGATTCTGGTGCGGGAGGAGGACCTCCAGCGGATTGGCACTCGCGCTGCCGCCGGGATGCTGGTCGTGAGCGAGGACCCTCACATCTTTGGCCGCAAACTTCTCTACGTCGAAGAGCACTGGCGCTCCAAACCGATCCCGGTGATGTACATCACGCCCCAAGTCGCCGAGCGGCTGTTAGAGACGGCAGGCAGCAGCCTGGCCGATCTGGATGAGCGGGCGGTCGGGTTGGGGCCCGGGGAGGCGGCGTTGACCGCCCCGGGCGTGACGGTGCGCCTGGAGACCCAACTGACGATGAGCGATGGTTTGGACGAACGGTATTACGATGTCGTGGGTTTCATCCCGGGCAGCGGCTCACACATGGGCGATCAACTGGGACAGGGCCTGGACAATCAGGT
>DSDT01000186.1 GCA_011048615.1 Chloroflexota bacterium | reverse complement strand
AAGAGAGACCAGATCGTGAGCGTTGTCTCGAGTTTCTCGCCAACAGGCCGCCGGCATCGTCAATGAGGAGATTCCCCTTCGACCATCTGGATGAACTCGCCGTGCCAGGTGTGATACCAGACCTGACCCGTCGAGCTGTGGACGCTGAGCATTCCTTCGATCTCGCCGTCCTTTAGCGTGTGAATGGTATAGTAGCCATAGAATGGGTCCGCGTGCTCCTCCACGGTGACGCCGGGCCGGTTGGCGTCCAGCCAGCGCTGGGCGATCCTCGATGCCTCCTCCGACGTCAGCGCAAGGATCCCACCTGCGCTTCCCATCATCCCGCCGCGGCCGTGCATTCCGTATCTTGCATTCCACATCATGTTTGGCCCCATCTCTGGGCCGACCACGCCGGTATACCTATCCACCAGCAGCTCCATCGCCCCGATGCCAGTGTTGGACTCGCGCACGATGGCGTAAAAGTTGTGCTCGAACTCCATCACCTCGGCGATCTCGAGGCCAGGATAGCCCAGCGCGTCGACGTATCGCTCGACCGCTTCGTAGGCCTCTTCGATCGTGAGCGCGCCCGAAGAGGAAGTGTCACCATACCTCCCAGGGGCGCCCGCGCATCCCCGGTCGGCGATCGAGGCCGTACAAGGCGCATTCCATCCGCGCATCATCCCGGGCCCCATGCCATACCCCCATCCGGTCCACAGGTTGCGGCCCCACAGCGCCCAGCCGGCGGTCAAGCCGACGAGCACCAGGGCCACCACGATCGCAACCCCCAAACTGATCCGTAGAACTGTATTCATCTCACACCTCCATAGTCAGTCTACCACGGCTGAGGTGTGGACGTGAGCGCCATTTGGCGGGGATCGATGGGGGGAAAACGACCTACGTCGCAGGGGCGCGGTCAGGCAGGCGCGCGGTGATACGAGTGCCTGCTCCGGGAGCGGTGTCGACCCGCAGCGTGCCGCCCAGGCGGGTGGCCCGCTCGCGCATACCCAGCAGGCCAAAGTGACCGGAGCGGGTGAGCAGGTCCGGCCTTGGCGGAAGCTCAAAGCTCACGCCATCGTCGACGATGGAGAGAGTCAACCCTTCGGCGTCGCAGCCGACGCGGACGGCAATGTGCTCCGCCTGGGCGTGCTGGACGGCATTGTGCAGCGCCTCCTGGGCGATGCGATAGGCGGCCAGCTCGACCTCGGGCGCAAAGCGGCGCAGCGCGCCTTCCTTCTCCAGCTCGACCTGGGCGGAGGTTCGCTCCGCTGTCTGGCGTGCCAGCATCTCTAGCGCCGGCAGGAACCCCAGGTCCTCCAGATAGACCGGGCGCAGCGCGCCGATGATGCGGCGCAGTCCATCGACGGTTTCGAGTTCGGCCCGGCGTATTTCCTCCAGCAGCGCTCGTGCTCGCCCGGTCTCGTCTTGCTCCACCAGCCGGCGCGCCATCTCGGCCTGCTGGCCCAAGACGATCAGGTCTTGCACCGGCCCATCGTGCAGCTCCTGGGCCAGCCGGGCGCGCTCTGCCTCCTGTCCCTGAGTCGCGGCACTCAAATAGTCCTGCATCCCGGCTTCATAGCCCTGGATGCGCTCCACCATCTCTGTCAGAGCCAGATGCAGGTCTTGCACCTCTTGTACGCCGCCTGTGGGGCGCCTGATGGCAGAATAGTCTCCCCACGAGACCTGCTCGGTGGCCTGGGCCAGTCTTTGCAGCGGACGGACGATGGTGAGCCAGCCAAAGGTGAGCACCAGCAGCGAGACGATGCCGGCGCCCACAGCGACGATCGGGGCCAGGCTGGAGAAACGGAGGATCGGGCCGACGAGATCCTCCACCGGCTCCCACACCAGCACCACCCAGTCGGTTCCGGCGATGGGCGCATAGGCGACCATCATCAACTCGCCGTCGTCGCCGGTCACGACGACAGCGCCCTCGTGCGACGCTCGCGCCATCATCACACCGGGGTCGGCCTGCAGGTCGACGCCGACCTGCAGCCGGTCGGGATGGATCAGGACGACCCCTTCGCCGTCGACCACCATCACGATCCCTGCCTGATCGCCCACCATCTGCGACATCCAGGTATTCAGCCCATTACCGTCGATGCCGACCAGACCGTGGGCCAGGCCATCCTCGACGATCCGCGCGGTCAGGCGGGCCAGCGCCAGGTCTCGCTCGGCCACAAAGTCGCGCATGGCCTGCTGGTGCGCGTATACCCCGGTAAAGGCCAGGGCGATGATGACAAACGTGACCGGCAAGACTGCCCATAGAAAGAGTTGCGCGTGCAAGCTGCGAAGCCAGCGGCTCATTACGACTCTCCTCCGTCAGACGACGATCCAGCCGCGCCGCAGCGCCTCGGTGACCGCCTCGGTGCGGCTGCTGACGTTCAGCTTGCCATAGATGCTCTGCAGGTGCCCCTGCACGGTGCGGTGGCTGATGGACAGCTCGTGCCCGATGGCCCGATTGGTCAGCCCACGCGCGGCCAGGCGCAGGACGTCCAGCTCGCGGTCGGTGAGGTTCTCCACCTGCTCCGAGGCCCCGGCGGGGCGGCCGCTGATTGCCTGCCGTACCACTTTGCTGGCGATCTGGGGGCTGAGGGCCGACTCCCCGCGATGAACCGTGCGCACGGCGCGCACCAGCTCGTCGCCGCTGGCGGTCTTGAGGACGTACCCGTCGGCGCCGGCCTGGAGCAGGGCAAAGACGTACGGGTCATCGTCATAGGAGGTGAGGATGAGGACCCGCACGCCTGGAAAGTGGCCCTTGATGCGCTGCGTCGCCTCGACGCCTGTTACCTCCGGCATACGGATGTCGAGCACTGCCACGTCGGGCCGGTGCGCCTCGATCAGGCGCAGCGCCTCCGCACCATCGTCCGCCTCGGCGATCACGTCGATGTCGCCGGCATCTTCCAGGAACTGCCGGATGCCCCTGCGCACCACGGCGTGGTCGTCGGCCAACAGAACGCGGATCCGATCGTTCATCGCTCCCCCCACATCACGCACCCGACCTATCCCGCCAGGCTTACCCGTCGCAGCAACTGCGCGTTGATGGCGACGATCACCGTGCTCAACGACATCAAGAACGCCCCCACAGCCGGCGAGAGTATGAAGCCCATCCAGGCCAGCGCGCCCGCCGCCAGCGGCAGCGCGACAACGTTGTAACCGGTGGCCCAGATCAGGTTCTGCACCATCTTGCGGTACGTCGCCCGGCTCAGCTCGAATACCTTGACCACGTCCAGCGGGTTGGACCGCACCAGGATGATACCCGCCGATTCGATGGCTACGTCGGTGCCGCTGCCGATCGCGATGCCGACGTCAGCGCGGGCCAGCGCCGGGGCGTCGTTCACGCCGTCGCCCACCATCGCCACCCGCCGGCCCTGACTTTGCAGCTCGGCCACCTTCTGATCCTTGTGCTCCGGCATCACCTCGGCAAAGACGGTGTCGATGCCTAGCTCGTCCGCGACGGCTTGCGCCACGGCCGAGCTATCGCCGGTGAGCATGGCGACCTCGACCCCCATCTCTTGCAGCCGCTTTATCGCCGGCAGGCTCTCGGGCCGGACCACGTCGGCCAGCGCAAAGGCGGCCACAGGCCGTTCTCCATCCACCAGGTAGACGACAGATTGTCCCTTTTCGCCTGCGCTCTTGCTGAAATGAGCCAGTCCGTCGAACGGTTCAGCCTCTAGCATCTCGAGCAGCCGCGGGCCGCCGACGTAGACCGCGCGTCCTTCGTGTGTGGCGCGGACGCCGCGTCCCTTGATGGCCTCAAAGCCGCTGACCTCTGGCGGCGACACATCCTGCTCCTCGGCCTTGCGGCGGATAGCGCGCGCGATCAGGTGCTCCGAGTCGCCCTCGATCGCCGTCGCCAGCGCCAACGCCCGATCGAGGTCCCACCCCTCGACCGCCACCACGTCGACCACGCCGAATTGCCCCTCCGTCAGCGTGCCGGTCTTGTCGAAAATCACCACGTCGATCTCGCGCGCCGCCTCCAGCGCCAACCGGTCGCGCACCAGGATGCCGTTACGCGCCCCCATCGAGGTGCTGATGGCGACGACCAGCGGAATCGCCAGGCCCAGGGCGTGCGGGCAGGCGATCACCAGCACGGTGACGACCCGCTCCAGTACCTCCAACCGGAATCCGACGGCCACGACCCAGGCCACGGCCGTGATCGCCGCGACACCCAGCGCAATGTAGAACAACCACCCGGCGGCCTTGTCCGCCAGGATCTGGGTATTGGATTTGGATTGCTGCGCCTGCTCGACCAGCCGCATGATGCCCGCCAGCGCCGTCTCGTCGCCGGTGGCGGTGACCTCCACTCGCAGGCTGCCATCGCCATTGATCGTGCCGGCGATGACCTGCGCGCCCGGCTCCTTGGCCACCGGTTTCGATTCGCCCGTGACCATCGCTTCGTTGACGTCGGAGCGCCCCTCTTTGACGACCCCGTCGGCGGGGATGCTGGCGCCTGGGCGGATGAGCACTCGATCGCCGTTCCGGAGCGCGCTCACCGGCACCTTCTCTGTCTCGCCGTCAGGGAGCAGTCGCTCGGCGGTGTCGGGCATCAGCCTGGCCAATTCGTCGAGCGCGCCGGAAGCCTGGCGCACGCTGCGCATCTCTATCCAGTGGCCCAGCAGCATGACATCGATCAGCGTCGCCATCTCCCAGAAGAATCCGCTTGCGGATGGAACAAAGACGGCAAAGGCGCTGTACACAAAGGCGATCGAGATCGCCAACGAGATCAGCGTCATCATGCCCGGCCGGCGGTTGCGCAACTCGGGCGCCGCCATCTGGAGAAAGGGCAGGCCGCCGTAGAAAAAGATGACCAGCGCAAAGGCCGGGCCGATCCAACGGCTACCGGGGAACTCGGGCGTGCTGAACCCCAGCCATTCTTGCAGCATTGGGCTAAAGATCAGCACCGGGACGGTCAATATCAGGCTGACCCAGAAACGCTTGCGGAACATTTCCTCGTGGCCGGCATGGTCGACGCCGTGTTCGGATCCGTGCTCGGCCTGGCCCTTGTGCTCCGCGTGCTTTACACTTTCTGCGTGTTGATCGTGCGGCGAGTGTTTCTTCTCCATACCATCATCCCTCCTGCCCGGTCGTTTCCACTCTGTACGAGTGTAGCACATCTTGGCTCAAAAAGCCAAACCGGTTCCACGGGATGGGGGACGACCGGCTGTTACTGCACATCGGCGGTGACGCGCACCTCTACCCACGGCCGGGTGGGGTCGTTGGTGGCGAACCACACCAGACGCAAGGCGAGGCCGTTAGTCGGGTGGTAGTCGGCTCACACAAACCAGATCAGGATGATCGCGCCCACCGCCACCATCGCCAGCCCGCTCGCCAGGCGAACCCAGCGCCGGCTGGACTGTTCTGCCAGCCGGATGTGGTGCATCACGCGCCGGTTGCCGACCCCGGCCAGGATAATGAGCAGCGGCGCGATAAAGGCCAGGTTGTAAAGCCCCAGGTACCCCACGCCCTGGAGGTGCGTCGTCTGCGAGGCCAGCAATCCCACGATGGCCACATAGATGCCACCAGAGCAAGGGAAGGTGCACAGCCCTACCAGGAACCCGCCCACGCCTGCCGCCGGGAAGGTGGCTCGCTTCAGCCAGTCCTGAATCGTCCCGTGGGCGATGGTGGGGATACGCAGGTGAATCGGTAGATTGGGAAAGAAATAGTCTTTGAGGTTGATCGTTCCCAGAACGATGACCAGCCAGGCGCCGATTCTGGCCATCAGGTGGTGGTTGCCGGCAAGGACCACGGCCTGCATCAATCCCAGGCCGATGAGAAAATAGGCCAGGTAGATGGCCGCGATGTAGACCAGTCCCATGGCCCAGACCGTGCCGGAGGTGCGCTGAATGGTAAAGAGAAAGGCGATAAAGAACAGCAGCACGGCAAAGGCGCATGGATTGAGGCCATCGATAAAGCCGGTGACGAACACCAGCGGCAGGAGGTTGCGCTCCGCCTCGACCGGCGCGCCCGGTAACAGATGTTCGCCGTGCTCTTCCAGGTAGGCCAGGTACTCGCCGATGGGCGCGTCGATGGGAAAAGTCTGCGGCTCGCCGCGAAAGGCCCAGGCGACGTATTCGGTTGCGCCGCTCATCCTGTCCTGGTAGACGACGATGCGCTCAAAGGCGTCGGCAGGAGCGGCCAGCAGATCGGCCACCACGTGCTCGGGAACATGCCTTTGGAGAATGAATCGGCCGTTCACAAAGACGGTCAGGTGGGATTGTAGGCCGGGCGGCACGCCCAACGCGTCACTCCGCTCCAGAAGCTCGGTACGGTTGGCCGGCTCGTTGATGTAATCCCTATAGACCGGTTCGGCGTACCCGGCGGCGCGCAGCAATGGAGCGACTACCTCGTCGATATAGTGCAAACAGTCGGCACAGGCACGGTTATAGTAGACAGTGACCGGAGCCGGCGTGGATGCCTGCACGCCGATCGCGTGCAGGATCAGCGCCAGGGAGAGGAGAAGCAGAATGGCAAGTGCTCGTCTCATCATCTAGTTTTCCTGTCAGGGATCGATGACCGTGACCCGAACCGTCAAGCTGGCTTCGGGGGTCCGGGGATCGTCCGACCGGACGTAGACGACGCGCGTGAACCGGCCCGTCTCGCCGCCGTGGGCCTGCGGATCGTAGGTCACCGTCAGAGTGGTCACCTCGCCGGGTTCCAGGCGGGTCCTGTCCACCCTGGCCGTGGTACAGCCGCAGGACGTGCTCACGCCGGTGATTTCTAATGCTCCCTCGCCCGTGTTACGCACCTGGAAGGCCTGGCTCACCGGGGTGGTGTTGGGGATGGCGCCAAAGTCAAATTCGATCTTGTCCAGTTCGATCCGTCCTGGCTGCTCGCCGGGTGTGCAGGCGACGGCCAACATCGCCAGGACGAGCAGCGACATGATGATCCTCGCGTCAGGTTTCATAGCAGCCTCCAAATCCAGTTCTTTTCATCTCTGATGGACCTCCAGGGTTCGTGTCCGGTCACCCATCAGTTTCCGCGCCATGTGCTTGCACTTTGTTGATCGTCACTTGCGCTCGTGCGGGCGTTGCCGGCACAGTCTGCCGTGACCCGCTCGCTCGTGTCGCCAGAAAGACGATGATAAAGTAGGCCCCGTAGCTGATCACTTCGAGCAGCGAGGGGTTGCCATTGTAGCCAAAGAGTGCCTTGAGAAGTGAGCCGACGGCGCCATTCTCGTCGAGGATCGGATTCACGTCCCACACGTGCTCGACGAACGTGGGCAGTAGAGCGGCCTCCTGTAGCTCGTGCACGCCGTGCGCCAGCAGACCGGCGGCAAAGAGAATCAGGATGACGCTCGTCACCTGGAAAAAGACGCGCACGTTCAGACGCTTGCCGGTGGCGAATATCAACCACCCCAGTACCATGGCGATGGTCAGCCCCAACGCGCCGCCGATCAGCGTCTCGGCAGGCGTGGCGCTAAAGGCAGCGGCGGTGAGAAAGAGCGCTGTCTCAATGCCCTCCCGCAAGACGGTCACAAAGGCCAGGCTGAACAATGCCCACGCGTTGCCCGTGCTCGCAGCACGGCGCACGTCTGACTCCAATTCCGCCTGGATCTGCTGTCCCTGGCGTTGCATCCAAAAGATCATCCAGGTCAGTACCCCGGCAGCCAGCAACATCGCTATGCCCTCAAAGATCTGTTCACCTCGTCCTTCAAAAGCCATGCCCAGCGCGTTGAGCGCCAGACCAACGGCGACGCTCACGACGACGGCCGCCGCCGCGCCGACCCACACCGGTTTGCTGCGATCGGTCTGCCCCAGCTTGCGTAGCACGCTTAGCACGATGCCGACGACCAGTGCAGCCTCCAGCCCTTCTCGAAGTGTGATGAACAAGGCAGCGATCATTGTTGCCTCTGTCCGCGGGTCAACTCGTGGCCTGCCGCTTCCCAGGCCTGCATACCCCCGCTCACCTCGTAGACGTTCGTGTAGCCTAGCGCGGCCAGCACTCGAGCTGCCGTGGTGCTCATTGGGCCGGTGCGGCAGTACAACACGATCCTGCCATCTCGGCCCGGCAGCTCGTCCAAGCGATCGGCGATCTCGTTAAAGGGGATGAACAGATCGGTCTGCGGGATCTCTCCCTCGTATGGGATATGTACGTTGACCAGAACAAGATCCTTGTCTTCCAGCATCTCGGCCAGTTGTTCCACGGTTACACGTACGTAGCCTTCGGCATCTCTTGCTGGATCTGTCGATACCGTGGTGGAACAGGCCGCTGCGAACAACGCCAGTACTACGAGTACCGTTGCCAGTGAGCGGTTCCGTGGATTATCCATCGCGCTTGACCTCCTTGCTGCGATCTCATCGTATCACGGGGGATGGACCGCGACCAGGGGAATTTGGCTTGCTCCCATCCCCGCCATTTGGCGGATGGGCGAATTTGGGTGGCTATGCGTGGCGCGACCAGCTGCCCCCGGGCTTTTCGCTGACCCAGGCCAAGCACCGCCTGATGGTGCAGCACGGCCGGCGCGGCCGCCAGGGGTACCAGCGCCGCCCCGTCGACGACCGCGTGCCCGAGATCGTCACCTACTACGACGACCTGCCGCTCCCACCACCCGACTCGCCCCAGGAGTGCCAGCAGCGGCTGATCATCCTGCGCGCCCGAGCCCTCGTTCACCTGCTCTATGCCACCGCCGCCCGCGTGAGTGAGGTCCTCTCCCTGACCCGGCGGCAGGTGCGCGACGGCGCCGCCGATGACCCTATCTGACTTCTCGTCACCCAAGGGTGTGATAAGGTCGGAAGTTCCTGTCAAGTCCATTAAATTCGTACCCCCAGTTGTCCATCGTTAGCGTACCCCCTGGACGCTGAAAGTGGTATAGTCTCTCCTGACACAAGTTGGTTGTGAGAGGAGAGCAAAATGAGCAACAGGAGTCCTTTACCAGTTTCAGAGCGTCAGGCCATCTACGATGGCAAGATGAGCGGCGAACGGTTGAACGACCTGGCCCAAGAACACCATTGCAGCATCAGTT
>DSDT01000223.1 GCA_011048615.1 Chloroflexota bacterium | reverse complement strand
TCACCCGGGTCACGGTTCAGAGCCTGCGCGACGCCATCGGCATTGCCCTGCAGACGGTCTTTCTCTTCGACGCCTCCATCGGCGAAAACATCGCCTACGGCAACCCCCACGCCACGCAGCGCGAGATCGAACAGGCGGCGCGGGTGGTGCAGATCGACGATTTCATCCAGTCCCTCCCGCTCGGCTACGGCACGCCGGTCGGCGAGCGGGGCGTGCGGCTCTCGGGCGGGCAAAAGCAGCGCATCGCCCTGGCGCGCGTGCTGCTCACCGATCCGCGCATCCTGATCCTGGACGAGCCCACCTCCAGTGTGGACGCAGAGACCGAGCGGCGTATGCAGCAGGCGCTGGGCGAGGTGCGCGCCGGGCGGACCACCTTTGTCATCGCCCACCGGCTGTGGACGGTGCAGCAGGCCGACCAGATCCTGGTGCTGCGCGACGGGCAGGTCGTCGAGCGGGCGCGCTCGACGCCGGAGCAGTCGGCCCACCAGGCGCTCGTCGCAGCCGGCGGGCTCTATCGCCAGTTGGCCGCGCTCCAATTCCAGACCGAGACGCTGGGCGCAGAAGGAGGGGCAGAATGACCATCCGCGGCGGATTCATGACCCGCATGCAGGGGCAGGAGGAAGCCTTTCGCTTTGCGGACCTCGACCGGCAGGCATTGGGGATACTGTGGAAGTACGTGCGGGTGCACAAGGGCCGGCTGGCGCTGGCGCTGGCGGCCACGCTGGCCGTGACGGCGACCACGTTGAGCATGCCCTACCTGACCAAGGTGGCCGTCGACACCCACATCGCCCAGGGCGACGTGCGCGGCCTGACGCTGCTCGCGCTGCTCTACCTGGCGCTCAACGGCGTCTACTGGCTGGCGAGCTATTGGCAGGGCATCCTCTCGACCTGGGTGGGGCAGCACGTCGTCCACGCCATCCGGCGCGATCTCTACGCCCACGTGCTGCGGCAGCCGATCGCCTTTCACGAGCGGGAGCGGGTCGGGCAGATCACGTCCCGCCTGACCAACGACGTCAACGCCCTGGCCGAGACCGCCTCCAGCGGCGCGCTCAACCTGGTCAACGACCTGCTCTCGCTGACCGGCATCGTCGCCATCATGGCGCTGCTCGACGCGCGCCTGACGCTGGTCACGCTGGCCTCGGTCCCGGTGGTGCTGGTGAGCATGGGCACTCTGGGCAAGCAGATGCGGCGCGCCTACCGGCAGGCGCAGCAGGTGCTGGCCGAGGTGAACGCGGGCGTGGAGCAAGGCGTGGCCGGGATGCGCGTCGTCCAATCGCTCTCGCGCGAGTCGTTCACCGTGGAGCAGTTCGAGAGCCTGAGCCTGCGCAACATGAAGGCCAATCTGCGCACAGGGCTGCTCTTTGCCGCCGTCTTTCCGACGATGACGGTGACCAACATGCTGGGCGTCGCGCTGGTACTGGGCTACGGCGGCGCGCTGGCCGCCGGTGGATCGCTCACCGTCGGCGTGCTGCTGGCCTTTCTGGGCTACGTCTATCAGTTCTTTGGGCCGCTGCGCGATCTGAGCCTGGTCTATAACACCTTCCAGGCCGCGGCCGCTTCGCTCGACCGCATCGCGGATTACATAGGGCGCCGGCCGGAGCTGGCCGAGCCAGCGCAGCCCGAGCGGCCGGAGGACGGGTTCGAGGGACGTATCACGTTCGAGGCGGTGACGTTCGGCTACGGAGACGAGCCGGTGCTGCACGACTTGAGCCTCGAGATGGGTGCCGGCGAGACGATCGCCCTGGTCGGCGCGACCGGCGCGGGCAAGAGCACCATCGCCCGGCTGCTGGCCCGGCTGTACGACGTGCAGGCGGGCGCCGTGCGCATCGACGGAATAGACGTGCGCCAGGTTGGGTCCGCAGACCTGCGCCGGCTGGTGACGCTCGTGCCGCAGGACGTGTTCCTGTTCGCCGACACGATCCGCGAGAACATTCGTTACGGCGACCCAAGGGCCGGCGATGAGGCGGTCGAGGCGGCCGCCCGCCGCGCCCAGGCGCACGACTTTATCGCCCGGTTGCCTCACGGCTACGACAGCCAGGTGGGCGAGCTGGGGGCGATGCTATCGGGTGGGCAGCGGCAACTGGTGGCCTTTGCCCGCGCCCTGCTGGCCGATCCCCGCATCCTGGTGCTGGACGAGGCGACGGCCAACGTGGACGCCTACACCGAGACGCTGATCCAGCAGGCGATGGACGAGATCCGCCGCGACCGCACGACGCTGATCATCGCCCACCGCTTCTCCACGCTGCGCAAGGCCGACCGGATCGTGGTGGTCGAGGATGGGCGGATCGTGGGCCAGGGATCACACGAGGACCTCATCGCCAGCAGCCCGGCCTATCGGCGGCTCTACCAGCGCCAATGGGCGAGTGAAGCGCCAGACGTCTGATCTGTATCTTTTCAACAAGTTGAGGTGTTCGCAGCCTGTTTCTTCCGCTCAGAACTCGATGCCAGGACGGGCTGGTATCCCGCGCTGATAGGGGTGCCGCACTTCCCGCATCTCAGTCACCAGGTCGGCCCGCTCGATGATCGCGTCAGTCGCCCGGCGGCCGGTCAGCACCAGTTCAACCTGCGGCGGTTTGGTTTCGATCAAGTGGATGACCTGCCCCTCGGTCACAAGGCCAAAGTACAAGGCGATGTTGATTTCATCGGCCACGACGATATCATACTCGCCGCTGAGGAGTGCCTGGCGAATCTTGGCCAATCCTTCCTGAGCCACCGTCCACTGCTCCGGCGTGACGCTGTCCACGTGGACCCACTCGTCGAGACCGTATTGTTCCAGGGTGATATAAGGAGCCAGCCGCTGGATGATCTCCAGTTCACCATACCGTTGACCCTTCAGAAACTGGCCGATGTAGGTGCGCATTCCACTACCGGCTGCCCGTAACGCCAATCCCAAGGCAGCCGTGGTTTTGCCTTTTCCATCTCCGGTGTAGACCTGTGTCAGGCCAATTCGTTCCTGTTCGACCATCTCTGGTTCACCTTTTCACTACCGGACCCTCTTTCAGACTCTTTCAGACAATTGTCCTCTACTCGATCAGATCTTCGATCATCTGCCGCAGGGTGGCGACGTCCAAATCCTTCTTGTCGAGGAAAGCCGCAGCGCCTGCTTCTAGCCCCAGACGATGAAACTCGCGATCGGGGTAGGCGCTCATCAAGATCACGCGCGTGTCCGGGCAAAGCGCCTTGAGCCGTCGCGTGCAGCGAATCCCATCCTCATCACCCAGGATCACGTCCACGAGCGCCAGGGATGGCCGGAGTGATTCGGCCAATCGCACGGCCTCTCCCACATCATCGGCCTCGTGAATCACGGTTTCGGGATAGGCCCGCCCGATCATACGCCGCAGTTGGGCGCGGTAGCGATGGCTGTCGTCCACCAGCAGGAGGGTAAACTGGGGCGGTGAGCCTGGCAGGCGCGGGAGCGGCGAGCGTTCCGCCATCTGCCGCCCGGACAGACCCAGGATTTCCGGGTGTTGCACGGCATAGTTGGCGGCTTCCAGGCGACTTTCCACACCCAGCCTGCGATAGAGACGCGTGAGGTGATTTTCGACAGTCTTGACGCTCAGTCCCAGGCGCTGGGCGATGCTTTGATTATCCAATCCCTGTTGGAGCAAGCGCAGCAGATCACGCTGGCGAATGGTGAGTGCAGGAAGCACAGCGCAGGCCCCGGTGTATTGGACCAACTTGTCGAGGAGCGGGCTCGAAATCCAACGCTCCCCGGCAAGCACGCGCTGCACGGCCAGTTTGAGGTCGCTGAGCGGTTGATCCTTGAGATGGTACCCATCAACACCGATGCCCAACACTCCCTGCACATAGACGTCGTCGTCGTAGGCGCTGATGACAAAGATGGACAAATCGGGATACCGACTTTGAATCCGCCGTAGGGCATCCAGCGGGGCAAAGTCTGGCATATGGAGGTCTACGATGAGCAAGTCCGGTTGCACGGCCTCCAGAGCGGCGTCCAGCGCCGGGCCGTCGCCGACCTCCCCGACAATGGTCAAATCGGAAAGCTCTTGCAGCGCATTGCGAATACCGGTTCGCACCAAGGCGTGATCGTCAGCCAGAAGAACACGTGTTTTGGTCATAAGTGTATTATAGCATCACCGTATAGTCTGTCCACTGCATCGAGCCAGATTGTCAATGGCCTGTTGATGGTGTTGAGAACATCAGCATGAATTACGCCCGGATAGAGGGATAAGGGCTGGGAATTTCGATCTTTAACTCCAATCCACCGTCGGGCAGTGATGTCACCTCCATCTTGCCATCCAGCAGCGACACCCGTTCACTGATGCCCACCAATCCGAAATGCTGCTGTTCCGTCAGTGCTGCCAGGTCTACCGGCTCGTCCATCCCGTGGCCGTCGTCTATCACCTGCACAACCAGGCTGGCTGTGGACATTCGCTTCAGGGCCAGAGTGACGCAGGTGGCAGCGGCGTGTTTCCGGACGTTGCTCAACCCTTCCTGGATGATGCGAAAGACCGAGAGTTCGATCATCTCCGGCATCCGTCCCAGCGCCGGGTCAATGTCCAGCTCTACCGGAATGCCGCTCTGCTGGGACCATTGGCTGGCCAACGAGCGGATGGCGGCCGAGAGGCCGTGGTTGTCAATGGTCGGCGGACGTAGATCGCTGCACACCTGTCGCAAGCTCCCGACCACCCGCCGGACGCCATTGCGAATTTGGGCCAGCTCATCGCGCCAGGGTTCAGCGGCGGTATCGTTCTCGGCTTCCTCCAGTTGATAGGTGTAGCTCAACAGATCCTGGATGATCTGATCGTGCAATTCGCGCGCCAGCGCCTTGCGCTCGGCTTCGCGCTCGATCATCACGCGACGCCCTGCCTCTTGCAGCGCCAGGTTCAGGCGATCGAGCGCCTCCAATTGATTGCCCAGGCGCTCGATCAACTGCCGGTTCAGCGAGTCCTTTTCTTCCAAACTCTGGCGTAACTCTAGCTGGACTTGGCGCAACTCCTCGGCCTGCTGCTGCGCGTGGTAATAATTTTCAAAAGCCCAGATCACGGGCGTCACCTGCTCCTGGCGGTTCGATCCCACGATCAGCTCGACGATTTCGCGCGGCGTCGTCTCGGAGGTGTGCCGGAGTGTGAGCTGACGCCCTTGATATAACACCATGATGCGGTCGGTGACGGCAAAGATATGTTTCAAATCGTCACTGCTCATGATGACGCTCACCCCCTGCGCCGCCAGCTCCTCGATCCGGCGGAGCAATTTCTCCTGCCGGGCGAAACTCAACGCCGATAGCGCGTCGTCCAACAGCAACAAGCGGCACGGGCGGCACAGAGCGCGGGCCAATGCAACGATCTGCCTCTGTTCGCTAGAGAGGTTGGCGGTATGCTCTTCCAAATCGAGGGGCATGTCGAATTCGGCGAGAAACTCGCGCGTGGTCTGCAACATGTCCGCTTCCTTGGGCCAGAGTCCCCACCAGTTGGGGACAGTGATCTCTGAACCCAGGAATACATTGTGCAATACGCTCATCGTATCAACCAACTGGGGAGACTGCTGAACCGCCACAATGCCCAGTCGTCGTATGTCAGGAGCTCTCTTACACGTGATAGATTGACCGGTGAAAACCACGTCCCCGCCCGAAGGGGGATGAAGGCCGCTGAGCACTTGAAACAGGGTTGATTTGCCCGCGCCGCGCTGCCCGACCACGCCCAGCACCTCGCCCGGCGCCACATCGAAGGTCACGTCCACCAAAGCAGGGACTGCGCCAAAGTCTCGTGATAGGTTGCGGACGTTCAAAAGGCTCATCTGATCGGACTCCCTGGACCGCTTCACTATGATCTGGACGCCCCACCATCCGGTGACATGCAAAACTGTGCAGGTCCCACGCTAACGCCAGCCTGGCAGGGGCCTACACAGTATATCCCAAGAACGACAATTTGACCAAGCAGCCCGACCGCCAGCGGGTTGATTGGATTTATAACCTAATTCCCCTTGCCTCGGGTGGCCACGTCGAAGACAACGGCCGCTACGAGAACCGCTCCCCTGACGACGTACTGATACGCAATATCCACGTTCATCAAGTTCATACCGCTGGTCAGCGACATATAGACGATGGCGCCGATGAGCGATCCCGTCACCTGGCCGACGCCGCCGGCGGCCGAGACGCCCCCGATGTAGGCCGCTGCGATAGCGTCCAACTCGAACAGGGTGCCGGCCGTCGTAGTGGCCGACTGCAAACGAGATGCGAACAGGATCCCCGACAGCGCGGAGAGCAAGCCCATTGACCCAAAGGCCACATAGGTCAACCGCTTCACACTGATGCCGCTCAACTCGGCCGCCTCCGGGTTGCCGCCGACGGCATAGATGTGCCGGCCGAGCACCGTCTGGATCGTCACGAAATGATAGATGCTGACCACGAGCAGCATGACCACTACCGTCCACGAGAGACCGTTGTACCCCGCCAGCACCCACGTGATGACGCCGACCAGAACCGTCATAAAGACCAGCTTGAGGATGAACATGTCCATCGGCAGCACTTCAAAGTTGTAGGCTTGCTTCTTCCTGCGTCCGTTGATCTCGTTAAAGACAAAAAAGACCAGAGCGATCAAGCCTAGAAGCAACGTCAATTTATGCACCCCTGGCAAGATCCCGATGTCGGGAAAATCGGGGATGTACCCGTTGCCGATGGCGTTGAACGCCTTGTCGGTGATAATGATCGTGCCCGTGCTCGCCGTCACCAGGAGCAAGGCCCCGCGGTAGATCAACCAGCCGGCCAATGACGCTACGAAAGAGGGAATGCCCAACTGCGCGACCAGGAAAGCGGTGATCAGTCCGGCTACCGTGCCCAACGCCAGCGTCATCGGAATGACCACGTACACTGGCAGCTTCCAGAATTGCAGCGCGACAGCCGCGACCGCGCCCAGAAAACCGGCCAGAAAACCGACCGATAGATCAATGTGCCGAATGACAATGACCAACGTCATACCGACCGCCAGGACCGCGATATACCCTGTCTGATTCAATAGGTTGCTAATGTTCCGCGAGGAAACGAAAATGCCATTCGTCGTGAATGAGAAGATAACCATAATAATGAACAAGGCAATAAACATGCCGTATTCACGGATATTTTCCCGCAGGACCTTTTGCAAGTTTTTGAAAAACATCCCCCAGTCTCCTTAGTAATCTGTGGCTAGATCCATGATCTTTTCCTGAGTGGCTTCCTCGACCCGCATCTCGCCCGCAATCCTGCCCCCAGAAACGACGTACACCCGGTCGCTCATGCCCAGAATTTCGGGCAGCTCGGACGATATCATGATGATGCTCATACCCTGCGCGACCAAACGGTTCATGATGGTATAGATCTCGTATTTTGCGCCGACGTCAATGCCCCGTGTCGGCTCGTCCAGGATCAAGACATCCGGTTTGACGAACAGCCACTTTCCCAACGAGACCTTTTGCTGATTGCCACCGCTCAGGTTTTGAACTTTTTGCTCGATACTGGGCGTCTTGATGTCCAGGGATGCCCGGTACTCGTTCGCCACTTTGACCTCGGCATTGTTGTCAACCACACCGCGAGCAGCGATCTCGCGCAAATTCGCCAGGGTGATGTTCTGCTTCACATCTTGAATGAGGATCAGGCCCTTGCCCTTTCTATCCTCGGTCAGGTAAGCGACGCCGGCCCGGATCGCATCTCCAGGATGGTTAAATTGGAACGGCTGTCCGCCGAGGAACATCTGACCCGAGACATTGTAGCCCTCCGGGTTGCCAAATATGCTCAAGGCGAATTCCGTGCGCCCCGACCCCATCAGGCCAGAAATACCGACGATTTCGCCCTTCTTGACAGTCAGATTG
This sequence comes from Chloroflexota bacterium, assembly GCA_011048615.1. Classification (GTDB taxonomy): domain Bacteria; phylum Chloroflexota; class Anaerolineae; order B4-G1; family B4-G1; genus DSDT01. The sequence continues at coordinate 1,155 of DSDT01000223.1, read as the reverse complement.
ACGTCCTGGAGGATGAACCGCCCAAGTCCGGAATCGTAGGCGCTCCAGTCCTTTATCTCGATGGCGACCTGTTCAGAAATCTCGCGCTCCCGGTCAGGATAGATGTTGCTGATCTCGCGTCCCACCATGTGCTTGATCAGCACCGGCTCCGAGACCTCGCCCTGGTGGGCATCCAGGGTGACAACGGTTTGCCCATCCCGCAGCACGGTGACCGTGTCGGCCACGTCAATCACTTCCCGCAGCTTGTGAGAAATCAAGATGCACGTCACGCCCTGCACGCGCTGCTCCCGCAGCAAGTTCAACAAGTTTTCGCTGTCATCTTCGTTCAGGGCTGCCGTCGGCTCGTCCAGCACCAGAATTCTCACGTCCCGATGGAGCGCTTTGGCAATTTCTACCAATTGCTGCTTTCCGACGCCCAAATCCTTGACTTTGGTCGAGGGATTGATGTCCAATCCGACCCGTCTCAGTACCTCAGCGGTGCGCTTGATCGTCTCGTTCCAGTCAATCACCAGGCCATTGCTGATCTCGTGACCGAGAAAGATGTTTTCGTACACCGTCATCTCGGGAATGAGCGCTAATTCCTGATAGATGATGGCTATTCTGGCCCTTTCACTGTCACCGACACCAGCGAATTGCTGCAGCTCACCGTACAGCAAAATATCACCGCTGTATGTGCCGTATGGATGAACCCCCGTCAACACTTTCATCAGGGTGGATTTACCGGCGCCGTTTTCTCCAACCAGGCCATGAATTTCGCCCTCTCTGACGCGAAAACTGACGTTGTCGAGCGCCTTCACGCCAGGGAATTCCTTGCTGATGTTTCTCATCTCCAGGATAGGGGGATTCATACCACCTCCAGATTCTGAATGCACAGGAATAGTGATGGGGGCAAACCCATCACTATTCCTGAATTATACTGAGGAGCGCCTGCTATGGCAAGTTTTCGAAATCGCTGGCGCTATAGTACCCGCCGTCAATCAGAACGGATTGGACGTTGTCCGCATCCACCGAGACCACCTCCGACTGGATGGCCGGCACGTCCACCACGCCGTTGTTGTACGCGCCCCGGGCGGCCGGCTCCTTGTCCTGCAGCAGCGCGACAGCCGCGTTGATGGCATCCTGGACCAACGTGCGCACGTCCTTGAAGACGGTCAT
>DSDT01000136.1 GCA_011048615.1 Chloroflexota bacterium | reverse complement strand
CCGTCGCTTCACCGGCCCGGATGACCACGGTCAGGGGGCCGCCAAAGAACCCTGCCGTCGTTTTCATCTTCCAGACACCGGTATACCGCCCGGCATCGGCTGGCGACTTCATCTTGGCCGTCACTTCCACCACTTCGCCAGGCTCCACAGCCCCCACCGCGACGGTATCCGGCGCATCCATCTGGGAGCCCTGAGAAAAGGCGAGCACCGTATCCTCGGGCCAGGGGCAGGTGCCCGAATTGCGCACGCGCCATGTCTTTTCAAATTCTTCCCCGTGATCGAACTGGGTGTCGTCGGGGATGCTCACGTCGGCCACGTAGATGGCATTGAGACACTCTGCGACGACGGCGCTGTCCGGCCCCCCCCCGATGGCCGTTCCAGTGAGACTGGCGGTCTCGGTGATCTGTGCGGTCGGCGTGACGACCTCCGTCACCTCCGGCTGGGGATCCGCCACCCGAATGGACACCTGGCCGTGGTCAAAGCCGCCCACGGTCGCCCGAACGGTATACTCCCCCACCGCCGCCAGCACCTTCCACGTATACCCTGGTTCGGTGAGCGGCGATACCTGCTGATCCACCATCGCCCCCGGGCTGGTGACCGACCACACCACCTCCACCGGCTGGCTGGATGGAACAGTTCCACTGCCACTGTAGGCTGCTAGGGCCTCCTCAACACCCGGCTCATTCCCGGCGTCGAGCAGATCAGCCACCACCACGCCGCCCAGGCGATACCGGCGGGCCAACTCTAGCTTGGTCGCCAGGTTGGTCGCCGTGCCCAACCAGACCGTCCGCGTCCCCTGGTCACCCGTCCCATACTCCAGACGATAGGTTCCGGCGCTCTCCAACGGTGTGATGCCCCGCACCTCTCCGCTCAATCCGAACTCTACCTCGCCTCCCGATTCCACCTCGCTGATCCCATCCCGCACCAGAATGCTCCCAAAGGGGGCCAGTGCTTCCTCCAGTGGGATGTACCGCACGCCGGATACGCTCTGCTCGGCGCTCAGGGAGGAAACCTCCATACGCAGCTTGTGCCGCGCCACCTGTTCCGTCGCCCACACCAGCAGCCGCTGCACGTCTCCCCCGTCAGCGTATGCCGTGGGATCGGCCGGGAACGGAATCCGCAGCTCATCCGCCGCGCGGCCCAGGCTCGCCCAATCGTAGCCGCCGGTATCCCAACCGCTCCCGGTCGCCACCGGCCCCTCGACCGTCACCCCCAGCCGCAGTCCCACCTGGTGCAGTGCGGCGGCCAATTCCTCGATAAATGAGGTGTACGCATCTCTCTCTTCCACTCCCACACCGCGATAATCTACCACCACCCCGGCAAATTCGCGCTCGCTGCACAGAGCCACCAAGTTTTCGATGTGTGTCTCCCGGATCTCGGACAGAGCCAGCAGATCGGATAACAAGCCCCGGTTTACGCTGCCGCCTGCAGCCCAATTCCGCAGGGCGGGCAGGACGGCGTATGGCATTCCAGCTCCACTCTGTAACAGGCCGCCCATGTCCCCCAGCAAGGCACCGTCCGTGCCCAACAGCAGGCCGGTTGGATTGACGTCGTTGATCACACTCAGCGCGCCCGCCGTCAGACTTTCCTCTTCCATCAGGACCGCGATTTGCGGCGCCAGCGCTTCGGTCTGGACCACCACGATGGAGGATGGCATCTGTTCCACATAGGCCCGTACAAACTCGTGCCCCACAGCTTCGTCGTGCAACTTGCCGCCCACCCACTGCCATTCCTTCCCCGTCCAGGCGTACAGGTCCAACGTCTCCCAAGGCTCTGCCTCGTTGGGCACGAGCACGTCAATCATCACCGTATCGGTACTGTCTCCCCGAACCTTGAATTGGTAGAGGGGGCTTTTCACCACGAGGTGAGAAGGCAGTGCCTCGACCGCCCGCCGCAGGTCTCTGCCGGCCGATCCTTCGACCAGCTCCTGGCGCGGCACCGACGCGATCTTTAACCGCAGACGACCGCCGAATGTATCAGGATTCACGCTCAGGGTGACGCCATCAGGATGAGAAATCGAACTGTGCCCGGCATCCAGCGCATCGTAGCCGGTGATGCCCAAGCGGTTCAACAAAGAGACCGGAGGCAACAGCAACGCCACGATGATGACGAGACCGATGACCCCATACACCCAGGCCCCAAACCGGATTTGGTCCCGAGCCTGGACCATCGTAGCGCTCACCCGCTGTCCCAGGGAAAGCGGTGCCTCAGGAGCCGTCTCTTGGGGAAGAACCGCTGCAGCCGCCGGCGCCGACACCGGCTCCGGTTCAGGCTCAATGACAGGGGGAGGCGCCACCTCCAACTCTTCCGGGACCTCCGCCGCAATTTCCACAACCCCCTCCGGCTCCATGCCCGCTGGTGGCATCTCGACTCTATCCAACAGAGAAAAGCCCTGCTCCTGCAGTCGCTTCTTGAGATCGGCCAGCGATTTGGACCCGAAACCCTTCAGACTGGTCAGGGCCTGGTCTCCCCGGCCAAGAGCGGCCAACGCATCTCCTACCGTATCAATGCCCGCGTTGACCAGCACGTTGGTCGCACGGGTCGAGAGGCCTATCTCGGTGATATAGAGGTCCAGAGATGGCTGTTCAAGCCGATTATCAGACACTAGATCAGACATGTCATCTCCTTGTCGCTAGTTGGTCTACACCCTGGGAGAGTTAGAAGATGGGGATAAAGAACCCGACGATGCCAAATCACGCGCTGGATCGACGGTCCAGCGTGTGGGATTTCCACTCCGCCCAGACAAAGCGGCGAGTATTCTAGCACATGCGGGGTCTTTTGGCAAACGATGGCGCTGAGGCACCGACAGAGCGCCGCCAGCATATCTGGGCAATGATTTGGAGGCACACTCGCTCCGTCGACTCACTCGCCCACCCGAATGACCGCGGTGACCTGTCCCCCGGGGATGTTCAGTTCACCAGTCTGCAATGCCCATACGCCGTTAAATGTGCCGGCGCTGTTGGGTGCAGCCAGGTTGATGCTGATGTCTACCACCTCTCCCACCGCCACGGGACCCACAGCGACCCGCTCAGGACCACTCAGATCCGATCGAAGTCGGACCAAGACGGTGTTCGCTGGCCAGGCACACGTGCCGATGTTCTCCATACGCCACGTCTTGACAAACGCCTCCCCCTGGTCCAACGACGTATAATCAGGTATCGTCACGTCGGTCACGAAGCGAGCACCCAGGCAGCTTGGAGTCACCTCTTCTTCCTCGGTCGTCGTGATAGGCTGGGTGACCTCTGCTCCTGGCTCGGTCACCAGGATCACCGCGCTCCCATGGTCGAATCCCGCCACTGTCACCTGGACGGTGTACTCGCCTGGGGCAGCCAACACCGTCCAGGCGTAGCCCGGCGCCGTGAGAGGAGACGTCTGCTGGTCCACCACCGTCTCCGGGCTGCTGGCGGTCCACACAACCTGCACCGGTTGGCTGGCCGCGACGGGCGAGCTGGTCCGGTAGGCCGCTACAGCCTCTGTTATGCCCGGGCTGTTGCCGGGATCGAACAGGTCGGCCACGACGACGCCGCCCAGGTGATACTGTCTGGCCCATTGAAGCTTGGCGGCCAGGGCAGTGGCGGTGCCCAACCAGATCGCGTGGATGCTGCCATCACCCGCCTCGTAATCCAGGCGGTAGGTGCCGCAGCCCTCCAGAGGGGTGATGCTGCGCAGTGACCCGGCCAGCCCGAACTCGACCACATCGCCCGACACAACCCGAGTCGTGCCGCTGCGGACGATGACGCTTCCGAAAGGCGCCACGGCTTGCTGGAGAGAGAGGTAAACGACCTCGTCAGCCCCCTGCTCGGCGCTGAGGCAGGAAACGAGCATGCGAATTTTATACCGCTCGATCCGGTCGGTGGCCCAATCGAGCAGGCGAGGAACCTGACCCCCGGCGACGTAAGCGGCAGGATCGGCCGGGAAGGGGATGTGGACGAAATCCGCGCTCTCACCAAGGCTGAGCCAATCGTAGCCGCCGGTGTCCCACCCGCCAGCAGTGGACAGGGGCGGCTCGACGACGACCGTCAGGCTTCGTCCCTCGGCGTGAAGCGCGTCGGCCAGGTTCGCGATAAAGGCAGAGAAGGCATCCCGCTGATCAGAGCTAACGCCTCGATAGTCAATCGCAACGCCCACGAACCCCTCATCGGCGCACAATTGTACCAGGTTGACGATGTGAACCTGTTGAATCGTGGGGATAGTCAGCAGATCAGACAGCAAGCCTCGATTGACGGTAGCACCTGGATCCCAGTTGCGCAGGTATGGAATCACCACCACATCTCCATCTGCGTCCCCTTCGCCGAAATGGAGGGTAGAACTGACATCTCCGACGAAGGAGCCGTCGGTGCCGAGAAACAGGCCGCTGGGATGAACCTGATCCACCATGCCCGCGGCGTTATCGAACGGGGTATCGCTCGGTTTCAGGGAGACCGACACGTGGGGCGGAGCCGCGCCAGACTGAACGACGACAATGTTGGAGGGCAGCTCGGTGACGGTAGCCCGAATACACTCGCGCCCGGCGACCTCGGTGTACAGTTCTCCCCCCACCCAACGCCAGGATTCGCCAGTCCAGGTATAGAGATCGAGCATCTCCCAAGGCTCGGCGTCGTTCGGGATGGGAACGTCCATCGAAATCGGCTGGGAATAATCCCCCCGCACCTTGAACTGGTACAGCGGGCTTTTGACGGTGAGGTGAGAGGGGAGGGCCTGAACAGCCTGCCGGAGGGCGCTGCCGGCCGATCCTTCGAGAAATTCGAGGCGCGGGACGGTGTTCAGTTGCACGCGCAGGCGGTCCGTAAATGTGGCGGGATCGACGCGGAGAGTCACACTGTCGGGATCGGAGATGGAGCTGTGCTCGGCATCGAGCACGTCGTAGCCGATGATGTCCAGGCGATTCAACAGCAGAGCCGAGAGCAGGAGCAGCACGGCGGCTATGCCAATCAAGGCATAGAACCATGGCCCCACCCGCAGTCGTTCGACCGGCTGGGCCAGCGTGGCGCTGAGCCGCTGTCCGAAGGACAGGGTCTCGCCCACTCGACCGGTCCTGGGAACGGCAGGGAAAGGAGCAGTGCCAGGAGGCGCGCTCATCCGGGGCGCCTGCCGTTCTCGGCCGGTCACTTTGTCTGGCGCAGGGGGAGCGGGAGGAGAGGGGGGAGGAGCAGCGGCAGCGCGGTCTATTTCCCTCTCGAGCGCTTCCAATTCTCGCATTTCCTGCTCTAGAACCCCACCCAAGACATCGAGAGTGGGGATCGGCTCGGTATCAACGTCCCAAGTCACTCTGGAGGCGGGGGTTGGCTCGGGATCGGAGATGGGAGGAACAGCCAGTGATTCTGGACTCGATTCACCAGGCAGGGGGAATCCCAGCCGGGTCAACTGCTGTTTGAGTTCCTCCAAGGATTTGGGGCCAAAGCCCTTTAGACTGGTCAAGGCCTGGTCTCCCTCCTGGAGAGCGACCAAAACATCCCCGGCCGTAGCGAGGCCCGCAGCGATCAGCACATTTCTGGAGCGGGTCGAGAGGCTCAGTTCCCCAATGGGCAGATCAGAGGCCGACGGTCTCTCGACCGCCTGATCGAACGTCGAATCCTGCATCAGGTCTCCCTCACGCGCCGACCAGCCCCAATTTGCGCATCACCTTGGCAGGAGTAACGCGGCGGGCCCGCTGCCACCAGTGGGACGCCCAGCGTTTCAGCGCGTTGACTGGCCGACGCCGCTGACTCTCGGCCATCGCCCACTGGAGAAACTCGTAATCTTGACCCTTGATTTTCGGCTCGGTGGGATTGCGCCGGTACGAGTCATAATCGGTGATGCGGCTCAAGTCGTGTTCGACGACGTAATCGTACAGGTCGGTACCGGGATGGGGAGTGAAAAAGGCCGGGCTGTAATAATCCGGGTCAATCGCCTTCATCAGTCGGACTGTGTCCAGCACTTCCTCTCTCGTCTCGGTCGGCAGCCCCATCATGTAATTCGCCCAGATGGAGATACCGTATTTGCGACAGATGGCAGCCGCCTGGCGATTCTGCTCCACCGTCGTCCCCTTGCGGATGAACTTGAGGACGCGGTCGTTGCCGCTCTCAAAGCCGACGAAATAGCCGCGTAGCCCGGCCTGGGCCATACGGGCCACCATATCCCCGTGCTTGACGATGATGTCGGCGCGGCTCTGGCAGAAAAAGGGCATGGTCAGGCCTGCGGCCATGTACTGGTCTGTAAAAGCCATCACCCACTCTCGATCCTCCGTCAGACAGTCATCGTGGAACATGAAGGAAGCGATCTGGTAACGCTCCACCAGCGCGTGCAGCTCGGCGATGACATTACCCACACTGCGCCGCCGGGTGCGCTTGCCGAACAGATAATCCTCGCCCGGCTTGCAAAAGGCGCAATTGTACATGCAACCCCGGCCGGCGATGATGGTGACGAAGGGGGGCGGCAGTTCCTCGACGAAAGGAACTTCGGGGGAATCCAAATCATACCCCCACTTCCGCCACTCGTCCAGGAACAGATCCCGATCGGTGAAGGGAATGCCGTCCAAATCGGGCGTCTCTCCACGCAGCACGCGCTGGGACGGTGGATCGTCGCCCGCGATCAAGTGCAACAACCTGGGAAAAGTGACCTCCCCCTCTCCCGTCACCAGATAATCCACGTGGGGAATGCGCAGGGCATCCTCCAACGCGATGGTGACGTGAGGGCCGCCGATGATGGTGAAAACCCCCGGCTTGACCTCTTTGGCTATCGCCAGGACCTGACAGGCTGGGTTGTAATCCACACTCATCATCGTTACGCCGATGACATCGGGATCCCGCTCGACCAGCACCTGGCGAAAGTGGTCCCAGCCAGAGAGAGCCCGCAGATCGATCAGGTCCACGTCAAACCCCTGGGCCTTGGCCGCGCTGCTGAGAGAGGCCAGGCCATGCGAGATCCAACCCGCCTCCATTCCCTGCTTGAGAGAGTCAAAACCGAGACCTGCGATACCGGGGTAAATAAGGGTGATCTTGAAGGACATTATTCTTCTCAGAGCGGACTAGGCGTCAGGTGGATTCACCACATAGGTGCACAGATGATCGCCTTGGCTGGCCGAGGAAATACGCCGTGGGGGAGCACCCAACAACCGTGTCAAAAGCGCCATGTCCATTTTGCAAACCACATCATCTTGTCGAGATATCTGTTCGTAGGGACAATTGGCGATGTAAATCAGATAACTGCCGTCATCCGACCGCTCCCAACTGGGCATATATCCTAACTTGTCCAGAAACTCGATCGCAACGGCGACACGACGGTCAAAATCCATCCCGGCTGGAAGCACGGCATGGTCGGCAAGCCGCTCCCCCAGGCGCTGCATCATCTGATCTATCTCGTCGGCCGATATACGGGCGCGCATTTCGTCCAAAATCTGGGCGACCAGTTCCTTGTACCGTTTAGGAAAGAATCCGCTGGCTTGCTCGGATAACGTGTAGACGTGCTTGGGACGTCCGGGGGACTTGCAGCGCTCCGCAACCGGAGCTGCAACCAGGCCCTCCCCACGCATAATATCGAGGTGGTGGCGCACGGTCACAGCGGTCAAGCCCAGGGCGTCGCTCAAATCGCTGACCGTCACCTGACCTTGCTCTTTGAGGATGCTCAAAATGCGCTCTCTAGTAGCCTGCATGACTCCGCTTCTCCATATCCTGGCATCCATTCTATACTAACTCGAACATTTTGTCAAAGCATCATCATCATAATTCTATGCTATGGATACCGGGAATTCCCACTCGATCCAGGGAGGATTGACATTTGCGCCTTTGCCCCTTGTCATTTATAATCTCTACCGATGATCATTCTATTCGTGCTCCTGGGTTTTCTCGCCGGCGCTCTAGTCAACCAACTCGGCTCCGACCTTCCCGCTCGACGGGAGTTGACCCGTCCCCACTGCCCCTACTGCGGCCGTGAGCGTCCCACGTGGCAGTGGGTCACCTGGCCTGCTTTTCTGCTCGGGCAGGCCAAATGTCCCTCCTGCGGTGCTCCCATTCGCATGCGCTACCCCCTGGTCGAAATAGGACTGGCAGCCATGTACGCCTACCTCTGGATAATCCTCGGCCCTGCTCTCACCATCAAGCTGCTCGTTTACCTGGTGTACAGCGCCATTTTCGCCCTCATCCTCGTCACCGACATGGAGCGCCGACTGATCCTCAACGTCGTCACCTACCCATCCATGCTGCTCGCCTTGGTCGCCAGCTTTGTGATACCAGATATCACCTGGTGGAGCGCACTGCTTGGAGGGGCCATCGGCTTCCTCTTCTTTCTCATCGCGGCGGTGGTGGGGAACCGGGTTTTTGGCAGCGGAGCGATGGGCGGCGGTGACGTCAAACTGGCAGCCTTTGTCGGCTTGATCACTGGCTTTCCTCTGATCATCGAAACGCTGGTGCTGACCATCATCGCCGGAGCCGTCATCAGCTTTGTCCTGCTCATCACCGGGCTGCGCAAGCGGCACAATTACATCCCTTATGGTCCGTTCCTCGTCATCGGGGCTGTCATCACTCTCCTGAAGGGGTACCCCATCGCAGAGTGGTTCCTCAGCCTCTAGCGCACCAGCTACCGGGCGACCAGCGCCAACAGCGCCGCGCCAGGACTCAGCAGCGGTTGAGCCAGTAGCACCCCCAGCAGTCGCGCCCCGATCTGCCAGATGGTGACGGCGGTCACGTCTCCCAGGGGCCGCTCACCCTGCAGGGCCTGGTCCATCACGTGAGCAGTCAGAGGATCGACCAGCAGCACCATCAGGACAGTGCCGACCCCGGTAAAGAACGAGGGCAGCGTGAGAGCAGTACGGGCGCTCTGAGGCACGATGGCGCTGGCGATCTGGGCCGCCGGCCCGGCGACGGCGTAGAGGGAAGTCACCAGCATGGTGAGCAGGATCCAGCGCCGGGGGAGCCGATGCCGGTTGACCAACAGCAGCGCCCGGGGCTGCGGTCGGCGCACATCCTCTCTGGCCCGGGGCAGCGCCTCGATACTCAAACCGTGCAGCACGACGCGGGGCAGCGAGCGCCGCAGTTCATAGGAATGAACCGCCCGCTCTATCAGGCGCGCCAGCGAGGGGACCAGGGCCGCCCCCACGCCCACCCCGACCGCTCCGGCCAGCAGCACCAGCCGCAGCGTGCACGTCAAATCGCCCACCTCGTCCGCCGCCACCGCGCGGTCCACCAGGCCTGCCAGCAGCGTG
>DSDT01000175.1 GCA_011048615.1 Chloroflexota bacterium | reverse complement strand
GCCAGGCCAGCGGGTTTCTTACCCGCCGGGCAGGTATGGAAACCTGCCCTACCCCACAAATCTGCGTAGAGCCACCAGATATTGGTATCCACGAGGTACATCACTCACCCCGCCAGGCCAGCGCTTGACGTTCCAGTTCAAGTGAGGTGTATTGCTCTCGATAATCACGCAGTGCACCCGCCCACTCTTGTTGCAACACCTTCCTGGCACGGTGACTTTGTTTAGCAAGCAGAAATTCGAAAGTCTCGGACTTTGGGATTTCGGGCGGCAGTTCTTGCACCAGTTGTTGCAATGATCTGACCTGAGTACTCATCATACGCCCCCTCTGGACTCGTTACTTGTTCTTTTGCTGCTTCTTCAGGATCTTGGACCAGGTATCGCGCAGGGGAACCGTCTCGTTGAACACCAGCTTGCCGGCGGACGAATCCGGGTCGACACAAAAGTAGCCCTGCCGCTCGAACTGGTAACGGCTTCCCACCGCCGCATCCGCCAGGCCCGGCTCGACCTGGCAGGCGGTCAACACCTGCAACGACTTGGGATTCAGAAAAGCGGTGAAATCCTCCCCTTCCGGCACGTCCAGGGGGTTCTCCTGGGTAAAGAGGCGGTCGTACAACCGCACCTCGGCCGTGACGGCGTGAGCGGCCGACACCCAGTGCAGGGTGCCCTTGACCTTGCGTCCGTCCGGCGCGTCACCGCCCCGCGTGGCCGGGTCATAGGTGCAGTGCAGCTCGACCACCTCGCCGCTCTCGTCCTTCACCACGTCCACGCAGGTGATAAAGTAGGCGTACCGCAGCCGCACCTCCCGCCCCGGAGCGAGGCGGTAGAATTTTCTCGGCGGGTCCTCGCAAAAATCCCCCCGCTCGATATAGATCACGCGCGAAAAGGGGATCGTGCGCGTCCCCATGCCCGGGTCCAGCGGGTGATTGACCGCTTCCAAGTCCTCGACCTGGCCCTCCGGGTAGTTATCGATCACGACGCGCAGCGGGCGCAGCACGCCCATGACGCGCGGGGCGCGCTGGTTCAGATCGTCCCGGATGCAGTGCTCGAGCATCGCAATGTCCACCACGCTGTCCGCCTTGGCCACGCCGATCTCGTCGCAAAAGGTGCGGATCGATTCCGGCGTGTAGCCCCGCCGGCGCAGGCCGGACAAGGTCGGCATGCGGGGGTCGTCCCAGCCCCTGACGTGCCCCTCGTTCACCAGCCGCAGCAGCAGCCGCTTGCTCATGACGGTGTAATTGAGGTTGAGACGGGCGAACTCGATCTGCCGGGGGTGATAGATCTCGAGCTCATCGAGGAACCAATCGTACAGCGGGCGGTGGATCTCGTACTCCAGGGAACACAAGGAGTGGGTGATCCCCTCGATGGAATCGGACTGTCCGTGCGCCCAATCGTACATCGGGTAGATGCACCACTCGTCTCCGGTGCGGTGATGCTCGGCGTGCAGAATGCGGTACATGACCGGATCCCGCATGTTGATGTTGGGCGAGGCCATGTCTATCTTGGCCCGCAGGGTGCGGGACTCGTCGGGGAACTCGCCCGCCCGCATGCGGCGGAAGAGGTCCAGGTTCTCCTCCACCGAGCGGTCGCGGTACGGACTGTTGCGCCCCGGCTCGGTCAGCGTGCCGCGATACTCCCGCACCTCTTCCGGGCTGAGGTCGCACACGTAGGCCTTGCCCTTTTCGATCAACTGCACGGCAAACTGGTAGAGCTGCTCGAAATAGTCGGAGGCGTAATACTCCCGCTCCCCCCAGTCGAACCCCAGCCAGCGGATGTCCTCCTTGATCGCTTCCACGAACTCGACCTCTTCTTTGACCGGGTTGGTGTCGTCGAAGCGCAGATTGTACAGCCCGTCGTATCGCTCGGCCGTCCCATAGTCTATGCAGATCGCCTTGGCGTGCCCGATGTGCAGGCAACCGTTCGGCTCCGGCGGGAAGCGGGTGTGCACATGGTCGAACCGTCCCGTCCTCAGGTCCTCGTCAATAATGTCCCAGATGAAATTGGAAAAAGCTGTTGATTCAGCGCCCGTCTTTTCCGTCGTCTCTCCCATAAATCCCCCTCCTCTCGTACTCGATTGGCTCAAGGCCCGCGTTCACTATTGTGGTTGCTCCCCAATAGTCCGCCCACCATCAGCAATTCCCGTTATGGAGTTCGTAGTAGCGACTAAAGTCGCTGTTTGCGCAATAGAAGCGACTAAAGTCGCCACTACGAACGTCAAATGTGTGACGGCGATGCTAAAATGGGAATTGCTGACCCACCATCTAGACCTCGGTTCTGCGGTGGCGCATCACCACGTTCTCCGCCAGGCCGATGCCGATCATGGTCGTCAGCAGGGCAGCCGGCCCATAGCTGATGAACGGCAGCGGCAGTCCCGCTATCGGCAGCATCCCCAGGTTCATCCCCACGTTGATGGCGACCTGGAACAGGATCATGGCGAGGGTGCCGGCCACCAACAAGCGCCCATAGACGTCCGGCGTGAGCAGAATGATGCGCAACAGCCGCGCAAACAACACCAGGTAAAGCAGAAACAGCAGCACCGCTCCGGCAAAGCCCAACTCTTCGGCCAGGACGGCAAAGATAAAATCGGTGTGCCGCACCGGCAGGTAGCGCAGCTGACTCTGCGTACCCTGGGCAAACCCCTTGCCCCACAGGCCGCCAGAGCCGATGGCGATGGCAGCCTGATTGAGTTGATACTCCACGTTGGAGTCACTGCCCGGATTGATGAATCCCCACACGCGATCGTGCATATAGCTGAATTCGAGCAGGGCCGCCAGGTGCCAGAGCAGGTACACCATTCCCACCCCGACGACGACGGTCAATATCAGGTAGCGCAGCGAGATGCCCGACTCGAACAGCATCACCACCCACATAAAGCCCAACACGGCGGCGGTGGCCATATCCGGCTCCACAAAGATCAACCCGGCCAACACCAGGGTCATCAGGATGGAGCCCGCGTAATTGAGCCAACCCGGCCGCTCGGCGACATCCTCTAGCAACAGGTTCGTCTTGGGCGCGCCAAACAGGGGCACGGCCGAGGCGCGGCGTTTTTTCTTCCGCCGCCGGCTGAGCACCGCCCCCACCGATACGACCAGCAGGTTCATCGCCAAAAATGAGGGCTGGAAACGAAAGATGCCCAGATCAATCCAGCCGCTCACCGCGCCGATCTGACTCTGACCATAGATCAGGACCAGGACCAACAAGACCACGGCCAGAAAGTAAGCCAACCACCAGAAATCCCCCAGCCATTGATAATCCCGGGGAAAAGCGGCCAACAGCAGGATCAGCCCCAACCCGACGGCCCCAAACAGCGCCTGCCGGCGCCACAGTTCTTGCAGGTTAGGGTCCAGGCTGCCCTGGTTGGCGCTGTAAATCATCAGCACGCCATACACCGTCAACAGGATCGTGACGATCAGCAGCACATAGTCAAAGTGTCGCCAGGTACGAGATGTGGACATGCTACCTCTTGGATCGTTTACCCCGGTCCATCAGGGGAATATCGGCCACCAAACGGGACTCGCGTCCACTCTGGGAGACCGTCACCTGGACCTGGTCAGGATCAATGGCGACGTGACGCGAGATCACGGCGATCAATTCATCCTTGAGGGTCCCCAACAGCGCCGGCGAGATGCTCGTCCGGTCGTGGGCCAGCACCAGACGGAGCCGCTCTTTGGCCACCGAACCACTCGCCGATTCCCTACCCCGGCCGCCGAACAGTCGTTCCAGAGCTCTCATGATCCCATTCCTCCAGAGCGTGCAAAATCGAAAATCCGTTGCAGGAAACTCGGCTCCTGAAACGTCAGGAACGGCACATCCTGCCCCTGCAACCGCTGGGCGATGTTGTGAAATGCCCGTCCAGCCTGAGAACTGTTCTCGGAAAACGCCAGAGGCTGTCCCCGGTTCGCGGCCCCCAGAACGGCCTGATCTTCGGGCACGACGCCGAGGAGATCAATGGACAGCAGTTCGACCACGTCGGAGATGGCCAGCATCTCCCCCTGGCGGACCAGATTCGGCTTGAGGCGGTTGATGACCAACCGGGCCGGGCCCTTTTCCTCCGCCTCGATCAACCCGATCACCCGATCGGCGTCCCGCACCGCCGTCACCTCGGGATTGGTGACGATCAGCACGCCATCTGCCGGGGCCACGGCGTAGCGAAACCCCTGCTCGATGCCGGCCGGCGAATCAATCAAGATAAAGTCAAACTGCTCCCTCAAGCTGTCACTGACGCGAACCATGTCGCCGGGCTGCACCGCGCTCTTGTCGCGCGTCTGGGCGGCCGGCAGCAGGAACAGCTCCGACAATCGTTTATCCCGCACCATAGCCTGCCGCAGACGACAGCGCCCTTCGATCACGTCCACCAGGTCATAGACGATGCGATTTTCCAACCCCAACATGACGTCCAGGTTGCGCAACCCCACGTCGGCGTCGATCACCACCACGCGCTGCCCCTGCATCGCCAACGCGACGCCCAGATTGGCCGTCAGGGTCGTCTTGCCCACTCCCCCTTTGCCCGAAGTAATGGTCAATGCTCTTGCTGCCATTGAATCTCCTTATTCCCACCCACTCACCAACCGGCAGACCATGGCTCGGCCACGATCCGCTCGTCGCGCACCATCGCTATTTCCGGCACCGGCTTGCTCCGCCGCTCGTCGGGGGAACGCGCGATGTGACCGGCGATGCGGAGCTGGGTCGGCGCCAGGTCGAGAGCGCAGATCACGGCCCCCTCCTCTCCCAGCGCCCCGGCGTGGACCAGGCCGCGCACCCGCCCCCACACCACGATGTCGCCGCCGGCCACCACCTCCGCCCCCGGATTCACGTCCCCGATCACCACGATGTGGCCCGGATGACGCAGAATCTGGCCCGAACGGAGGGTACGTCGAATCACCAAGCCGTCGGCCAAAGGGCCGGCCGAGCGGGACAACTCGTCCTCGGCAGCGGGGCCGGCCGCTGGCGGAGCGGCCGACGGGCCCAGATCAATCACCAGCCCCAACTCCTGGACGGCCGCCTCGGTCGTGGGATCGGTGCTGAGCACCGCCCACAGCTCGACCTCGTGGTGGGCCAACAGCTCTGCTGCGGCCCGAATCTCGGGGCCGTTCAAGCGGCGCGCTCCCACGTCCAGCGCCACCCGTCCCCCGCGAAAAAAGGCCGGGTTAGCGCTCAGGTAGGCCCCCAGCGCGTCCAGTTGGGGGCCCCACTCTCCCTCACTCAACGTGATGAGCAGTCCCTGCCGGATGCCCTTGATAGTCAGCGTTTTCGGTATCACATCTCCCCCCTCGATCCACCTGCCCAGGAATTATAGCACATGAAACAGGATTACGGAACTGTGTGCAAGAGTGGATTCCATGCGCATCATGTGGTATACTATGTGTAAGCATTCAACCGCGACAGGCTCTTATGACATGAACGACTCTCGTCACTGCTGCTCAGCCTGCTACCGGCAGCAAAGGACCTGCACAACTCTTGCTGTCCGCGGCCGGAAACAGTCTGAGCGATCGTCCGATCTCGAGATATAGGGAGGACAGTATGAGCAGCAAAGGATACGTACTCATCGTGGACGACCAGCTCGCCATTCGGCTGTTTGCCAGCGCGGCGCTGACCAGGGCCGGATACACCACGTACATGGCTGTCAGCGGCGCCGAAGCACTGCAGAGAATGGGCCAAGAACCGAACATTGACGTGGTTCTGTTGGACCTGCGGATGCCCGATATGGATGGTTTGGAGACCATGGCCGAGATCATCAAGTATCCCACACGGCCGGAGGTCATTTTCCTCACCGCCTATCCCGATTTCAACGCTGCCGTCGAGACGATACGGATGAAGGGACAGGATTACCTGCTCAAACCCTGCACCGCCGACCAATTGCTGCACAGCGTAGAAAAGGCGATGGCCCAGCGGCGCGAGAAACTGTGCCAGGAGCAGATGATGAACCTGATCGAAGAGACGGTCGAAAAGCTGTCCCACATCTCGTCTCTGCAGAAACAGGAGGAAATGACCAAGATGCCGGCGGCCCAGCGGCCCCCGAAAGAGCCGCCGGCGTCCGCGCCCTGTCAGCAGTTGCTCGAGCTGCGCGGCCTGTCCCTGGACCTGGAGAACCGGAGGGTCACTCGCCTCGGCGAACCGCTTCACCTGACGACGTCCGAATTCGATATTCTACGGGCTCTGATGGTCAACGCCGATAAAGCCACCTCCTACCACGAACTGGCCGAAGTGTTGCACGGCCAGGTCATCAGACCCAGAAAGGTCCGGCGGGCGCTCAACACCCACCTGTGGCGACTGCGCCACAAGCTGCAGTCCGGGCCGGATGGCCAACCATACATCAAGAACATCCACCGATACGGATATCAATTCGTCGCCACGCCCTCCTCAGAGGAAAAGGGCTGGTGCTCGGTGTAGCCCTGGTCATCGTCCTGGCCCAGGCGCCCGATTTCGACGGGTCCTACAAGACCGGCCCGGCTTCGGCCGACGCCGGCGATACGATCACCTACACCATCGTGGCGGTGAACAGCGGCGACGCCGTCACCGGTGTGGTTCTTGCGGACCCGATCCCCAACGGCGCTGTTTACGTGCCGGGCAGTTGCACCTATCGCCGCCCTGTTGGGAGCGCCCAAGCCTGCACGCCTCCCCCCCATCTATGGCAGGAGGATTTCGCGGCCGGCGACCGCATCACCACGACCTTTGCCGTGCAGGTGTCGGCCGGCTCGATGTCGTGGCCGCTCGAAAACTGCGCCTACCTCGATTGGGATGGCGAGCAATTGGAACGGTGTACGACGACGGTCGTGAACCCCGCCTTCGTCCTCTATCTGCCGGTCGTGATGCGCGCCTACCCACCGTTGCCAGACCTGCGCGTCGTCTCCCTGACCGTCGAACCGGACACGCTCCACGTCGGCCAGCCGGTCACCATCACCCTGGTCGTGCGAAACGACGGGGGAACGGCGGCCGGCCCGTTCTGGGTGGACTTGTACGATAACCCCGACCCGCCGCCCACCCACGCCAACCAGCCCTTCGACACGCTCTGCAGCGGCGCGCCGGAGGACTGCTACGGGATCGCCTGGTACGTGACCGCCGGCCTGGCGCCGGGCGAGGACGTGGTGCTGACGTCGCTGAATGGATACCTGGCCCCCTATTCCCGGTGGCCGGGCTATTTCGTCCAAAGCGGCGACCACGCGATCTATGGCTTTGCCGATTCGTGGAACGATCCGGTCTGGTACGGGGCGGTGTTGGAATCGAACGAGGGGCTGGACAATCGCTACGGGCCGGTGACGGCCACCGTCCTGGCGGGGAACCTGCCGGCGAAATGGAAGAGATGGCACACCCCCCTGCCCCAGCGCCCGAACCAACCATAACCAGGCGAGACTGGCCAGCAAAAGATGGGGTGAATCAGACGGCGCAATGTAGAGTGTTAGCGAAAAGGCGGTAACATGTCCAAAGTAGCGGCCCATCCCCATCAGCGTCGTTTTGATAGGGGGGCTGCTGACGACGGCCGGGTTCACCGCACTCCGCTACCGCCACCGCCTGGTCGGCAGCGCGCTGCCCCACCCCGCCGGCGCGGGGCAGGTCCCCCCGCAGCGAGCCCTCATCGTCGGAGCCGGGGAGGCGGGCCAACTGCTGGCCTGGCGCATGCAGCACCAGAATGGCCATTACGAGCTGATCGGTTTCGTGGACGACGACCCGGAGAAGGTGGGCCTCCAGATCCACGGCGCGCCGGTGTGGGGAGCGATCTCCCACGTCTCGGACGTCGTGGCCCGGCTGCAGGCGGACCTCATCGTGATCGCCATGCACGAGGTGGGCCACGAGCGGTTGAACGAGATTTTCGACCTCTGCCAGACCTCGACCGCCCGCATCCAGATCCTGCCCGACGTGATGGCCCACCTGGCAGAAGGGAACGGGATCGAACCGCTCCGCGATCTGACGATCGAGGATTTGCTGGGCCGTCCGCCCCGCGAGGTGGACGAGGCGGCCTGCCGCTCTCTCGTCGCCGGGCGGACGGTGTTGGTGACGGGGGCGGCCGGCTCCATCGGCAGCGAGCTGTGCCGCCAGGTGACGCGGTACGGCCCGGAGCGCATCCTGGCGCTGGATCAGAACGAGACCGGCCTGTACGAGCTGGCCCTGGAGCTGGGGGGCTCTGCCCTGCTCCTCCTCGTCGGGGACGTGAGCAACGAGGCCCGCATGGAGGCGATCTGGCGCGAACACCGCCCGGCGGTCGTCTTTCACTGCGCCGCCTACAAGCATGTGCCCATCCTGGAGGCCTTCCCCGGCGAGGCGATCCGCACGAACGTGCAGGGCACCCGCACCGTGGCCGAGATGTCCCGGCGCTGGGGGACGGAGCGGTTCGTGCTCATCTCCAGCGACAAGGCGGCCTGTCCCATCAACGTGATGGGGGCCAGCAAGCGGGTGGGCGAGCTGCTGACGATGGCGATGCAGGAAGCCGGGACCGAGACGACCCGCTTTGCCGTGGTCCGCTTTGGCAACGTGCTGGGCAGCCGGGGCAGCGTGGTGCCGACCTTTGAGCAAGAGATCGCCCAGGGAGGGCCCCTCACCATCACCCACCCGCACATGAGACGCTATTTTATGAGCATCGAGGAAGCGGTCAGCCTGGTGATCCAGGCCGGGGCCTACACCCGGGGCGGCGACCTCTTCGTCCTGGACATGGGGGAGGAGGTGCTGATCGAGCATCTAGCCCACAAGATGATCCGGCTGCGGGGGCTGCGGATGGGGCAGGATATCGAGATCGAGTACACCGGCGTGCGGCCGGGCGAAAAGCTGAGCGAGATTTTGCACTGTCCCCTCTGCGAGGTCCTGGAGCCGACCCGGCACCCCTCCATCCTCCGCATGCGGAACGACAACCAACCGCCCAGCAGCGCCTGGCTGGCCATCGTCGAGGCCCTGATTCGCCTGGTAGACGAGGCCGAGGAGCAAGAGCTGACGGCCTGGCTCTTTGACATGGCCCATTTTTTCTGCCCGGAGGAGTGTGAGGCCCGCACCCGCGCGGCCGGAGATGAACAGCCTGGGCTTCACACATCCCCCCGAATGTGGTATCATAAATAGTAGGGCGTGTGTCAGCAATTCCCGTTATGGAGTTCGTAGTAGCGACTTTCGCTGTTTGCGCAATAGAAGCGACTAAAGTCGCCACTACAAACGTCAAATGTGTGACGGCGATGCTAAAACGGGAATTGCTGGGCAGATAAAGCAAGAAAAAATCTGTGTTCATCTGTGCCAATCTGTGTCCTAGAAAAAAAGG
>DSDT01000066.1 GCA_011048615.1 Chloroflexota bacterium | reverse complement strand
CTCCTCCCCCAGACACATTCTCCCTCTCCACCTATCTGACCCCCACCCTGCTGTCCAGTTCGACCAGACAGATATACTCGCACACCACACCATTGAACATGACCCCCACGACTCGTCACCGGGCCGTCATCGCCGACCTGGAGGGGTTGATCACAGTCGAGTTCGTACTGTTGTCTCGACATCCAACGACCCTCACGTGTACGACAGAGATGTATGGTCCGCTGAGCCTCACGTTCAAGGTGCCGCTGATTTCACGGATCTATCTACCACTGACCATCAAATGAGCCTATCGCGAAAGCGCCAAGTCGGTTTGCTGCTATCCAGCTTTGCTCTGCTGGCCCTGACCTACAGCCTGTGCATCCCCATCTTTGAGGCGCCCGACGAGGTGTGGCACTATGCCTACGTCCGCTACCTGGCCGAGGGGCACGGCCTGCCATCCCTGGCGGACGACGAGAGCGGGGCGTATCAAGAAGTGGCGCAGCCACCGCTGTACTATGCCACCGCCGCACTGGTCAGCCGACTGGTGTCGGACGACGACCTGCCCGAGCTGATGTGGCACAATCCGAACTTTGGGTACCAGGCCGGCCCCACGGTGAACGACAACAAGAATATGCTCATTCACACCGAGCGAGAGGGTTTACCCTGGCGCGGAGCGGTGCTGGCCGTGCGCCTGGGGCGTCTCGTGTCGCTCGCCTTTGGACTGCTGACCGTCGTGGCCGCCTGGGGGTTGGGGCGCGAGACCTTTCCTCGGCGTCCCTCCCTGGCCCTGGGCGCGGCGGCGGTCGTCGCGTTCACACCCCAGTTCCTGTTCATCAGCGGCGTGGTGAGCAACGACAGCGCCGCAGCCGCTCTCTCGACTTGCACGCTGTGGGCCATCGCCCGTGCCGTGAATCGGGGGATCACACCCCGGCGCAGCTTGGGCATCGGCCTGCTGGCCGGCCTGGCCGGGCTGACCAAAACCAGTTGCCTGCTCTTGATTCCCATCGCCGGGCTGGGACTGCTTTTCGCTGCATCCCCCCCGTCCCACCGCCGCCCCCGCGTCATCTTCGGCCACCTGCTGCTCGTCGGCTGCTCGGCGGCCATCGTCGGTGGGTGGTGGTATTTGCGCAACGGGGTCCTGTATCACGATCCCCTCGCCATCCACGTTCACGTCAACACACCCTGGGGGCGGACGTCCCCGGCCTCGCTCGCCGCTCTGCTGTCCGAACTGCCCGCCGTCTACCGCTCCTTCTGGGGCAGCTTTGGCTGGGGGCACGTCGGATACCCCTCCTGGGTCTACTGGATGCTGGGCGGACTGGTCGCGATCGGCTTGACCGGCTGGATAGTATCCCTGTGGAGACGCGCCATCCCTGGCCAGGGACGAATTTTCCTCCTCGCTCTGGGCTGGTGGCTGATAGTGTGCGCCGCGTTGGTGCAGTGGATGCGACAGGTCCACGCCCCCCACGGCCGGCTGCTCTTCCCCGCCATCGGGGCCTGGGCGCTCCTGATGGTCGGCGGGTGGGCCTCTTGCTCGCGCCTCACGTCCCGCCTCACTCCATCCCTCCTGGCGGGCCTGGCCCTCCTCAGCCTGCTCACGCCGTGGATGGTGATCCGCCCCGCCTTTACCCCGCCCCGCCTGATCGAACCCCAGGCCGCCGCCGCGACCGTCCAATCCACCACCCTGACCTATGACGACCAGGCCCGCTTGCTGGGCGTCTCCGTCACCCCGGCGTCCACGGCTCCGGGCGGCAGGCTGCACGTCCGCGCATGTTGGGAGGGATTGGCCCCGATGGAAACGGATTATACCGTGTTCGTTCACCTGGTGGGACGAAACGAGACGCGGGTAGGCGAGCGGCACACCTACCCCGGCCTCGGCCGCTTCCCCACCTCCCTCTGGCCCGTGGGCCGCGCCTTTTGCGACGTCTACCGGGTGCCCGTCGAGAAGTGGGCGCCGGTCCCCGAGCTGTACGACGTGGTGGTCGGGCTGTACGACGCATCGAACGGCGAGCGGCTGGTCGCCCGCGACGCCGCTGGCGTGGAGGTGGGCTTCGCAACCGTGAGCCAGGTGCGCATCGCCCCCCATCCCACCCGGATGGCGCTGCCCTCGGACGCCCAACCTCTCGATTACCGCCTGGGAGAGCACATCTCCTTGATCGGATACCATCTGTCCGGGAGAGTCCAGAGCGGCAGCCCACTGACCGTGACTCTCTATTGGCGCGCCGAGAGCCATCCAGGGGAAGAATATCGGGTCTTTGTCCACCTGCTGGATGAGGGCGACTATGTGAACAGAGACCCTCTCACACAACACGACGGCCCGCCCCGCTACGGGCGTTATCCGACGTCGGCCTGGCGGGCTGGCGACCTCGTTCCCGACGAGCACGTGTTAGAGATTCCCACCCTCGCCCTCGGACAGCGCGTGCGGCTGGTCGCAGGAATGTATCGAGTAGATACGATGGAGCGCCTCCAGATCACCGGTCCAGATGGACCGCTGCCCGAGGAGTTTATTCCCCTCCCCCGCCGTTGATCACACCAGCCTGTTTGACAAACACCTTAGCGCCCACCGAATCACAATCCACCGGCCTGGCAACGGGTATGTCCACACCGGTTCTGGCCCGGGCGGGACCCGGCAGAGTAACGCATCCGCCCCATAAAAAAGGCCCGGCGCCAAGCGCCGGGCCTTTTACAGCGTCTCGACGAGAAACGCGGTTTCTTACACTGGCTCCACTTTCACTGCACAGATCTTGTACTCGGGAATCTTGGCCACCGGGTCGAGGGCGGCAATGGTCAGCTCGTTGGCCGAGGCCTCGGGGAAGTGGAAATTGGCAAAGACCGTTCCGGGCGGCACCCGGTCGGTCACCAAGGCTTCCGCCTCGATGCTGCCGCGCCGCGATGTGACCCGCACCCGCTGGTGACCGTTCAGCCCCATCCGGTCGGCATCGTCGGGGTTCACCTCTACCAGCGCCTGCCCATAGATTTCCATCAACCCCCTGGCGCGACGGGTCATCTCACCGCCGTGCCAATGATACAACACTCGTCCGGTGTTCAGGAGCATCGGGTATTCCTCGTCGGGCAGTTCGGCCGGCGGGACGTGCTCGATGGGCATGAACTTGCCCTTGCCCCGCGCGAATTGCCCCACGTGCAGGATCGGCGTACCGGGGTGATCGGCGCCTTTGACCGGCCATTGTAGTTGAGCACCGCGATCCAACCGTTCGTGGCTGACGCCGGAATAGCTGGGCGTCAAAGCGGCGATCTCGGCCATAATCTGGGCTGGATGGTCGTACTGCCAACCGGCGTAAGCCCCGCCCGTCACCTGACGATCGCCCTCTTTCAAGATCTGCTGCGCCAACTCGGCAGTGATGCGCCAATCCTGGCGGGCTTCTCCCAGCGGTTCGATCGCCTGGTGCACCATCTGCACCCGCCGCTCGGTATTGGTGAAGGTACCCGACTTCTCAGCGAAGGAGACCCCGGGCAGGATGACGTCGGCGTAAGCCAACGTCTCGGTGGGGAAGAGGTCCTGCAGCAGGACGAACTCGCACGCTTCCAGGCAGTGTCGGGTATGCGCGGCGTGGGGGTCGCTCATCACCGGATTCTCACCCAGAATGTACAGTGCCTTGACCTTGTCATCGGCAGCGCCGGGGATCATCTCGGTGACGGTCAGCCCGACCTTGGCCGACATCGGCGCACCCCAAGCAGCCTCGAACTTTTGACGGGCCTCCTCGCCGGTCACGGCCTGATACCCTGGATAAACGTTCGGCAGGCCGCCCATGTCGCACGCGCCCTGGACGTTGTTCTGTCCCCGCAGCGGGTTGACGCCGCCGCCGGGCACGCCCATGTTGCCCAGCAGCATCTGCAGGTTCGCCAGGTCCATCACGTTATTCACACCAACAATGTGCTGGGTGATGCCCATCGCCCACATGACCGCCATCGGCTTGTTCGTCGCCAGAATCTCGGCGGCCTGGTAGAGTTGCTCGACCGGCACGCCGGTGATCTCGGCGACCCGCTCTGGCGTGTACTGCTCGACGACGGCTTTGAACTCTACGAATCCTTCCGTCCGCTCGGCGATGAACGCCTGGTCTTCCCATCCTTTTTCCAGAATGATGTTCATCAGCCCGTTGATCAGCGGCACGTCGGTGCCGGGCTGGTGCTGAAGGTGGAGGACGGCGAACTCGACCAGGTCAATCTTGCGCGGGTCGGCCACCACCACTTTCACGCCCCGGGTTCTGACGGCCCGGCGGATCATCGTCCCAAAGACCGGGTGCTGCTCCGTCGTGTTCGACCCGATGACGAGCATCGCCGCCGCTTGACCAGCGATATCCGCCATCGAATTGGTCATCGCGCCCGAACCAAACGCTGCGGCCAGACCGGCCACAGTGCTAGAGTGTCAGAGACGGGCACAGTGATCTACGTTATTCGTCCCGATCACCTGCCGGGCGAACTTTTGCATCAAATAGTTCTCTTCGTTGGTGCACTTGGCCGAGGTCAGCACGCCGATGGTGTCGGGGCCGTGGACGTCGCGGATTTCACGCAGTTTGACCGCCGCGATCTCTAGCGCAGTCTCCCAATCCACCTCGACCCATTGGTCGCCCTTGACTTTGGGCCGGCCGTCCAACAGGTATTGGCGCACCTGGGGGCGGGCCAGGCGGTCGGGGTGGTGGACATAGTCGTACCCGTACCGTCCCTTCACGCACAACGCCATGCCGTTGACGGGGGCGTCGGGGTTGGAGGTGACGCCAATGATACGACCATCCTTCACGTTGAGGTCGAACTGGCAGCCCACGCCGCAGTAGGAGCACGTGGTGGTGACTTTCGTCACCTGGTGGGCGCGGCCCAGGCCATGGGACATCTTGTCGCTGAGGGCGCCGGTGGGGCAGTAGGCCGCACACTGGCCGCACGATTCGCAGCGCGCATCCAGCATGACCACGTCGGCCCCAGCCACGATCTGCTCGTCGAAGCCCCGGTAGGCGACTCCCCACACGTCGCGGCACTGAATCTCGTTGCAGGCCAGCACGCAGCGCCGGCAAAGGATGCACTTGTTGAAATCCACCCGCACGAAGGGATTGGGGTCGCTGTCCGCCTCGTAGCGCGCGCCCTTGGCGCCCCAGGCCGGCACACTGACCTGGTACTCGTAGGCCAGGTCTTGCAGGTCACACGACCCGCTCGAATCGCAGACCAGGCAGTCCTGAGGGTGATTCGCCAGCATCAATTCCAGCGTCTTGCGGCGGGATTTGATCACCCGCTCGCTGTCCGTGTGCACGACCATCCCCTCCATCACCGGAAAGACGCACGAAGCCTGAAGAAAGCGTTGCTTTTCAACCTCGACCACGCAGATGCGGCAGTTGCCGGTAGGGGTCAGGTCACGGTGATAGCACAACGTTGGGATGTGAATG
This sequence comes from Chloroflexota bacterium, assembly GCA_011048615.1. Classification (GTDB taxonomy): domain Bacteria; phylum Chloroflexota; class Anaerolineae; order B4-G1; family B4-G1; genus DSDT01. The sequence continues at coordinate 3,988 of DSDT01000066.1, read as the reverse complement.
TTAGCGGCCTGGGCCACCTCGAGAATTGTTTGACCTTCTTCGGCCTGCACAGTCTGGCCGTCGATAGTGACATTAACTATTTTTGTCATGTTGCTCTCCTATGAATTGAAAGATTATGGAATTTCTCTGACTACCTGATACATACTCCAACTGGACATGTGCCTTGAGCATGCGCCTCGAATTCCTCACGGAACAATTTGAGCGCCGACATCACAGCAGTGGCGGCCGTTTGTCCCAAGCCACAGAACGAGCTGTCTTCCATATGCTCACCCCAATAGATCAGCTCTTCCAATTGCTCAGACATGCCACGTCCGGCGACCAGATCCTGGAGGATTTGGAGCTGACGCTCGGTGCCCACACGGCAGGGTGTACATTTGCCGCACGATTCGAAGCGGAAAAAGGCCGCCACCGCGCGTGCGTAATCTACTATGCACGTTTCGGCGTCCAGCACCAGGATATCGCCCGCGCCGAGCATCGCGCCAGTGGCCATGCAAGAGCCAAAGTCCAGCGGCACGTCCAGGAATTCCGGCCCCACGATGGCACCGGCCGCGCCGCCCAGGTGGCAGGCCTTGAATTGGGCCTCACCGCGCATGCCGCCGGCCGGGCCCTCGATGAGCTGGCGCAGCGTGTATTTGCCCAAGGGCGCTTCCAGACAACCCGTCTTTTTGACGTGGCCCGAAATCGGATAAAGCTTGGTGCCAGGCGATTTTTCCGTGCCGACCTCTTTGTACCAGGCCGCGCCGTTGATGATGATACCGGGCACGTTCCACAGCGTCTCGACGTTGTTGACGAGGGTGGCTTTGGCAAATACGCCGTTGGTGGTTGGGTAGGGGGGACGGAGGCGCGGCTCACCGCGTTTGCCCTCGATGCTTTCGATCAGCGCAGTTTCCTCGCCGCAGATGTACGCGCCCGCGCCGCGATGCAGGTGGATGTGAAAGTCAAAGCCGCTGTCCAATATATTGTGGCCCAGGTAGCCGGCCTGTTCGGCCTGTTCGATCGCTTGCTGCAACAGCCTGGCCTCCTCGACGTATTCGCCGCGAATGTAAATGTACCCCTCATGCGCGCCAATGGCGTGCCCGGCAATCGCCATCGCTTCCAGCAGTTGGTGTGGGTCGCCGGCGATAAGGATCCGGTCTTTGAAGGTGCCCGGCTCAGACTCATCGGCGTTACACACCACGTAGGCCACCCCGCCGGTGGTCTTGGCGCCGCCGGCCGTGAAGCGCATCTTTAAACCGGTCGGGAAGCCTGCACCGCCGCGCCCTTGCAGCCCCGAATTCAAGATCTCTTCGATGACCTCCTCCGGCGTCATAGACAGCGCCTTTTTCAGCGCCACGTATGCGCCGCTTTTCACAGCGTCATCCAGCGACTGGGGATCGATTTTGCCAACCCGCCGCAGCAATGAACGGGCCTCGTCAGTTTCGATGCCAATGATTTCATCCTTGAGCGAGAACGGTTTGGGGTCCTGGCCTTCCAGAATGCCCTTGACTCGAGGCGGCGTGACATGGCGGTACAACACGCCATCGTCAGTCAGCACGATCGGCGCACAGCCGCATTGGCCAATGCAACTCGTCCGCCTCACCTCGACGCCCGCCCTCTCTAACGTGCGCCGCACGTCGGCCGCCCCCATCGCGTGGCAGGGGCCATCTTCACACAAGTAGACCACTGGGGGCAATTTGTCGCCCACCTGCCACATGGAATAGAACGTGGCCGCGCCGAAAACCTGGCTGGGCGACAGATTAAAATGTTGGGCGACGGCTGCAATAGCTGCGGGGGAAAGATGACCCAGTTCAGCATTGAGCTCATCCAGCGCGGGCAAAAGCTCGGCCCGCTCGTGGGGAAGGCCGGATAAGATTTGGACGGCTTTTTCAGACATACTCATAGTATCGCTCCTTTACTCTTTATTCAATGGCTTGTGCTGAGGGAATTTGCAAGGATGTGGACAATCTATCATTTTCTCATATGGGCTGATGGCGCTGGTCATAGTATAGCACAACGTGGGGATAGTACCAGTGATGGGTATCGTGTTGAGGTTGTGACGAGTCTCACACAGCTATACCCAACATAGACTCAGACCTCGTTTTCCACCTCCCCAATCAACGACCACGGCCCGGCCCAGGTGATACGCACGTTCACCAACTGCCCCAGCCAGTCGCCTTCATCCTCAAAAAAGACCAACTTGTCGGTGCGGGTGCGGCCCCACCAGCGCCTCTTTTTCCTGTCCCGACCCTCCACCAGCACCTCGACCGTTTGGTCCAGCAAGCGGGCGTTGATCTCGCCCGCGATCTCGGCCTGCAACTCGTCGAGCGCTTTGCGGCGGCGCTCCTTCTCCTCCTCCGGCACGTCGTCGGGGAAGCGGCGAGCAGCGAGGGTCTGCGGGCGGGGGGAGTAGCGGGCGATGTGGGCCTTGTCCAACCGCAGCTCGGCCAGCAGAGCGTAGGTGCGCTGGAACTGGGCCTCCGTCTCGCCAGGGAAACCGACGATCACGTCGGTGGCGATGGAGGCGCCCGGGATGCGCTCCCTGATGCGGGCGACCAGGCGCCGATAGTCGGCAGCGGTGTAGCCGCGCTGCATGCGGGCCAACACCTGGTCATCGCCAGCCTGCACCGGCACTTCGATCTGTTCGCACACCTTGGGCAGCGCCCCCACCCCGTCCAGCAGTTCGTCCGTCATCCAACTGGGATGGGAGGTCAGGAAGCGGATACGTGCCAGCTCCTCGATCCCGTGCAGCCGACGGAGCAGTCCCGCCAGGGAGAGCGGACCGCCCCTTGCTCCTGGCAGCAGATCAACCCCGTACCGGTCCACGATCTGGCCCAGCAGTGTGATCTCCCGCACCCCCTGAGCGACCAGCGCCTCGGCCTCGGCCACAATCTCGTCGGCGGGCCGGCTCCGCTCCGGGCCGCGCCGGTAGGGGATGATGCAGTAGGTGCAGGCGTGGGAGCACCCCAGCACCACCGGCACGTAGGCCGAGACCAGCCGGCCTCGCTCCTGGAGCGGCAGGAGGAAACCGCCCTCCTGCACCCGAGAGCGGCGGCGGCTCTCCGTCTCCTCCAATGCCCGGGCCTCGTCTACCAATCCCCGCTCGACCAGGTAATCCAGCAGCGGCCCCGGCTGCGAGGGAGGCAGAAACACGTCCACCCAGGAGAAGCGCCGGCGGAGCGGGACGGGATCGTGCACGCCCACCAGGCAGCCCATCAGCCCGATGATCCGCTCCGGCCGGCGCTCCTTCAGCGGTTTGAGCGAGCCCAACCGTCCATAGACCTTGTCCTCAGCCGATTGACGCACAACACAAGTGTTGAGCACGATCAGGTCCGCCTCCTCGGGCTGGGCGACCGGGAGACAGCCCAAACGCTCCAGCGCCGAGGCCAGCCGCTGCGAATCGGCGGCGTTCATTTGGCAGCCGATGGTCCAGATGTGGTATTTCACCCCGTCATTGTAACCCATCCTGATGGGACGTCAAGACCGGCAGAACTCGATTCAAGGGTAGAAATTCTGGCTTTACTGGATGACAATGGAAGATGTGGGAGCTTTTTCACTTTGGGCCTCCTTGGTTTACCTTCTATTTTAGCAAGTTGGCCTCCGTGCCAGTTTTTACCCCGCAAATCTGCATAGAACCTGTCAGTATACTCGATTTCACATCGAGGGCAAATTTCCCACCGGCCTTTCGTGGTTATCGAGGGAATGAGACTCACCCCAACCGCTCTACCGCCAACTCGTCCACCTCGCCCGGCTGCGCGCCCTTCGTCCTTGAGCCGAAGGATCGAGGATAGAGCGCCGTCCTGTCCAGCCGCGCGCGCCCCAGGAACGAGAGGTTAGGGATTGATAATCGGGCAAGAATCGGGCAAACAATCGGGCAATCAGGTCTCAGGCTGGATCAGTCGGTAGCGCGTGGCGCGACCGGCGCCTTCGACGATCAACAGCCCGTGGCTCTCCAACTCACTCAGGTCATTACTGGCTGTCCGCTTGGAAACACCAAACAAGGTCTGATACT
>DSDT01000358.1 GCA_011048615.1 Chloroflexota bacterium | reverse complement strand
GGATCGGCGTGTCAGTGGGTGGCAGCGGCGTAGCGGTGGGGGATGGGGCACAAATCTGGTCGAAGGGAATGAGGGGCGGTTGAGTGCCAGTCCCCCAACTCCAACCCTCCATGTCGCCGTCGTGAATCTTGTAAGCGCTGGACCCGACGTTAGCATAGACCCAGTCTCCGTTCACCATGTGCCAATACGACCAGTAACGGGGTTGGTCGCAGGTCAGGCAGCTCTCGACCGGGCAGCCGGTGCCCTCGATGGCGCAGATGGCCGCCCCCATACCAAAGTCGAAGGATGCCACGACGTTCAAACCGGAGCGGGTGAGCACGTCGTAGCTGCTGATCTCGGCCTCGCTGAACTGGACGCAGCGGGTGATGGTGGTGCCATCTCCGAAACGCACGACCAACCCGACCTGATGGGGGGATTGGGCGTGCAGTGCGGACGGCGTGCTCCCCCGTGCTGCCAGCACCAGCAGCAGGATCGATCCCAGGTGGATCAACTTGAATTTCATTTTAACCGTACTCTCCATTGAACCAGGGTGCGGGTCCCGGCAGGAATGCCGGGACCCGGTCTGCCGAGCGTCTGAGAATTAGGAGGCCCTCAAAACAAGCGGCAGATGGACCTGGTTCGCATTGAGGGGATGGAACCCTGTGCCCTCTCTCAGCGTCATGAATGCAAATGGAAACGAAAAAACCCTCCCCCTCACGTTGTCGGGGAAGGGTCGGTCTCAAGAGTCCCTTCAGACGCCACCCCCTTTCCGCGAAGGTTGATGTGTGCGTCGGTAGAGGCGGGTATCCTGGCTCGAACACGGTCTGTGTTCCTACAGTTGCGGGACAGCGCCGGACTTGGACCGGCTTCCCCCTTACGCGCCCCTGGCATCCAGGCGGCGGGGACCTCTACCGTAGCGGTATGTAATTTTTGTCAGTATAGCATAGAGAGAGGAGACTGTCAAATTGACTTCACAATTAGCACTGTTGTGGTATACTAGAGTTATATAAACCGCGGATTTTGGGAGGTGCAAGAATGAGAATGCTAAATCGTGGGTTTGTGTTTCTCACCGTTGTGCTTTTCATCCTGGTTTCGGCCAGCACGGCTGGGGCCTGCCCGGCGGTCTCGCCGGGCAGGTGGTGGGCCGATTATTTTTCCAACCCCGACCTCAGCGGCAGCCCAGTCGTCAGCCGCTACGACGACGCCATCAACTTTGACTGGGGGACCGGCAGCCCGGCCAACGAGTTACCGGCCGATAACTTTTCCGTCCGCTGGGTGCGGGACGAATGGTTTTCCGGCGGCACCTACCGCTTCGAGGTCCACTCCGACGATGGCGTGCGGTTGTGGGTGGACAACGTGCTGGTGGTGGACGAGTGGCGCGACCGACAGCCTACTCCCATCATCGTCGATCATCCCGTGGCGGCCGGCACTCATCGGGTGCGGGTCGAGTATTACGAGCGCACTGGAGGAGCCCTCATCAGCGTGGGATGGAGTCGGCTGGTGGGCGGCGCAGCCTGGCGAGGCGAGTATTACGCCAACCGCGATCTGAGCGGCTGGCCCGTGTTGGTGCGCAATGACCGGGCGATTGATTTCGAGTGGGGAGATGGCAGTCCCGACCCGGCGCTCCCAGCCGACAACTTTTCGGTCCGCTGGACGCGCACCGTCGGTTTCGACGCCGGCACCTACCGGTTCTTTACCTCCACCGACGATGGGGCCCGCGTCTGGGTGGATGGCAAGTTGGTGGTGGATGCCTGGCGGGATCAGAAGCAGCTCAACACCCACACCGGAGATATCTATCTGACGGCCGGGCAGCACAACCTGGTGGTCGAGTATTACGAGCACGGAGGTGCAGCCAGTGCTCACGTCTGGTGGAAGCCGCTGGACTCGTACGCCAACTGGCACGGCGAGTACTTTGACAACCGGGACTTTATCGGCGGGCCGGTGCTGGTGCGCGGAGATGCCGGGATCAATTTTGACTGGGGAACGGGCGCGCCGGTGGACTGGATGCCGGACGACAACTTTTCCGTCCGCTGGAGCCGCACGGTGAACTTTACGCCGGGCTATTATCGCTTCGTGGTGCGGGCCGACGATGGTGTGCGGGTGTGGCTCGACGGATATCCGATCATTGACCGGTGGCAGGATATGGATTACGAGCTGCATTACGTGGACGGCACGTATCTCCAGGGGGCGCATACCATCAAAGTGGAGTACTATGAACGGAATGGGAACGCCCGCGTCCACTTTTGGTGGGAGCAGGGCAGCGACGCCGACGCCCCGCCTTCTTTCGTGCCCACTTCTGTGCCTCAAGGGGCCGGTCCGGTGGCGGGGGACGTGACGGAGACTTGGCCGGATGGCCCATGGCAGGCCTCCTATTTCGACAATGCGAGCTTGCAGGGTGATCCGGTGCTGACGCGCGTCGAGAAGGCGCTGGATCTGAATTGGGGGCTGGGCTCGCCGGGGGATGGCGTCCCGAACGATCATTTCTCTGCTCGCTGGACCCGGTCCCTCGATTTTCAGGGCGGTCTCTACCGCTTCACCACCTATACCGACGACGGTGTGCGGTTGTGGGTGGATGGCAAACTGGTGATCAATTCCTGGCGGCCGATGCGGGGTTACCGCAGCGCGACGGTCCGGCTGGAGCCGGGAACCCACGAAATAAAGATGGAGTATTACGAGCGGACCGGGGTGGCGTTGGCGCGGTTGACTTGGCGGCGCGTCTCCCGCTAGCGGTATCTCCCGCTCTCCATCTCGTTCCCGCCGGACCACAGTCCGGCGGCTCTGGACGAACCGTCCGGCCCGTAATCACAGAACCAGTTGGATCGTGAGCCGATACTGGGGCAGGCCCAGCATGCCGCAGCCCTCGTTGGTCAGCCTGGTCGTGATGGCGACGAGATCCCCCACCTGCACCACATCCGCCGAGTCGAGAGGACGAGCGCGGCGGTGTGTGCTGTGCAAGCCGCGCTATAGTCTCGCAGTACCAGCGGCAGGTAGACCTGCGCGTGGTTGACGACGACGCGGGCGCCGCCCGCCGCGCCCTCCTCCGTGGTGACTTCGACCCGGTTCACCAGCGGCCCGGTCTGACTCTCCGCCGCCGTGACGACGACCGTCTCCTCCCACACGCCGCCGGGCGCGGCGACGAGCGCTGTCCACGTGATCGGCCCGCCGGGCAAGAAAGCCGTGCCGCCGGACGTGCGGCCGGGCGCGATACCCGCCGGCAGCGTGTCGGTGATACGGGCGTGCAGGTCCGCCGCGCCGGTATTGGTGACGCGCAGGGTGTAGGTCAGCCGCGATCCGGGCGATACGCGGTCGGCGCCGGCGACCTTGCTCACTTGCAGCGCGGCCGGGAACTCGTCGGCGCCGAGGTCGCAACCTCGACCGGGACGCGGCTCGCCATCCACGTCCACGGCGACGCCGGCGTCCACGCCCCGGTCCAGCGCGGCCGAGCGGGCCGTCAGGTGGTAGCCGTCGGCGGCAAAGGCCGGGTCGCCGATGTACTGGTTCTCGACCGTCACCACGCCCCCGCCCTCCACCGAGACGGTGATGGGCGTCTCGAACCAGAGCACGCCGTCCATGATCATCGTGTTGTGAGGCGGCGGCGTCCATCCGCCGGTGGTGATGCTGATCCCAGCCGCCTGGCTCACGACGACAGTGTTGGTCATGACAGCCAAGAAAGGAAATGGCAGTTTCGGCCCGCTCGGTGTGAGATAGACCCCGCTGCCGTCGCCGCCGGTGTTGCGGGCCAAGGTGTTGTGGTAAAGGTGAACTGTGCTGCCGCCGGCCCACATCCCGCTGCCGACCTGGGCCTGATTGTCGGCGATGACGTTGTTGACCAGCGTGACGGTGAACCGAGACCACAAGATGAAGACGCCGCCGCCCTGATCGGCGGCCCGGTTGCGGCGGATGACGTTGCCGCGCAGAGCAGCCAGGCTGTGCTCCAGGTAGACGCCGCCGCCGCCGTTGACCCAGCTGTCGCCCCTTTGGACAACGTTGCCCTGGATGAGATTGCCACTCACCTCGACGGTCACGGCGCCCGCCAGGGCCAGACCGCCGCCGTTCCAGGCGGTGTTACTGAGCAGCGCGCTCTCCCGGATCGCCGCCAGCTCGCCGCTGAGGTAGACGCCGCCGCCCCATTGCGCGGTGTTGCTGTAGATCACGCAGCGGCTGATGAGGGCCGCCGCCCCGCCGACGTAGACGCCGCCGCCAGCGTCGTATTCCTCCGGCCAGTAGGCCGCGTAGCCGCGCTGACCGGCCGCGTCGCCGCCGGTGATGCGCAGTCCCGCGATGGTCGGGCTGACGCCCCAACCGACGTAGAGCGCCCGTCCGCGCCCCTCGGCGTCCAGCGTGGTTGGGTAAGCACCGGGGTCGGGCGCGCTCCAGTTCGTGACCGTGTAGCCGCCCTGGAGCGTGACCGTCTTGCTGAGGTAGACCACCTGGGTCACGCCGCTGCGGGCGCTGACGCCGGTGTAGACGCCGGCCGCTACCTTGATGACGGCGCCGTCGTTGGCGGCGTCCACGGCGGCCTGCACCGTGGCATAGTCGCAGGTCGGCGGGCCGGCCGGGCAGACGCGCAGCTCCGCGGTCGGAGCAGCGGTGGTGGAGCGGGCCGTTCTTCCCAGCAGCGCCAGGGTCAGCAGCGCCAACCCCAGGCCCAGAACCCAAGGAACGAGTATACGCTGCGTCTGCATCGTCAATCCTCCTCCAGAGAACACGGATCGGCGGGATGAACGGATTGTGCAAGAGCCGTGATCCGTCCATCCTGAAAATCTGTGTTCTCACACCGGCTCGAAGCGGGCCGTAAAGTGACGGAGCAGGCGCGGCGCGTAGGTGTAGCGCAGCCCGAGGATCTCCTCCCGCCGCTCGTACAACGTCCGGCACGTCTCCACCACGTAATCGAGATGGGCCTGGGTGTAGACCCGGCGGGGAATCGCCAGCCGCACCAGTTCCAGGTCCGGGTAGACTGTCTCACCCGTCGCCGCGTCCTCGTGGGCGAACATCACGGAGCCGATCTCGACGCCGCGCACGCCGCCCTCCACGTAGAGCGCGCAGGTGAGGGCCTGGCCCGGCAGCTCGGACTGGGGGATGTGGGGCAGGAAGCGCTTCACGTTCAGGTAGACAGCGTGCCCGCCGGGGGGCTCCAGGATCGGGACGCCCTCCTCCACCAGCCGATCGGCCAGATACCGCGTGTGGGCGATGCGATAGGCCAGGTATCCCTCGTCCAGCCCCTCCCACAGGCCGCGGGCGACGGCCTCCAGATCCCGCCCGGCCAACCCGCCGTAGGTCGGAAAGCCCTCGCGGATGATCAGCTCCTGGCAGACCCGCTGATACAACGCCTCATCGTGCAGCGCCAGGAAACCGCCGATGTTGACCAGCGCGTCCTTCTTGGCCGACATCGTGCAGCCGTCGGCGTAGGAGAACATCTCGCGGGCGATCTCCAGGACGGGGGTCTCGGCGTAATCGGGGTCGCGCAGCTTGATAAAGTAGGCGTTCTCGGCGTAGCGGCAGGCGTCCAAGAAGAAGGGGATGCCGTACTTGTGGAGCGCCTCCCCCGTGGCGCGGATGTTTGCCATCGAGACCGGCTGCCCGCCGCCCGAGTTGTTCGTCACCGTCAGCATGCCCAGCGGGATGTTCTCCGGCCCCGTCTCCTGGATGAAGGCCTCCAGCCGGGCGACGTCCATATCCCCCTTGAAGGGCGCGTGGAGCGTGGGGTCGAGTCCGGCCAGGGCGATCAGGTTCACCGGATGACCGCCCCGGGCCAGGACGTTCGCCTGGGTGGTGTCGAAATGCATATTGCTAGGCACCGACTGGCCCGGCGCGACGGTGCAGGTGAAGAGCACGTTCTCGGCCGCCCGCCCCTGGTGGGTCGGCACAAAGTGACGAAAGCCAGTGATCGTCTGGACCGCCTCCTCCAGGTTGAAGAAATTGCGGCAGCCGGCGTAGGCCTCGTCGCCGCGCATGACGCCGGCCCACTGACGGTCCGACATGGCCGAGGTGCCGGAATCGGTCAGCAGGTCCACGTACACATCCTCGGCCCGTACGGCGAACAGGTTGTAGCCGGCGCGGCGCAGAATCTCGGCTCGTTCCTCCGCGCTGGTCTGGCGGATCGGCTCGACGACCTTGATTTTGAACGGTTCCACGGGAAACTTGGCCATTGTTTGCTCCTTTCTACCGCAGCACGATGCGCACATCTACAGCCCAGGCCCCCTCGCCGGCCGGGCTCACGATCAAGGGATTCAAATCTACCTCTGCTACCTCTGACCAGTCGGTCATCAACTGGCCAACGCGGCGCAGCGCCTCGCCCACCGCCTCCACGTCGCCCGGCGGCTGACCGCGCACGCCGGCCAGCAGCTTACCCGCCGCCGTCTCGGTCACCATCTCCCGGGCCTCGGCTGCGCTCAACGGGGCCAGCCGGAAGGCGACGTCTCGCAGCACCTCGACGTACGCGCCGCCCAGTCCGAACATCACCAATGGCCCGAACTGCTCGTCCCGCTGTGCCCCCACGATGACCTCCAACCCGCCAGGCGGCGCCATGCGCTGGACGAACCCCTGCTCACCGGAGCCGACCATCCGCTCGAACGCCGCCCGCACCGCGCCTCCGTCCGCCAGGTTCAGTGCCACGCCGCCCACGTCTGCCTTGTGGACCACGCCCGGTGCGACCCGCTTCAGCGCCACGGGAAACCCCACTCCCTCGGCCAGCGCGGCCGCCTCGTCCGCGTGCGACGCCAGCCCGGAGGGCGGGACGCGCAGCCCGTAGGCGGCCGCCAGCTCCGCGCCGGCCTGCGCGTCCAGGACGGTCCCCCTGGCGGCGCGGGCCGCTTCGATCAGCGCCTGCGCCCGCCCCCTGGGATCGCCGGTCACCAGACCGGCCTCCCCCGCCGGGTGGGTCTGGATGCGCCGGCAGCGCCACAGGACGCCCAGCCCCAACGCCGCCCGGGCCGGCGTCAGGTAGTGGGGCACGGCGTGGGCGTGCAGCGCCCGGGCCGCCGCCCCGATGCCGCCCCCGCCGGAGATGCAGCAGACGACCGGTTTCTCGGCCTCCTCCGCCGCCCGGCCGACCGCCACCGCTACGTCATAGGGCGGCGTGATCGCCTGCGGCACGAACATTGTCATCACCCCATCCACCTCCGGCGCGTCCAACAGCACGCGCAAGGCGGCGGTGTAGTGAGCGGGCTGCGGCCCGCCCAACATATCCACCGGATTGCCGACCATCGTCCCGGACGGACAGACCGCTTGCAGCCGGGCGCGGGTCTCGGCGGAGAAATCCGTCAGTTGCAGACCTTGCCGGTGGAGGGCGTCGGCCCCCACGGCGGCCGGCCCGCCGGCGTTGGTCAAAATTGCCACCCGCGACTCGGCCGGCGGCTTCCGGTAGGCGAGTGCGATGGCGGCGTCGACCAATTCCTCCAGATTCTCTACCGGGATTGCCCCAGCCCGCTGGCAGGCGGCCAAGAAGGCCCGGTCGGCCCCGGCCAGCGCCCCGGTGTGGGATGCGACCGCCCGGCGCCCGCTGGGGGTGCGTCCGGCCTTGAGCACGACCAGCGGCTTGTGCGCGGTCAGCCGGCGGGCGGCCTCGACGAAGCGAAGGCCGTCCGGCAGCCCCTCGACGTAGGCAGCGACGACGGTCGTGTTGGGATCGGCGGACAGCGAATCGAGGGCGTCGGCCACGTCCACGTCGGCCTGGTTGCCCAGGCTGACGATGCGGGAGAAGCCGACGCCGACGGCGCTGGCCCAGTCCATCGTCCCGCCGCAGACGGCCCCCGAGTGGGAGACGAAGCCGATGCTGCCCTGGACCGGCATAGTGCGGATGAAGGAGGTGTCAATCGGGGCGTAGGTATCCACCACGCCAACGCAGTTGGGGCCGATGAAGCGCATCCCGTGCCGGCGGGCGATGGCCTGCAATTGGGCCTCCCGCGCCTCGCCGCCGGCCCCCAGCTCACCAAAGCCGGAGGCGATCAGCACGGCGGCGCGGATGCCGCGCTGTCCACACGCTTCCAGCGCCTCCACCGTCCGCTCGGCCGAGAGGACGATCACCGCCATGTCAACGGGGTCGGGCGTGTCGCGCACCGATTCGTAGACCCGCAGTCCCAGCATGGCGCCGCCCCGGGGGTTGACCGGATAGATGGTGCCCCGGTAGCCGTGGGTGACCAGGTTGCGGATCACGCCGTGGCTCAGTTTGGTCGGGTTCTCGCTGGCGCCGATCACGGCGACGCCGCGCGGGTGGAAAAAGATGTGCAGTGGGTCGGTCATGTTGGTCTCCTCGATTGTTCATATTCCTTCGCGCTGACCCTCGCTCTCCAGACCACAGCCCGCGCTGAGCGGGCAAAATGAGCGATGACCCTTACGAGGCGGTCCCAAAACACCTTGAGGGGGATAACGGGGCAGCAACTCGGTGAGCATGGAGCAGCCTCAGTCTTGGGCAAGGGCTTGCAAGCTTTTTCGTTAGTATACTGGTATCTAGATTTTGGGCAAGTTCAACCTTGCCATCGGGCGCAATCGGGGTAGAATTCCGAGACGGAGGGGACAGTATGATACAACCTCGCATCCTCGTCACCGGCGGCAGCGGTTACCTGGGCGGCTGGGTCGTCCGGCTGGCCCGCGCCGGCTGGAGCGTGACCGTTACCTACCTGACCCACCCGCCGGCCGATCCCGACCCGGTCACATCCTGGCGGTGGCTGGACGCGCGGGACGGGCCGGCGGTCCGCGCATTGGTGGAGACGGTGCGCCCGGCGGTCGTCGTGCATACAGCGGCCCTCAACCCCGGTCAGGGGCAGGATTTCGACGCGGTCAACGCCGAGGGCGCCGGCCACGTGGCCCGGGCCGCCGCAGCCGTCGGCGCCCGGTTGATCCACGTCTCCACCGACGTGGTCTTTGACGGCAAAAAGGGCGGTTACACCGCAGCAGACCCGCTCTCGCCCATCACACCCTACGGGCGGAGCAAGGCGCTGGCCGAGGGGGCGGTGCGGGAGGCCGGAGGCGAGGCCGTGATCGTGCGCACGTCGCTGATCTATGGCTGGCGGCCGACGGCGGCCCGGCAGGTGAGCTGGATCGTGGAGGCGGCGGCGCGGGGGGGAACGGTCCGCTTGTTCACCGACGAGCGGCGCTGCCCGGTCTGGGTGGAGAGTCTGGCGGCGGCGCTGGTCGAGCTGGCGGGGCTGGCCCACACTGGCGTGCTCCATGTGGCCGGCACGCAGGCTCTCTCCCGGTACGAGTTCGGCCAGCGGCTGCTGCGCTTCCACGGCCTGGACCCGGCGCTGGCAGTGCCCGTCAGCAGCCGGGAGAGCGGTCTGGTGTGCCCCCTCGATTGCACCCTCGACTGCGCCCGTGCCCGCAAGCTGCTGCGCACACCACTGCCGGGGGTGGATGAGGTGTTGGCGCGGTGCCGTCG
>DSDT01000357.1 GCA_011048615.1 Chloroflexota bacterium | reverse complement strand
CAGCAATTCCCGTTTTAGCATCGCCGTCACACATTTGACGTTCGTAGTGGCGACTTTAGTCGCTTCTATTGCGCAAACAGCGACTAAAGTCGCTACTACGAACTCCATAACGGGAATTGCTGGGCGCTTGAGCACCGCTATCTACTATGATCAATCAGAGAGAGATCAATCAGAGAGAGATGAATGGTTAAGCGATTATCTGTAGTGGACGTAGACCGCTGCGTCGGCTGCCAGGCCTGTATGTTCGCCTGCGCCCGCCAATTGGGGCACGGCGGATTGGACGGCGCCTGTATCCACGTCCGTTCGGCTGGCGGCATCCGCAAGGGATTCGTCGTCATCGTCTGCCGCGCCTGCCCCGACCCACCCTGCGCCCGCGTCTGCCCCACCGACGCCCTGAGGCCACGAGAGGAACGGGGTGTGCGTCTCAAAGCCGACCTGTGCATCGGCTGTGGGAACTGTGTCCAGGCCTGTCCCTTTGGCGCGGTGCTCTGGGATCGAGAGCAGAACAAACCCCAGATCTGTGTCTACTGCGGCTACTGCGCCTCCTACTGCCCCTACGAGGTCATCGCTTTGGAAGAGGTAGAGCCGATCAGGACCACCGAGGAGATGCCCCATGCTGCCCCATGACCCACTGTGCCGCGTGCTCTACGTCGACCTGGCCCGCCGCCGCTCCTGGGTAGAGGAACGCACCGATCTGTTCGCAGAGACCCTGGGCGGCGCTGGGGTCGGCATCCGGCTGCTGGATGAAGAATGTCCGCCAGGCGCCGACCCCCTGGGCCCAGAAAATCCCATCATACTGACCGTAGGCCCCCTGGTCGGTCTGTTCCCCGTCGCGTCCAAGACGGTGGCAATGTTCAAATCACCTCACACCGGCAACCTGGGCGAGAGCCATGCCGGAGGGCGCAGCGCCGTCGCCCTACGGATGGCTGGCTATGGCGCCGCCGTCATACGAGGGGCCAGCCCCACACCGATCTACCTGGTCATCGAGGAAGGCCAGGTCCACTTTCGGGATGCAGCGGCCTTGTGGGGTATGCACAGCAGTTACACCGCCGGCTCTGTCCTGCGCAAGCGGGAATCGGGCAGCGGCATGCGCTCGATCATGCGGATTGGTCGCGCCGGCGAGCGGTTGGTCAGCTACGCCTGCGTCATCACCGAGACCTACCGCCACTTTGGACGGTTGGGATTTGGAGCGGTCTGGGGGAGCAAACGGCTCAAGGCCATCGTCGTCAGCGGCAAACGCAGCCTGCCCGTCGCCGACCGCAGAGCCTATCGCCAGACGTACGACAGGATCTTTCAGGCTGCCACCCAATCCGAGTTGATGAAAAAGTATCACGACCTGGGCACGGCGATGAACGTCGAACCGCTGAACAGTATCGGCGGGCTGCCGACCCGTAATCTCCAATCCGGACAGTTCGAGGGGGCGGCCGCCATCTCGGGAGAACGGCTGGCGGAGGACTATTTGGGACGGCGTGTCGCGTGCGCCCACTGCCCCGTCGCCTGCATCCACCTGGCTGCCCTGCGCCTGCCCTATCCCAACGACCCCTACTTTTACAAAACAGTGATGCTGGGATACGACCACGAGCCGATCTATGCCACTGGCAGCCTGCTGGGCCTGGACGACGTCCCCGGCATGCTGCAATTGATGGACGAGATCGAGGTGCAAGGGCTGGACGTGATGAGCGCGGGGGTCGCGCTGGCCTGGGCCACCGAGGCTCAGGAGCGCGGCATCATCACGCCGCAGGAGACCGACGGTCTGGTGCTGAGCTTTGGCCAGGCTCAGCCATACATCGAAGCCGTCCGGCGCATCGTCAGCCAACCTACCGACTTTTATCGCGCGCTGGCGCAAGGCGTCGAGCACGCCGCCTCGCTCTATGGAGGAGTCGAGTTCGCGCTGGCCTTTGGCGGCAACGAGATGCCCGGCTATCACACCGGCCCTGCCTGTCACGTGGGCTACCTCACCGCTGCCCGGCATAGCCATCTGGACAGCGCCGGTTACAGCCTGGATCAGCAGGCCGTCCAAACAGGCGCCGACCTGATTCCCAAAGACGTGGCCGACGCACTGTTGGCCGAGGAGCGGTGGCGACAGGTGCTCACCAGCCTGGTCATCTGTCTCTTTGCCCGTTCCGTTTACAGCCCCGAGGTCGTGCTGCAAGCCCTCTCATCCACAGGGCACAACTGGTCGGAGGACGGTCTGGACAAACTGGGGGCCGACATCCTGCGCCGCAAGTACAAGTTCAAGCAGCGCGAGGGCTTTTCTGCCGCCGAACTGCGCGTTCCCCAGCGCATCCTGGAGACATCCGCCCCGGCCGGTCCTTTCGACGAGGCATTCATCCGCGAGGCCATCGCCCGTTACGAAACCCAGGTAAAGTCCCACCATTCGGGAGAGTCCAAACGATGAACAGCAAGCCAGCCCCAGCTAACGAGTCGAGCAAGATGGTCGATCTAGACCACCCCAGCCTATATCTCAACCGCGAGTTGAGCCAGATCGAGTTCAATAAACGTGTCCTGGAAGAAGCCCTGGACGAAAAACACCCCCTGCTAGAGCGGGTCAAGTTTCTCTCCATCTTTGCCAGCAATCTGGACGAGTTCTTTATGATTCGGGTCTCTGGCCTGCGCCGCCAGTTGAGCGCGGCCCTATTGGAAACGCCCCCCGACGGGATGACGCCGGCAGAGCAGTTGGCGGCCATTCGCGAGAGACTCGTCCCCATGTTGGCGCGGCACTCTGAATGTTGGCATCAGGACCTGCTGCCCAAACTGGAGCAGGCCGGCATCCACATCCTCAAGTTCGACGATCTAAAACGGAAACAACGCAAACTACTGCGCCAACATTTCGAGCGCGAGATATTTCCCACCCTGACCCCGCTGGCTTTCGATCCCAGCCACCCATTCCCCCACATCTCTAACCTGAGCATGAACCTGGCGGTAGTGATTAACGATCCCCAATACGGCGAACGGTTCGCCCGCCTCAAGGTGCCTGGCGTGTTCCCCCGCCTGCTGCGCATCCCCAGTGAGGAAAAGGCCGAAAGCTACGAAAGCCTCGGCCTGATCGAGGACGTGACCAACAATTTCGTCTGGCTCGAACAAGTCATCGCGGCTAACCTGGACCTCCTGTTTCCCGGTCTGGAAATCGTGGCCGCTTATCCCTTCCGCGTCACCCGGGACGCGGACCCCGAGATCGAAGAGGACGAAGCCTCGGACCTGCTGCTCGCTATCGAAGAGAGTGTGCGGATGCGATATTTTGGCTCAGCGGTGCGCTTGGAGATAGAAACCGGCATGCCGAATCGAATCCGAGATGTCCTAGTCCACAACCTTGGTCTGGCCCCCTACCAGGTCTACACCAAGGATGCCCCCATCGGGATGGCAGACGTGATGGAACTGAACATGATCAACCGGCCTGATTTGAAGGACGCGCCTTTTTCGCCGGCTTTGCCCCCACCATTGACCACCGAGGAGAGCATCTTTTCCGTCATCAAGCGACAGGACATCCTGCTCTACCATCCCTACGACAGTTTTGCTCCCGTGGTGGACTTTATCCGGCAGGCGGCCCGAGACCCCGACGTGATGGCCATCAAACAGACTTTGTACCGGGTCGGGCCGAATTCCCCCGTCGTGGCCGCGCTGATGAAGGCCCGAGAAAATGGAAAGCAGGTCGCCGTATTAGTCGAGCTGAAAGCCCGCTTCGATGAGGAGAACAATATCGTGTGGGCCAGGTCGTTGGAGCGAGCTGGAGTGCACGTCACCTATGGCCTGGTCGGCCTCAAAACCCACGCCAAGCTCCTCATGGTAGTCCGCCGAGAACGGAAAGGCATCACCCGCTACATCCACATGAGCACCGGCAACTATAACGACGTCACTGCCCGCACCTACACGGACATTGGTTTTTTCACCTCTGACCCGGATATCGGGAGCGACGTATCCGATCTGTTCAACGCTCTCACCGGCTACTCCCGCAAACAGACGTACCGCAAGCTGTTGGTGGCGCCTGGTCAAATGCGACAAGAGATTCTGGATCGCATCCAGCGCGAAATCCAGCATCACCAGACCAACGGTGGAGGAGGCCACATCGCCTTCAAGATGAATTCCCTGGTGGATAAGGACTGCATCAAGGCCCTCTATCAGGCCTCACAAGCCGGGATAGCTGTGGATTTACAGATCCGGGGCATCTGCTGCCTGCGACCAGGCGTACCGGGCGTGAGCGAGAACATCACCGTCACCTCCATCGTGGGACGCTTTCTGGAACACGTCCGCATCTTTTACTTCCACAACGCCGGAGACGAGGAGATCCTGGTGGGCAGCGCCGACCTCATGCCCCGCAATTTGGACCGGCGAGTCGAGCAGTTGTTCCCAGTGGAAAACCCAGATCTGCGGGAATCGCTGTACGAGCACATTCTGTGCCTCCATCTGAAGGACAATATGCAGGCCAGGCGACTGCTACCAGATGGCAGCTATGAACGCATCCAGCCCCAGGATGGCGAACCGGAATTGAACTCCCAGTTGTGGATGATAGAGCATCGGGGGTTGTGGAATGACGAAGAATGAGGGAATGAAAAAAGTCGCCTTGATTGGAGACGTGCACGCCAATCTGCCGGCGCTAGAGGCGGTGCTGGCCCACGCCCATGCTCAAGAGGTGGACGCGATTTGGAACGTGGGGGATTTCGTAGGATACGGCGCGTTTCCCGATCAGGTCGTCAAACGGCTTCGGGACGAGCAGGCCCTGAGCATCTTGGGCAACTATGATCTCAAAGTGCTCGAGTTCAAGGACAAGGGGAAAAAATGGCGCAAGACGAAGCGGCCTGAAAAGTATCTGGCCTTTCGATGGGCACACGAACAGCTTTCCAAGAAAAGCCGCAAGTATCTCCGTTTTCTCTCCCAAGAAGTACGGATGAAGGTCAAGGGGCGGCGGATTCTACTGACGCATGGCAGTCCCGCCTCCCACAAGGAACACCTGACGCCAGAAACCTCCGACGAACGCCTGCACGAGCTGGCCAAGCTGGCCCAGGCGGACGTCGTGATCTGCGGTCACTCCCACCAACCCTTTGTCCGTCAGGTGAACGACGTATGGTTCATCAACACCGGCAGCGTGGGACGCCCCGACGACGGCGACCCCCGGGCTTGCTACGCCATTCTACAGATTGGGTCGAAAAATCTCCAGGTAGACCACTACCGGCTGGAATACGACCTAGAACGGGCGGCGGCGGCCATTCGGGATCATGGCTTGCCAGAGGCCTTTGCTCAGATGATCTTCCTGGGCCGGGACCTGGACGCCGTGCTAGAAATGGACCAGTCCTGACGGCTCGGCGACCCCTGTTTCGTAGCCGCGCTTTCATTCGTCCACGATCTGGATGTGCAGTTCCTCGAGTTGTTCCGGCTCCACCGGCGACGGGGCGCCGGCCATCAAATCGGCCGCCTGTTGCGTTTTGGGAAAGGCGATCACCTCCCGGATGTTCGGCTCACCCGCCAGGAACATGACCAACCGGTCAATCCCTGGCGCGATGCCGCCGTGGGGCGGTGTGCCGTACTCGAACGCCTCCAGCATGTGCCCAAACCGCTCTCGGGCCACCGCCGCGTCCAACCCGATCAGCTCGAACACCTTTTCCTGCACCTCGCGCTGGTGAATACGGATGCTCCCTCCCCCCGTCTCCACCCCGTTGCACACAAAGTCGTACTGCTGACCGCGGGCCGCGCCAGGGTCGGTATCCAGCAGCGGCAGGTCCTCCGGCATCGGCGCGGTGAACAGGTGGTGGCTGGGGTCCCAGCGCCGCTCCTCCTCGTTCCACTCGAACAGGGGAAAATCAACCACCCAGCAGCAAGCCAACACGTTCGCATCCCGCAGCCCCAGCCGCTCCCCCAACTCGAGCCGCAGACCGTTCAGCACCGCGTTGACCACCGGCGCGGCAGCGGCCACGAACAAAAGCAGGTCGCCCGGCTCTGCCTCCATCCGCTCTATGATGGCTGCTATCTCTTCTCCAGCCAGGAACTTGGCGAATGAGGAGCGCACCTCGCCCCCCTCGCCCACCGCCATCCAGGCCAACCCCTTGGCTCCCTCCCGCTGCGCCAGCTCGGTCAACTCGTCTATCTGGCGGCGGCTGTAGCTCCCGCAGCCGGGAGCACGGATCCCCCTGACCTGCCCCCCGCCCTCCACCGTCTTGCTAAAGATGCCAAAGCCGGATTCCGCCACCAGATCCGAGATGTCCACCAGCTCCATCCCAAAGCGCATATCGGGCCGGTCCGAGCCGAAACGGCGCAGCGCCTCGGCGTAGGTGAGACGGGGAAAGGGCTTGAGGAGCAGCTCCCGCTCGCAGCAGTCCTCGATGACGCCCGTGAGCAAAGCCTCGGCCAGGGCGATCACGTCCTCCCGCTCGACGAAACTCATCTCCAGGTCCAACTGGGTGAACTCGGGTTGCCGGTCGCCGCGCTGGTCCTCGTCCCGGAAACAGCGGGCGATCTGGAAATACCGCTCGAATCCGGCCACCATCAGCAGTTGCTTGAGCTGCTGTGGGGATTGAGGGAGCGCGTAGAACTCGCCCGGATGGACGCGGCTGGGGACCAAATAGTCTCGCGCCCCCTCCGGCGTGGTCTTGAACAGGATGGGGGTCTCGATCTCGACGAAATCGCGGGCCGCGAGAAAATCCCGGATGTACTTGACCACCCGGTGACGGAGGATCAGGTTCCGCTGCATGCGCTGCCGCCGCAGGTCCAGGTAACGGTACTTGAGCCGCAGCGCCTCGTCCACCGGGCTGTCGTCGTATACGTAAAAAGGCGGCGTCTTGGCCGGATTCAGGATTTCGACCTGGCGGGCCACCACCTCGATCTCACCGGTGGGCATATCGGGATTGGTCAGGCCGTCCGGCCGGCGCCGCACGACGCCCCGGACCTGAAGCACGAACTCGCTCCGGGCCTGTCGCGCCACAGCGTGGGCTCCCGGCGCGGCGTCGGGATCCGATACGACCTGTACGATCCCCGATCGGTCGCGCAAATCGAGGAAAGCCAGACCACCGTGATCGCGCCAGCGGTTCACCCAGCCAGCCAGCGTGATCTCTTGGCCCACGTGGGCAGCCCGTAATCCTCCGCAGTTATGTGTCTTTAACATGATCGGCTCCTTATATGCATACTCAGTGGCGCTATTCTACTTTGACAATGGCACATTAGCGTAAAACCACGCTTGTGGCGCAAACGCCCGGCGATAAAGTCGCCGGGCTACGGAGCAGCGCCCGATGAATCGAGCTTAGAAGCCCCGTTCACGGGGCGAAAGCTCTGTAGCCGGGGCACTTTATGCCCCGGCGGGCCTTGCCCGGGAACTAGGCCGCCAAAGTTAGAATGTGCCATTGTCAAGCTACTCACGTCGGACAAAAAAACAAGCCGCCCTGTTGGGGCGGCTCGTGATACGCAACTATGGCAAGCGGGCGTCACACCGTCGGCCATCCCCAAGGCAAAGGGAGGCTGGAATCATTATCGTTGCAATTCACAGTCAGGCGAACGGTGTCCCAATTCATCATGCTGCTAGTATAGCACAGTCTACCTAAAAGTCAACGCGACATCATACCGGATCATAATCGAGAGCGGCTTGGGGCAGCGTGACAGTAAAGACGCTGCCCAGCTCAACCTGACTCTCGACAGTAATCGTGCCCCCCTGGGCCTCGACCAACGCTTTGGCGATGGCCAATCCCAGTCCGCTGTCCTCCTGGTTCAATCTGCTGTCTCCACGGTGAAAGCGTTCGAACAAGTGGGACAGTATATCCGATCCGATACCCGGGCCCGTGTCGTGGACGCTTATGGTCACCCCTGCTTCGATGACCTGGGCTGTCACCGTGATCCTCCCGGTGGTGTGTTTGAGCGCGTTATCTATCAGGATGAGCAGAACTTGCTTGAGCGCATCCCGATCACCAACGACGGTCGCATCGGGCAACTGAGCGTACGCAATGGATCTGTCCGATGCGAGGAACTTGGCCTGGTGACAGACGTCTTGGATGAGCATTTTGACGGGGACCGACTCGCTCTTGAGAGGTTGGCGCGCATCTGCGTGAGCCAACATGAGGAGATCGTTCACCAGGCGGATCAAGCGCTCGCTTTCCTCCCGCATGTCAGAGAGAATCTCGGCTCGATCCTCGTCGCAGATGGGCGGCCTGCGGTGCAGCAGCTCCAGGTTGCCCCGGATGGTTGTCAAGGGCGTTCGCAACTCGTGCGACACGTCCGCCACGAACTGCTGCTGCTGCTGATAGGCAACCTCCAACTCGGCCAACATGGTGTTGAAAGTGGTCGCCAACTGCCCCAATTCATCGTTGGGGCCGGCGTACCGGACGCGGCGGCTCAAGTCCCGTTCGGCGCCGATGGCCTAGGCCGTCTGCGTGATGCGATGGATAGGACGCAGCGCCATCCCGGATAGCGCCCACCCAGCGCCAAAGGCGATCACGACTGCCAGTCCACTGCCAACGAACAAATTCCTCCTCAGGGTGCCCAGGTACTGATCTTCTTCCTCGATGGAACGTGCGACCTGCACGGCTCCGGTGATGGTATCTTGTACGACAATAGGAGCGCTGTAAATCAGCAGCCGCTTTTCCTCGACGGAGGCGATCTCTAGCCAGGACTCTCCCCGTCCCACGGCTCGAAGCCCAGCAGTGCTCAGAGGCAGGATCACTTCACCCAGATCCTCCGAGCGAGCCAGGACTTGCCCATCTGGGGCCAGGAGCTGCATATATACCAGCCGATCTCCAAATCTGCGTTCGTCCATGCCCTCTCTCCAAGGGAATGGCGGAGGAGGAGGGGGCGCAGGTTCGGAACCACCCGCTTGGAGCCGCTCGACGAAACGGTGCGCGAAACTCGCCAGCATCTGTTCCCCTTCGCGGCGTATGGATTGTAACTGCGTCCCATACAGTATCCCCCCCAGAACAGCCAGGGTCAAGGCCAGGATCACCGTATACAAAAGCGTCAGCCGCAGCCGAATGGACATGCCGTCCTACTCCTCCCGCAATACGTAGCCAACCCCACGGACAGTCTGGATGAAGCGTGGTTCATCTCCGGCCTCGGTTTTTTTTCGCAGATAGCCGATGTAAACCTCCAACACATTGTCGTCACCGCCAAAGTCGTACCCCCACACCTCGTCCAGAATTTGTGCCCGTTGCAGCACCTGACGGGGATGGAGCATCAGGTATTGGAGCAGATCGAACTCGGTCGGCGTGAGATTGAACTGTCGGTCGCCGCGCCGCGTCTCACGGGTCGCGGGATCCAGCACCAGATCGGTGTAGGCCAGCGGCTGCTCTTTTAGCAAAGCGACGCTCGCCGCCGCGGAGCGCCGCAGCAGAGCATGCAGCCGTGCCAGCAGTTCGGCCGGCGCGAAAGGTTTGACCAGGTAATCATCAGCCCCGCT
>DSDT01000356.1 GCA_011048615.1 Chloroflexota bacterium | reverse complement strand
TGAGGGATCCGTTCTATGAGAATTACATCAATCTATTCAAAAAGCTGTTTACCCGGGAATCGCTGACCGCGTTGGCCCAGTTGTTCCTGGTAATTGCTCCCGTCATTCTGGCGAGTGTGGCCGTCGGTCAGGTGCGCAAACGGACCTCGAGCCCGCCAGAGACCTGGTGGTGGTGGCTCGTCGCGCTGGGGATAGCGGTGGGGCTGTGGTTACTGCTAGATGGTTCAGAAGTGATCAGCCAGTTGATGGCCACCGGCAAGTTTTTTGCCGTCATGTTTCGCACAATTCTCTACGTGCTTGCCTGCATCCCATTCTTTTTCTTGTTCGGGTTGGTTCTGGCCCTGATTCTGAACAACGAGTTTCTGCGCGGACGGGCTCTGTTTCGCGTGCTGCTGGTCATTCCCTGGGCGGTGCCCAGCTACATTAGTGCGCTCATCTGGCAGTTCCTCTTTCGCACCGAGCACGGGACGATCAATCAACTCTTGCGCATGTTGCTGGGGCCGGAAGGAGGGCTGCGCTGGCTGTTGGACCCGACTCTGGCCTTTATCGCCGTGGTGATCGTCAATCTCTGGATGACCTACCCCTTCTTCATGGTGACGATCCTGGGTGCGTTGCAGTCCATTCCCCAGGACCAATACGAGGCGGCCGATGTGGACGGGGCCACCTGGTGGGACAAGCTCACTCTCATCACCCTGCCCCTCATACGTCCAGCCGTCATGCCGGCCGTCGTTCTCAGCTCCATCACCACGTTCCAGATGTTCAACACGGTCTGGCTGATCACCCGGGGCGGTCCCATCCGAGGAGCGGGCATACCGGGCGCTACGGAATTCGTCATGATCCACGCTTACAAAGAGGTGTTCCAGAGCCAGAACGATGGCTACATCGGCGCCTTTGCCGTGATCGTCTTTATCATCCTCTTTGCGGCCACGATGTATAGTATGCGCATGACTCGCATCACGAAAGGAGCCTACGAATGAAAAAGCCCAGCCCGCTCGTCCAAATCCTGTTCTATGTCGTCCTCGTGGTCGCTGTCATTTTCGCCGTCTACCCGGTCTGGTTTACCGTGTTAGCCTCGGTGCGCCCGGGCCAGCAACTGTACACCCTGAACCTGGCAGGCATGTTCGTGCCCACCGAAATCACGTTGGAAAACTTTCGTACCATGCTGTTCGTCAAGGATTTCCCCATCTGGCTCAAGAACAGCCTCTTCGTCGCCGGGCTGACGACGATTGCCTGTGTGGCCCTGTCTACCTCTGGCGCGTTTGCCTTTTCCCGGTTCGACTTTGTGGGACGAGAGGCTGGCCTGATCCTATTCCTGGCCATCCAGGCCTTTCCGGGCGTCCTCGCCCTGGTGCCCATCGCCTTGATCCTCTATCGCCTGGGGCTGTATGGCTCCCACTGGGGATTGATCGTCGCCTATTCCACTGGCACCCTGGTCTTTTGCACCTGGAACCTAAAGGGCTATTTCGACACCATTCCCATTGACCTGGAGGAATCCGGAATGATCGACGGCTGCGGCCCGATCCAATCCTTCTTGCGCATCGCGCTGCCCCTCTCTCGCCCGGCCCTGGCCACGACGGCCCTGTTCGGTTTCCTGGCCGGCTGGAACGAATACGTGATGGCCTCGGTGCTGCTGGCAGGTAAGCAGAAACTCTACACCCTGCCCATCAGCCTGGCAAGTCTGGCTAACGACACGCAACCACTGTGGGGTGAATATGCCGCCGGCGCGCTGCTGGTCAGCATCCCGGTGATGATCCTGTTCCTGTGGCTGCAAAAGTACCTGGAATCCGGCCTGACGTTAGGAGGGGTGAAGGGATAGAGGATTTTATCTTTGGCTCTTTTGCCAACGACGAACTGAAACTGATCTATGCCCGGGCCCAGGTGCGGGGGTTGCAGCACGCTGGACACATCAGGCCGCAGGACCCAACCCCCGGCGAGCCAGTGACCCTCGTCGTCACCGCTGGCCCCGATCTATCCCTGGATCATCTGGTCTGCTACTATACCGCCGATGGGCAGCAGCCGGACGGCGACCGGGGCGCAGCGCGGGTCGGGCAGGTCGTCCCGTTCCGGCGCTGTGCCGTCGAATGGAACACGTTCGCCTGGGGATACGTGGAGCGGTGGGAATGTGCCCTGCCGCCCCAGCCCGAGGGCGTCCTGGTCCGCTACCACGTCGGCGGCTGGAACGAGGACGCCGGGCGCGAGGTGTGGGCCGATGCCCCCTCGGTCTACCAGCAGATCGAGCAGGCGACGGCCGCCTTTTTCGCCAGGCGCTCGATATCGGAGGCACTGGCCTCAGTCGCCCCAGCCCGGCCCACTCCCTTCGCCTACAGCGCGGATCGGCTCGCTCCGCCCGACTGGGCGCGGGAGGCGGTGGTCTACCACGTGTTCGTGGACCGCTTCCATCCCGGCTCGGGACGAAAATTTGCCCGCCCGGACTCGCTGCGGGGTTTTTTCGGCGGCACCCTGGTCGGTGTGACGGAAAAGCTGGATTACGTCGCCGACTTGGGCGCGACCTGCATCTGGCTCTCTCCCATCTTTGCCACGCCCACCCACCACGGCTACGACGCCACGGATTATTACACCGTGGACCCGCGCTGGGGCAGCAACGACGACCTGCGCCACCTGGTGCAGGAGGCCCACGCCCGCGACATGCGCGTCCTGCTCGACCTGGTGTGCAACCACGTCAGCGTCCAGCACCCAATCTTTCAGCAGGCCCTCGCCGACCCTGCCAGCCCCTACCGCGAGTGGTTTACCTTTGGGGATGAACACGCCCACGGCTACCGCACCTTTTTCAACGTGGCGACGATGCCGCGCATCAACACCGCCCATCCTGCCGCGCAGGACTATTTGATCCAGGTAGCCCGTCACTGGCTGACCGAGTACGACGTGGACGGCTTCCGGCTGGACCACGCCAACGGCCCCGCACTTGCCTTCTGGACCGAGTTCTGGACGGCCTGCAAGGCGGTCAAACCGGATTGCTGGTGTTTTGGCGAGGTGGTCGAACCGCCTACCTCCCTGCTCCGGTACACCGGTCGGCTGGACGGACTGCTCGATTTTCACCTGTGTGACCTGCTGCGGCGCGCGTTAGGGCGCGGGGCCGGCGATCTTTTTGATCTGGAACGGTCCCTGGCTCGCCACGAGCGGTTCTTTCCCCCTCATCTCTCCCGGCCCTCTTTTTTCGATAACCACGACATGGACCGCTTCCTCTACTTTGCGGGAGAAGACCAGCGCCGGCTCCGATTGGCGGCTCTGGCGCTGATGACCCTGCCCGGCCCGCCCATCCTCTACTATGGCACCGAGGTCGGGCTGAGCCAGGCCCAGGGCCGGGGCGAGGGGCGCGGCCTGGAGGTCGCCCGGCAGGCCATGCTGTGGGGCGACGAGCAGGATCGCGATCTGCTGGCCTGGTTTCGGCGGTTGGTCCACGCGCGGCGCGCTCATCCCGTCATCTGGCAGGGGGAGCGGACCACGCTGCACGTGGACGAGACCACCTGGGTCTATGCGCTGGGCGGCGGTGGAGACCGTCTCCTGGTCGCCCTCAACGCCGACTCTCGCGCCCGCTCGCTGACCGTGGACGTGGCCGCGCTGGGCCTCCCCGACGGCGCTGAACTGCGCGAACTGCTGGGCGGCGGCGCGGCTTCTGTGCGCGAGGGGGAGGCGACCCTCTCCCTACCTGCCCTCACCGGCGGGTTCTGGGGCGTGTGACGTCGGGCCGGTTCGGATGAAGGACCGCTTGCGCGCCGCCGTTCGCCCCCGCCAGGTTGTCGTCGTGGCCGTGCTGCTGCTCGCTCTCTTGCAGCGGTTGAGCGCCGCCTATCAGCTCCCGGTGGATGCCGACGAATCGGTCTACGCCTGGACCGCCTCCTATTACGCCGGCCTGATGGCCCGGGGCGAGTGGCGCGAGATCCCCGCTTACACTTACAACAGTGAACACCCCGTCTTTGCCAAGCTGCTCTATGCCCTCGGTCTGCGGGTCGTCGGCCACGCCGGCCTCCCTGACCAGGCGGAACGGCCGCCGGGCCGCGGGTTCCTGGAGTGGGGGGAGGAGGCCGGGGCGCTGGGCGTTTACCACGTGGACCGCGTCCTCGCTGCCCTGTTGGGCACGCTCCAGGTGACGGTGCTGGCCCTCGCCGACCCCCTCGCCGGGCTGCTGCTCTCCTCTCACACTATGACCATCAAGTACACCGCCGAGATCTATCTCGAGGCGCTGCCGGCCTGCGCCATCACGGGTGCGGTGCTGGCCTACGAACGGGCCCACCGCCAGGGTGAGGGGGAGACCGGCGGCTGGTTCTGGCTCTCGGCCGGGCTGTTGGGCCTCACGGCTGCCTCCAAGTACACCTATGCGGTGATCGGGTTGGCGCTGGTCCCGTTCGTCCTGTGGCAGCAGCGCCGCCGACCGGGGAACGTGCTGCTGTACGGCCTCCTGGCGCTGGCGGTCTTTGGCGCGCTCAACCCCATCCTATGGCCCGATCCGCTGGGTCGCCTGCGAGACTCGCTCCTCTATCACGGCGACTACACCCGCTCGGCCGAGGTGGCCCGCTACCACTACCCCTGGTGGCAGCCCCTCAACTGGATGGGCGGCGCGGCGGTCTGGCACCCCGTCTTTTGGTTCCCCTTTGACATTGTGACTTTTCTGTTCAGCCTGGCCGGACTGCCCTTTCTCTTTCGCCGCCACAAGCTCTACTTTGCCTGGTACGTGGTAGGCTGGCTCTTTTTGTTCCTCTGGCCGACCAAGTGGCCGCAGTACACCCTGATCGTCACCCCGGCCCTCTGTCTTTCGGTCGGCGCGCTGGGGCAGGCCGTGGCCGAGCGGTACGACCTGCACCTCGACCGCGAGACCTGGGAGCGGATCAAGTTCTACCTCCCCGACGAGACCTTTTGGATCAAGCCCAGCAAATCGCTGCTCATCGGCGTGAGCGTGCTGCTGCTCCTGTACGTGGTGGGATCCGTCGTGTTCCGCATCCAGCAGACCCGGCAACTGCGCGGTTGGACGACCTACACTGCGCTCCAGCGGCAGGTGGTCAGCGACAGTATCACCGCCCTGGCGTTGGATGCCGACGAGCGGGTCTGGATCGGGACGCGGCAGGGGATCACTGTCTACGAGGCGGAGAACCCCGTTCCGACATCCTACCGCGCCGCCGACTCGGGCCTGCTCGACGAGCGGGTCACGGCGCTGGTTCTGGACCGGGAGGAGCGCATGTGGGTCGGCGCCGAGACCGGCGTGAGCGTCTACGACGATGGCGCGTGGACGGCCTACCCGGTGCAAGAGATGGGGCTGCCGGGCAGCCGCGTGCGGGCCTTGGCGGCGGATCCGGTGGGCCGGGTGTGGGTGGGCGCGCTGGGCGGGGCGGCGCTGTGGGACGGGAGCGCGTGGCGGACCTTTTCGCCCCTCGAGGCCGGTCTGGATAGCGGCGCGGTGCTGGCCCTGGCCGTGGACGGCGCCGGGCGGGTTTGGATGGGCACCGAGCGTGGGCTGGCGGTGCTCGACCTCGGCAGTGGGGAGCCAGCCTGGATCCGGTACACCGCGGCCTCCTCCGGTCTGACCGTCAACAGCGTGGTATCGCTGCTGGCCGTCCCGGGCGCGCGGGACGAGGTGTGGATCGGCACCGATGGCGGCGGGCTGTGCCACTTTTACAGCGGCGCGTGGGACTGCTATCGCACCGCCAATTCCGATATTCCGTGGAACACCATCGCGGCGCTGGCCCTGGACCACCGAGGCCGGATTTGGGCCGCCACGGAAAAGCCGGCCCACGTCGGCGGGGCGGTCGTTTGCTTCGACGGCGAACGCTGGCGCGAGTATACGCCGTCGAATTCCGGCCTCGTCGGCTCCGTCGTGACAACCATCCTTCAGGACGCCGAGGGCCGATATTGGTTCGGCACCCTGCACGATGGGGTGAGCATTTATGAACACGAAGGACACGAATCACACAAATACGAAGAACTCGAAGAGCACGAAGGGTACGAAATTCGTGTCCCTTTCGTGTTTTAAGGAGGAGAGCATTGTCAACCGAATGGACGACCCCCGACTGGGTCAAGGACGCCGTATTCTACCAGATTTTCCCCGACCGCTTTGCGACCAGCGACCGGGTGCCCAAGCCCTCCAACCTGGAGCCGTGGGATTCGCCGCCGACGGTCCTGGGCTTCAAGGGCGGCGACCTGCTGGGCGTGGCGGAGCGGTTGGATTACCTGCAATCGCTGGGCGTCACGGCCATCTATTTCAACCCCATCTTTCAGTCGGCGGCCAACCACCGCTACCACACCCACGACTATTACCATGTCGACCCCATCCTGGGGGGTGACGTGGCCTTCCGTCACATGCTGGACGCGGCCCACGACCGGGGCATGCGCGTCGTGCTGGACGGGGTGTTCAACCACGCCAGCCGGGGGTTCTACCAGTTCCACCACACGCTGGAGAACGGCGCCGCCTCGCCCTACCTGGACTGGTTCCACTTTGACCAGGAGCGGCTGCGGGACGGCGAACCGCTCAACCCTTACCCTGGCCCACTGTTAGAGGACTGGGAGCAGACCCGCGACCGGGACAGTTTGCAAGAGCTGGGCTACCTGGCCTGGTGGAACCTGCCGGCGCTGCCCAAGCTCAACACCGATACCCCGGCCGTGCGGCAGTTCATCTTTGATGTGGCTCGTCACTGGGTCGAGTTCGGCATAGACGGCTGGCGGCTCGATGTGCCGGAGGAGATAGACGACGACCAGTTCTGGCAGGAATTCCGCCGCGTGGTCAAGGCGGCCAACCCCGAGGCCTACATCGTGGGCGAGATCTGGTTCGACGCCCGCCGCTGGCTGCAAGGGGACCAGTTCGACGCCGTGATGAACTATATTTTCAACCGCGCCTGCCTCGGCTTTTTCGGCGGCGAGCGGCTGGATACGACCCTGCGGCCCGGCGGCTACGCCCTGCAGCCGCTGAGCGCCGTCCAGTTCGCCGCTGCCATAGCCGACCTGCTGGCCCTCTACGACTGGCAGGTGACGCTGGCGCAGCTCAACCTGCTCGGCAGCCACGACATGCCCCGCTTCTTGACGCTGGTCGAGGGAGACCGGGCCGCGCTCGAGCTGGCGACGCTGTTCCAGATGACCTTTCCCGGCGCGCCGTGCGTCTACTATGGCGACGAGATCGGCCTGGAGGGCGGGGACGACCCCGACTGCCGGCGCGCGTTCCCGTGGGACGAGGCCCGCTGGGACCACGACCTGCTCGCCTTTTTCCGTCGCGCGATCCGGCTGCGGCGCGACCATCCCGCCCTGCGGCGCGGGCGTTACCTGTGCCTCCACGCCGATGATGACCATGGCGTCTATGCCTTCGCCCGCCAGTCCGACGCCGAGACCTTGGCCGTGGTGCTAAACAACGGCCCGGCCGATTACGCCCTCGACGTGCCGGCGGACGGCCTGTTCGCCGATGGCACGCCTCTGCGCGACCTGTGGGGCGGGAGCGAGGCGCGGGTGACCGGTGGGCGCATTGCCGGCGCGGCGCTGCCGCCCCGGATGGGGGCGGTCTATGCCGTCGGCGGGGCGTAGGCAGGAGAGCGCGCATGGCGGATAAACTCTGCCCCAAGGTCATCCTGGAGGGCACCCGGCTGACCTTCAAGACCGAGATCGCCTTTGGCCTGAACGAGCACCCGCGCATCGTTGGGCCTCGCCGGTACCGCTACCACTCGCCCATCGTCTCGGCCGAGTGGTGCGCCTTGACCAATTTCCCCTGGGGGCGAGGGCTGATCAATTTCGAGCCGCATGAAGAGCACCTGGCTATGGAGACCTACCACACCTGGGCCAGGCTGTTCGAGCTGCAGCGGTACTATTCCTGGATCGTGGACCGCTTCCACATCTCTACCCGGGCCTACCAACTGCGCACCTATGGGCGGGACTACCCCTTCCGCTGGCTGGAGCAGCGGCTGCACGGCCTGGGCTTTCGGCTGGTGTTCGTGACGCGGACGCCCGAGTCCTTCGCGGACGCCCGCGCCGAGCGGCTCAAGGTCTCGGGTAACCCATCCCAGTACGACGACCTGGGGGTTTTCGTCCAGGAGCAGGACCTCCTGCGCCGGCTGGTGGGCGAGTCCATCCTGCCGACGCTGGAACTCGATATCTCTGATAACGACGTGGCCGGAGCGGTCGAGCGGATCGCCGGTTGGCTGGCAGAGACTGGCGGACTGTGGGCCGAGTGAATGCGCGCGGGGCGAGGGTCACGACGGGGGATCCGCTTTCCCCATCTCGATCTGGCCCAGGTAGATGAGGGATTCCAGGTCGTCGGCCTCCCGGGGCGCGTACCGCTGCACCACGGCCCGCACCCGCGCCAGTTCCTCCTCCGAGGCCAGGCCGAGCATTCGGGATACGTCGGCTATGTCTTGCACTCGGACCGAGATCATTTTCATCAGCACCAGGTAGGGCAGGTCCAGCACCGGGTAGCCGGCTGGGTCGCGGCGCGGGTGAGCCAGGGCCTCGTCCAGCCAGGGATAGCGGCCGAGGATTACGTCCAGGTCCACGCCCTCTGGGGAGCGGGCCAGGAATCCGGGGATGGCCAGTCGGGAGATCTGCCGGTAGCCGGCCGTTTGCAGCCGCTCCCACACCTCGTCCTCATCTTCCTGACGGACGAGGATGTCGAGGTCCTGGGTGGCTCGCTCCGGCATGTAGGCCCGGGTGGCGACGTCGCCGACGATGACCCAGGGGATGTCCTCCAGGATGGGGCGCAGATCGGGCCAGGGGTTCATAGCCGTCCTCCTGTGCAGAAATTCGGGCGCGCTGCCGGTGCCTGGACGGATGCGCCTGAGGCAGAAATCTATCAGAAAGCGTCGCTTTTGCTGTGGAGTGAGCTGCCCATCGGGCGCGATGGCGGCGATGGCGGATGGAATACCCATTTGCGTTTCTCCCACCTTGATTGTATTATATGTCGGTCAGATGTCAAATAGTCCCTTACTCATTCAATCCTTGTACAAAAAGCGTAACCGTTCAGTTACCTTGCTCAGGGGCCGGCACCGCAGCATTGGCAACAGAACACGGCCGGCGAAAGTCGCCGGGCTACAGAGCAGCGCCCCATCGATGGGGCTTGGGCCTTGTAGACCACCAGCCCGGTTCAGCGGGCGTTGTTCTGGAGCCGGGGCATAAAGTGCCCCGGCTTCGGAATGCTTACCAAAAAGCGAGGATTTAGGGTCAGGGATATGAATCACAGATTTCACGGAGGCGCGGATCGGAAAAAGAAAAATCCGTGAAATCTGTGCAATCCGTGGTCGCCCTTTTGGTTCTGGTTGATCCAGGTCAGACTATCTGAGATGAAAGGAGAGAGATGAACCGAATCCACAAAACACTACGCTGGCTCGTCGTTCTATGGATCGGCATGCTGCTGGCTGCCTGCCAGCCCGCGCCGACCCCCTTGCCC
>DSDT01000236.1 GCA_011048615.1 Chloroflexota bacterium | reverse complement strand
GGGTGGGGGGCAGGTAGAGTCTCTGCCCGGAGTAAATGGCCGGGGTATTCAAGCAGTTGGCCTGCATCAACGCCAGTTCGGTGGTGTTCGACTGAAGGGCCAGACGATAGAGAGTGTCCCCTGCTCGAACAATATAGATCGTCCATCCAGCTGGCGGTTGACAGCTCGGTATCAGAGAGGAGACGGGGGAGGGGGACGGTGTGGTGGTAGCTTTGGCGGCCGGTGTGAGTGTAGGGGATGGGGGAGGCGAGGGGGATGGCGATGGAGTCGCAGTGGGCCAGAAAATAGTGGGCGAAGGAGGGAGCACGGCGACGTGGGTAGCGGGAGCGCGCATACCTACTCCGTCGAGTTGGCTCAACAGGAACCCCCCCACCAGCATACCCACGCTGATGAGGGTAACGGCGAGGCTGCCCAACAGTTGCCACGTGTCACCGGTCGGTTGGTCGAGTCGAGCCCAGAAATGGCCCGTTCGAGAGGGCGTCGACTTGCTCACCCGCTCTTCTCCGGGGCTGTTTCGCCCGTGTCGTTGGTAAATAGATCAGATAAGGGGGATGCCAGGGTGTTGGGTAACCAGTCACTTTTTTCAGAGCTCAGGGGGAGGATAAAGCTAAAGGTGCTACCTACCCCGATCTCACTCTCCACCCAAATGCGCCCGCCTTGTGTTTCTACCAGGGCCTTGGCAATGGAAAGCCCAACGCCCTCGTCGCCGAGGCCAGGGATGATGGGATTATCGGCCCGGTAGAGGCGCTGAAAGACCCGCCGCTGATCCTCGGGCGCGATACCCCCTCCCGAGTCCGTCACAGACATGAACAGATAGTTGGGCAGTTCGCTGATTTGATCGCTGTATTCCTCCAGGTGGGCGTGAACCCGGACTTTGGTACTCGGTTGGGAGCATTGGCAGGCGTTCGACAACAGGCGCAGGACGATTTGATAGAGGCTGTCTCGGTCGGCGTGGATGGGCGGCAGTTGGGATGGCATGTCCATGTGTATACCGACCTGGCGGGCGCTAAATTGGGCCGAAAGCGACATAATGGCTTCTTCAATCACCTCAATCAGATCCACGGGTTCAGGGGAGGGGGATAACTGCTCCACGTCTATCGTGGTGGCTCGGGCCAAGTCCTCGAGTAGCACCTCCATGCGTGTGGTGTTGGCGTTGATGCGCTGTAGAAACTGGCGCTGCGTCTCGCCCAGGATGCCTACCGATTCGCCTAGCAATAGATTGGTGTAGCTGTTGATGGAGGTCATTGGGGTACGCAGTTCTTGAATCAGTGAGGGGATCGCGTCGTTGGCAAGCGCGGTTTCCTCGGCCGGATAGAGCATGACGGCCAGAGTCCCCATCCCACCGGTGATGTCCGGTATGCGGGTCAGTTCCGCCCGTATGGCCTTGCCGTCCAGCTTGACTATGACCGTCAGGTTTTGGTCGGATTGATTCTCTGCATGCAAGAGGGCATTGACCGATTTGTTCCAGACCGGCTCAGCGAACAGGTTTGGGAGCGGCGTGTCTTCCAACATCGTGCGGGACTGACCGATGAGGTGCCGAGCACCCTGGCTGGCCAGAAGGATGTTGCCATCCTCGTCGCTGATCAAGATGCCGCGAGCGCCAAGGGCATTGTAGGGCAGCTGCTGATACGGGACGGCGGGCAGGGCTGGGTCTGGGGTACGGTCAAGGTGCGCCTGGGCCAACTCTCTCTGTAAATCGGTATTTGACTGTGAAAGGCGTTGAACTTGGTCCCGCAGTTCAGCCAGCTCGGTTTCCAGGGGGGACAATTCCTGGGACACAGCCTGCTCAACCTGGGTCAGTTTCTGTTGCAGGCTCTCATTGGTGCGGGCGAGTCGTTCGGCTCGCTCCTTCCAGCGGTTCAACTCGACGGCGATCCGGTCGCGGGTCTCGACCAATTCCTGCATCTCGCGCTGCCAGATCGTGTCGTCAGGTTGGCGCTCGGCCAAACTCTGCTCTCGCAAGCGGAGTGTGGTGGCCAGTTCTTCAGCGCGCTGACGCTGATGCTCTAGCTCGGTTTCCAGCTCGGCCACTTGCTGTGCCAGTTGGCGTGCGTCTTCCAGGGTTTCCTGCAACCGGGCTCCCTGGTCAGCCGCTTCTCCTCGCCGGGGAGCGTTGACCAGAGCCGTCGTTATCGCTGCTCCGATAGCCTGGAATATCTGCTCGTCTCGTATGGACCAGCGGCGCTGAGAGATCAAACCGGCCAGTAGGATGCCCAAGACATTCCCTTCGTGGATCAAGGGGTGGGCCAGCAGAGGACCGACTTGCTCGAAACCGAGTTGATGGTAGAGGGCGGTGATGGAGGGGTCTTTGCTCGGCGACTGGGCGTGCTGCAGATAGCCGGTCTTGAGGGCATTGGCCAGCACGGGGTACCTGGATATGAGCAGTGTTGGCTCTCGATGGGCTAGCATCGTACCGGTCGAAGGATGGAGTGCAATGATACGCAGCTTCTTATCCGAGTCTGGTGCCGGCAGGCCGATGGCGAGCACGTCCGCTTCCAACGCGTGGGCGATGGAGGGAGCTGCCAGCGTGAGGGCGGCCTCGGTGTCTGAGGCGGTTTCGATGCGTTGGGTTGCCCCCAGGATGCTGATGATCGTTGTGCTGGTGTCCTTGTCTACATCGGCGCCGATGGATATGGACGGAGCGCTCAACGCGCGGCGATACACCAGGCTGGCGATGAGAGGCAGCGCCGCCAGGTTGGCCAAACGCACCCATCCAGCAACGTGAGACTCGGTCAGAGAGGGCCTGGCGAGTTGTAACACGGACCCCGTCAGCCAGATGGCGAACAGACAGGCCGACCAACTCCAATCGCCGGTCCGCCGGATCAGGCTGGCGATGAGAGCCAAGCCCAATAGGATGATGGAGGAGAGCACCCAGACTCGCTCCTGCCAATAGCCGTTGTAACTGATAGCCAGCGCTTCATCCTGGGGCCAGAGGGCCGCGAAGGCAGCATATACTCCTGTGGCAATCAAGATGCTGGGGATCAGGATCATCACGCCCAGGCGGGTGCGTTCTTCTAGCAGCGGCAAAAAGACCCAGATGGCCAGCAGCACGGCGGTGAGATCGAGGTATCGCTCGAGGGGGGGCAAGACGGCGTTGGATTGGAGCAGGCCGATGCGATGCAGAATGGCGACGAGCATCAGGACGGCGCGGGCCAGGGTAAAGCCCAGACCGGCAATCAGGAGACGAACGGCCGCCGGGTCGCGGCGGTTGCGGCTCCAATGCCCAACGACTATTCCCAGGATGATTTGGATGGCGAACAGGGTTACCAAGTGGTAGACCAAATCGCCCGGTGGAGTGGTGATCAGTGCGACAATATCCCGTAAAAGTGACATAAGCCTGCACTCGTGAACTGACTGCGCTAGCAAGATTATACCACATATTGGGCATGTAGGGGAGGATGCACAGAGACGGGTCCTGTTGATGCTCACTTGTCCAACTTGTTCAATCGGTGTACAATTTACCGAGTTGGATTCGAGTACGAGGTGAACAGGCTGACGTTAAAATGGTCTCTTGCTTTTTCATCACCCTGTGGTCATGTATTTGTGTGCTGGTGGTGTTTATGGTAAAATGAACCAGGTGGGAGTTGCTGCAAAAATATGCGCATAAACAAGGGGGGTCAAGATGGATGTCATTCTGCAGTTCATTCGGCAGTTCATTCGGCAGTACCGGGTTCCGCTGATCGTCGGAGGCGTGCTGGGCTTGATTCTCGGTTTGATTTTTGGCTGGGTGATATGGCCGGTTCAGTGGTCGAATGTCACGCCCAGCCACTTGCGCTCTGACTTTCAGACAGATTACATCCTCTGGGTGACCAAGGGATACGCGGAGAATGGAGATCTGGAATGGGCGCGCTCCAAGCTGGGTGTCGAGTTCTGGGAGGAGGGCGCCTTAGCCGCCAAGTTGGCCGAGGTCGAGGCTGGATTGAGTGGGGAGCAGGTGGTCCGGCTGCGAGCGTTGGCACATGCCCTGGAGGGTGGTGTTCCCGCCGGGGAGGTGTCGCCGCAGGAGCCCCCAGCGGAGCCGGAGGCTGGCGGCGGAAGTTCGCCGCTCATGATCTGCGGGGTGGCTTTGCTGGTCGTGGCGTGCGTCGGTGGGGTCATATTCCTTTTCACCCAGATGAGAGCACAGCGGGCTGGGGGAGTAGCAGTAGAACGAAAGGGGGGTGTGCCCCGAGAAAGAGTGGCGGCTGAAGTCGTCTCCTGGGGGCCCGAAGGCCCACCACTCGCCCAATTTTTCACCGCCTATGAATTGGGTGACGACCACTATGACCCCTCGTTCAGCGTCGAGTTGGACAATGGCGAGTTTATGGGCGAGTGCGGCGTGGGGGTCTCTGAGACGATTGGCGTAGGGACGCCCAACAAGGTGACCGCGTTCGAGGTCTGGCTGTTCGACAAGAGCGATATTCGCACTGTGACCAAGGTGCTGATGTCGGACTATGCGTTCCACGACGAAGCACTGCGCACCAAGTTAGCGCCCAAGGGAGAGCCGATGTTGGTCGAGACGGGTAAAGACGTCGTGTTGAATACCAAGACACTACGCTTGAGGGCGCGGGTGGTAGAATCAGAATATGGGATGGATAATCTGCCCTCCAACAGCTTTTTCAAGAACCTGACTATAGAACTTGCGATCTGGGTGCTTTCAGAAGAAGAAGGAGCCCAGTCGTCGGCTGATGGGGGCGACTTTGCCGGGCCTTCCACGCTCTAGGGCGTAGAACTCGCTCCCATAGTATTGCCAGATGAGACACCCTCGCTGCACAGCGCGGCGGGGGTGTTTGCTTGAGAGGTGGGGGGATGGCAAGCCGGTGGTGGGCCTTTGTACGTTTCTTTTTCCGTCTGCTCTATAACGAGCTGGCCTGGATGTATGATGCCGTGGCCTGGGTGGTGTCCTTGGGGCAGTGGCAGGCGTGGGGGCGTACTGCGATTTCACATCTTCAGGGAGAATGGGTGCTGGAATTGGCTCACGGTCCTGGTCATTTGCTGGTGACAATGGCAGAGCGTGGGTTGTCTCCGGTTGGGCTTGACCTTTCGTCCGCGATGGGCCGTTTGGCCCGCCGGCGGTTGCAGCGAGTGGGGCAGACGGTCCCCATCCTACAAGCCCGCGCCCAGACCCTGCCGTTTCGTAATGAGTGTTTCGACAGCGTCGTCACCACGTTCCCCACCCTGTTCATCCTGGATCGCGACACATTGTACGACGTGGTTCGGGTCCTGAGGCCAGGGGGACGGCTCGTCGTCGTAGCGTGGGCCGGCTTGGGTGGATGTGATCCCCTGTCCCGCTTCATCGGGTGGCTGTACCGCGTAACGGGGCAGGGCGAGCCGCAGTCAGGTGTGGGCGAAACAGCACTCACTGCCGTTGGTCTCGTCCCCTATGTTGTTCGAGAGCAGGTGGGGCGGAGTGTGGTCATACTGTTCATTGGAGCGCGTGCTAGCCGGGATGATAGAACAGCATGGACTGCCGACCGATGAGCAGCATTTCGGCTTGGGAGGGGAACGGGTTGGGAAGGTCGATGAAGGGAAAGATGTGAGCATCTAGCAGGGCAAGCAGTTCGCCGGGAATGACGCCTAGGAAATCCGCTATTCTGGCCTCGGCTGGGAGGGGAAAGTGGCCTCGGCATACTGCGATAGGGGTGTAGATGGTCAACAACTCGCGGCGGGCAAAGGTAGTGATCGATTGACGCCCTTCTTCCGAATCGAGAGACAGGAGCATAATTTGAGACCTGAGGACGACGACGTGAGGGCGGGCGATACCTCTCAGAGGGCTGCCGGGTGTCAGTGGTAAAAAGTGGACGTCATAGAGGGAAAAGCTCTCACGGGTAGGGTCGTTGATAAAGACGCCGACGGGTCCCACCGTCTCCAATTGGCCGCTGAATTGAAAATGACTGGTGAGCATTTGAACGTCGTGACGTTGGCTTGGCACTTGAAGTCCCATCGTTTGCTCCTTTACGTGCTTTGTGGTAAAATAGTATCACTTGGTGGGTGTGGCCTAATGGTTAAGGCACCTGGTTGTGGCCCAGGAGATTGTGGGTTCGAATCCCATCACTCACCCCAGTTATTCCGGGGCCGGACGCAAGTCCGGCTCTGACTGTGGACGTATTATACACCAAATGCCCCCGTAGCTCAATTGGACAGAGCGTCGGACTTCGAATCCGCAGGTTGCGCGTTCGAATCGCGCCGGGGGCGCTGGATCGAAATGTGATTGACGAGCGAGCAAAGAGCGCGAACGACACCGTTCGCGCTCTTTGTTTTTATGGCTCAGTGTTACCCAGTTCGTCCAACAGGGCGGCGATGTACTGGGTGCCGGCGATAAAGTCCTGGATGCGGATGTGTTCGTTGGGAGCGTGGGCCATGGAACCGGCGTATCCCACCCCTGCGGTCACCATCGGGGTGCCGAACTGTCCGCATAGAACGTGTACCGGTCCCGTGCCGCTCATCATGGGAATGCAGGCCGGCACGTGTCCGTAGAGTCGCTGGGCTGTGCGCGCGGCTGCCTGCACGAAAGGATGGGCCGGGTCTCCGGCCGAGGGATGCTCTCCTTCGTCGGCGAGAATCTCGATATCCTCAAACCCTTGGGCGTCCAGGTGGGTACGCAGCAGCGCCAGGATCGTCGCTGGGGTCTGATCGGGAACCAGGCGAAAATCCAGCTTGGCGGAGGCCTCACAGGGTAGCACAGTTTTCGACCCTGGTCCGCCGTATCCGGCGTGAAAGCCATCCACGTTGCACGTAGGGCCAAAGATGAGTCGTTCTTTGAGTTCGTCGCCGCTCAGACCTTGCAGGAAGGTATCCAACCCGTATAGAGCGCGGGCTTCTTCTTCGGGATAGTCCCAGTCGGCGAGGACCTGCCGTTGGGCAGCAGAGATGGGGCGCACGGCGTCGTAGAATCCGGGGATACGTATCGTCTCGTCGGCGTCCTTGAGACTGTTCAGAGCCCACAGAAGCCGCCAGACCGGACTGATCACGGTGGCGGCGAGGGCCGAATGGAGGTCATGGGATGCGCCCCGAGCGCGCAGCTCGACGTACAGCAGTCCTTTGCATCCCAGGGCGATCTCGTACTGATCGCGGGCGTTCTTGCCACCGGCTTCCCATACGCAGCCATAGACATCCTGTAACAGGTCGCGGTGTTGGGCCACGAACTGTCCCAAGTGCAGACTGCCTGTCTCCTCCTCGCCCTCAATCACCCAGACGATGTTGACGGGGATGGTGTCTCGATGGGCCAGGTAGGCCTCCAGAGCGCAGGCTCGGGAGACAATAGCTCCCTTGTTGTCGGCGGTGCCTCGGCCATATAGGTTTCCCTCGCGCATGTCTGGCTTGAAGGGAGGGGTGATCCACTCATCCAGCGGATCTACTGGCTGGACGTCATAGTGGTTGTAGAGCAGCAGCGTGCGCTCGCCTGTGCCGGCCATGCGGCCCAGAACAACCGGCGCGCCGTCGGTGGGTACGATCTGGACGTGAAAGCCGAGGCTGTGCAGCATGTCGGACACCATGTCGGCCATTTCGTCCAGTCCTTGATTCAGGGCAGAGATGCTGGGCTGGGCACAGGCGTGTTTCAGGCGGGCCAGGTATTCGTCAGCGTGAGTCTCGATGTGGGTTGCTATGGGCTTCATTTCAGTCTCCTCTATAGATTGGGCGCCGGGTGGTTCGCCGGCGCTGGTTAAGGTTGTACGCTGAGCTGCTCAATGTTCCAGAGCTCGGAGCGCTGGGTGGGATCGGGTGATAGACCAACGACGGCAGCGCGGGCGAGGGTGGTTTTGAGGCGCTGGAAGAGGGGCAGTGCGGGCAGTCGTTCGGAAAAGATGCGCTGAGCCTCGACGTGCTGGGCCTGGTAGGCTTGACTGCCCGGGGGGGCGTTCAGAGCTGCTAGGCAGGCGGTGTCGTACTCGTCGTCGAAAAGTCCGGCGACGTTGGGCCGATACCAGTGCCCTTCGTCGGGCAGTTGGGCGCTCAGGAATGTGTCGCACAAGGGCACCGTCGTGGCGCGCCAGGAGAACTGGGCCAGGTCAAACCGCCGGCCAAATAGCACCCCGTCCGGTCCCGGAGCAAAGAGCGTCTGAGGGGAGACGGTCTCCACGCGGACCTGGATCCCGCAGCCCGCCAGATAAGTCTGAAGGAGTTGAGCCGTCTGCTGGCGCAGCGGTTCATCAGTGGTGTGGTAGGTGATCTGAAATGGGGTGCCGTCAGCGATGCCGGGGATGGCATGGGCTTCCCGGACACCATCCCCATCCTCGTCGTACCAGCCGACCGTCGCCAGCAGGGTCTGTCCGGCCGTGGAGGCGTATCCCCAGGTGGTCAGCCCGTCGCCAGCGTACAGGGGGTGTTCGGGGGGCAGGTAGCTGTGCAGCACCCGGCCCGCAGGCCCCAGCAGTTGGTTTACCACCGTCTGACGATCAATGCACAGGGCGATGGCCTGTCTCACGCGCACATCCTCGAAGAAATCGGGCCGGTCATAGGTCTGATGAGGGCTGATGCCGAAAGTCAACAGCTCCCAGCGGGCGTCGTAGGTGGAGGGCGATTGGATGGGAACAGCGGGCTGATCGGGCAGCGCGGTGCGCGCCGCTTCGGCGGCGTCGTGAGTCAGCACGTCGCAGCCGCCGTTCACGAGTTCTTCGGCTAACGTGATGGGATCGGGGATGAAGCGGAAGCGGATTTCGTCCACGCGGGGAAGTCCCTCTGGCGCGCGAAAGTAGATCGGGTTGCGGACCGCAGTGAGTTGGTCGCCGGCGATCCATGCGGTGATGATAAAGGGCCCCCAGCCGATGGGCTGCCGGGTAGAGATGTCGGCGCTTAGCAAATCGGTGGGGGAGAGATGCCCCCAAGCGTGGCGGGGCAGTGGATGCCAAAAGTTGAGCTGGTAGGCGTGATCGACAAAGCCCGGAATGCCTCGCCAGACCACGGTGCGCACATCGGGCGCGGTATACGAGGCGGTGTGCTCGATGATGTATTTGTCGCTGGGTGTGGATGGAGCGGCGGCCAACTCGAAGGAGAAGACCGAATCGGCGGCTGTGAGGAGGGCGCCATCGGACCAGTAGACATCCGGGCGGAGGGTGAAGGTGACGACCATGTGAGACATTTGGAGTGGCGTGCCGTCAAATGTCACGCGCTGCCCGTGCGAATTCCGCACCGTCACGCCGGGTGCCAGGGTGGTGATCTCTCCAGTGATGGCGAGGACCCGCTCTCCGGCCTGGACGGTGACAGCCTGAGTGACGGCGCTGCCGTCGGATAGATGGGGTAGGGCGTTCAGAATCACGGGCTGGTAGCCGTAGCTGCGGCTGTCGAGCGGGCCATCGTAGATCGTTTGCCAGATGTGGTGGGCAGCCAGACGGTCGGTGCCGTAAAGGTATAGGCTGTTCGGTTCGTTGGGCATGCAGATGGTGAGGACGACCGGTTCCGGAGTGGGAGAGGGAGTGG
>DSDT01000126.1 GCA_011048615.1 Chloroflexota bacterium | reverse complement strand
GCTTTCGCCCCGTGAACGGGGCTTCTAAGCCCGATTCATCGGGCGCTGCTCCGTAGCCCGGCGACTTTATCGCCGGGCGTTTGCGCCACAAGCGTGGTTTTACGCTAATGTGCCATTGTCAAAAGAATTACGCCAATTTGACATTTCGCCTTCCCTGAGTTAGCATGATGCTGGTCGTGCTAGACGGGGAACTGGCGGTGCCCTGTACCCGCAATCCGCCATAGCGGGGTTGAATTCCCCCCCGAGGGTTGACTTGTCCGATACTGCCGGGTTCAAACGGTGTTGAAGACCGGGTCCTGCGCGGCAGGAGCCTTCGAACCCCGTCAGGTCCGGGAGGAAGCAGCGGTAAGGAGTCACTCCTGGGCGCCGTGGGAGCGCCTGGTCGGAGCTGGGTGTTCCCGGTAAGGCGGGTGGAGCGATTCGACGGGGGGTGCACGACCAGGTATTATGAATGCAGGAGGCGGCGGGCGCTCCGCCGCCTCCCTTGATGGATGGAGGATGGAAGCAAGCGTAGCTGTTCCATTTAAACCGGTACAACAACCCCAGGGCTGGCGGCAGGTTGCCACCCTGGTCCTCGTCGCGGGCCTGGTCGCGGCCGGATCCTATGCCTACCTGACGACCCGGACGCCAGTCATGCTGGTGGTAGACGGTCAGGCGCGATCGGTGCACACCCAGCAGGATACCGTCGGCGCGCTGCTGATGGACCTGGGGCTGGAGCTTGAACCAGAAGATGTGATCAACCCGGTCGATCCAGATGCCATGCTGGAGCCGGGACAAACCGTGGAGATCAAACGGGCCACCCCTGTCTATGTCCACGCCGATGGGCACTCTCTCCTGCTCCGCACCCACGCCACGACGGTGGAGGGCGTACTGCAAGAAGCGCAGGTTTCCTTGCTGCCCCAGGACGAGGTGGATGTATCCGTCGAATGGGAGGAGGCAGCAGCGAGCGCTGCTCCCCAGCCAGGGCCAATCCACGTGACGGTCCAGCGCGCCGTACCCTTCACCCTGCACGAGGACGGCCGGGAGACGACCTTCCACACCACCGCCGCCACCGTCGGTGAGGCCCTACGCCGCATCGGAGTGACGCTCTACCTGGCGGATGGCGTCCAACCCGGATTGGGCGAACCCCTGTTGTCTGGGCTGCACATCTTTATCGAGCGCTCCATCCCCGTGGCGGTCTATGTGGACGGACGTACACTTCGCGCCCGCACGCACCGGGAACGGGTGGATCAGGTGCTCGCGGATCTGGGCGTCGTCCTCACCGGGCAGGACTATACCACGCCCACCCTGGATTCGCCCCTGCAGGAGGATGCCACCATCCGCGTGGTGCGGGTGAGCGAACAGTTCGTGACAGAGCAGGAACCGATCCCTTTCGAGACAGCCTGGCAGGCAGACCCAGATCTAGAGATTGACAACGAGCGCCTGCTGCAAGAAGGGGTGCCGGGTATTCTGGAGCGGCGGGTCCGCGTGCGGTCCGAGGATGGTCACGTGGTGGCGCGGACGACGGACAGGCAATACGTCGCCGTCCCCCCCACGACGAAAATCTATGGATACGGCACCAAGATCATCGTGCGCACTCTCGATACCCCCAGCGGCCCGATCGAATATTGGCGCAGGCTCCGTATGCTGGCGACCTCCTACTCGGCTGGCACAGCCGGCACTCCGGTCTCGAGTCCCTACTACGGACGGACGGCCACGGGGATGCAAATGCGGTATGGCATCGTGGCCGTGGACCCACGCGTCATCAATATGGGCAGTCAGGTGTACGTGCCTGGCTACGGCGTTGGGCTGGCTGGCGACACCGGTGGGGCCATCAAGTGGAATCGGATTGACCTGGGATACGACGACGACAACCTGGTGCTCTGGTACCGCTGGGTCGACGTCTATCTGCTGACCCCCGTGCCGGACAAAATCAACTATGTCCTCAACTAGTCCAATGAACGTGCATCGTTTGTTGGAGCAGTGGGATATCCAACCGAGCAAAGGGCTGGGGCAGAACTTTGTGGTTGACCCGGTTATTCTCGAGCGTATCGTCGCCGCCGCTGAGCTGGCAGCGAGCGACATGGTGCTCGAAATCGGGGCGGGGTTGGGGACGCTGACCGAACGGTTGGCCCGCCAGGCCGGTCACGTCGTCGCCGTCGAGCTGGACCAGCGGCTGCTGCCCGTGCTGCAGAGCGAACTGGCTGCCCTGGACAATGTCACACTGGTCGAAGGAGACATCCTGGCACTGGAGCCGGTCTCGTTGATCGAGGCGGTCTCCGCTGGGCAGTCCGGAGCTGATACTCCCTATCAGGTCGTCGCCAATCTCCCGTACTATATCACCTCGGCCGTGCTGCGTCACCTGTTGGAAGCCCGCCGCCAGCCCCGGCGCATCGTGGTCACAGTGCAGCGGGAGGTGGCTCAACGGATCGTCGCCCAGCCGGGGGATATGAGCCTGCTGGCGGTGAGCGTGCAGTTGTACGGCCGACCAGAGATTCGGTTTCGCATCAAGCCCGGCAGCTTTTACCCCTCGCCGCAGGTGGAATCGGCGGTCGTGCGGATAGACGTGCACGATACGCCCCCTGTGCTGGTGGAGAACTCGGCGTTTTTCCGCGTCGTGCGAGCCGGATTCTCCCAACGGCGCAAGCAGCTTCACAACACGTTGACAGCCGGTCTGCGACTCCCCCCGGACGAGGTAAAAGAGGCGCTCCGGGAGGCCGGCGTGGATCCCCGACGACGTGCCCAGTCTCTCGATATCGAGGAGTGGGCCAGGGTGACCCGCGCTCTGAGCGGTGAATCGCCCACTACCGACCTCACCCCTCCCAATGGGATGCCGGGCTTGTAGTCAGCGCTCTCGCGCCATGCTCCGTCAGCCTGGCTCTGCTTCCACCGGCCCGCTCTTGAGGAGACCCTGTTGGTGGAACCAGGTGAGGGCATCGCGGCAGGTTCGTTCGAACGGGATGGGAGCGGGAAGGCCCAACTCTTCTCGCGCGCGGGATGAATCCAGCGGCTGCCAGTGCTCGAGGACTCGCAGTTGGTGCGTGCCGGGAACCTCGAATTTGCCGCTCCACCGGGAGGCGACCGCCGGCAGCCGCAGGCCGGAGCCGGGTGGTTTACTCCCGGTCAGCTCGGCGACGGTCTCCTGTATCTCTCGCAGGGCCAGGTTGTGCCCCCCCAAAATGTAGCGCTGGCCCGGCTTGCCCCGTCCGGCCGCGGCAATGTGCCCCGCCGCCACGTCCCGTCCATCCACGACGTTGAC
Organism: Chloroflexota bacterium; assembly: GCA_011048615.1. Classification (GTDB taxonomy): domain Bacteria; phylum Chloroflexota; class Anaerolineae; order B4-G1; family B4-G1; genus DSDT01. Next base: position 6,166 of record DSDT01000126.1, on the reverse strand, counting down.
CTCCCCCTCGAGATACTCTTTGATCTGCCCCTGAGCCATCAACAGCAGCAGCGCGCCGCTGGTCGGCTTGGGATCGCCCGGCCCGAGGACAAAGCCCGGCAGCACACTGACGATCGGCAGCCCTTGGAGAGTGGCCCGCAGCGCCTCCATCTCCATGGCCCATTTGACCTCGAAGAGAGGTAAGTGGACGGAGCCGGGAACGTACAAATCCCGCTCGGCAGCCAACTGGCCCGCATGGGACGGGGGGCCGACAGTGGTGTACGCGCTGGTGTAGACCAAGCGCCTGACCCCGGCAGTGGACGCGGCCGAGAGGACGTTGCGCATCCCGGTCACGGCGTGCTGCAGCGTCTCCCACACGTCTTGAGCGTGACGGGGATAATAGCCCGCGGCGTGGAATACCAGGGGACAGCCCCGCATCGCCGACACCAGCGAGGCCGGATCTGCCAGGTCTCCCAACACCCACTCGACATCTAAATCACCGATAGCTCCCACCTCGTTGGGCCGGCGACGCAGGCCGCGCACGCGCCAACCCAGGGCCGCGGCCGCCCGCGCAATCTGCCCCCCTACGAAACCGGTCGCCCCCAGAACACAACACCGGATCTCGGCCATCCCACCCTCCTTCCTCCTGAATCACTCCCCAGCAAAAATGCTCTCGGCCCGCTCCAACAGCAGCTCGATCCGCTCCGGCTCTGTCTCTTTCGTCTCCAAGTACTTGAGCAGCAACTCGCGGTCGGTCATCTCCTCCGGAGCCAGGTTTCCCAGCCGCACCCGGGCCGCCCGCTCCACCTCGCGATTGATACTGCCGACGAAATAGGCATCGGACAGCAGCGCCCGCACGTCTCGATCCCGGATCAGGGGTTCTTGATCGGCCGTCAGCTTGACGATGAGCCGCACCACGGCATCCCGCAGATCGTGGGCCGCGATCTCACGCTGCAGGGCCATCAACGGATTGGCGATCCCACGCACGTCGGCGCGCACGGTGATAAAGGGCCGGGCATCCACCGGGACAAAGGTCCACGTCGTCTCGCCGCGCGCCAGCTTCACCCAGCAGAACCCCTTGGGCTGCCCCTCCTCGCCAAAGTCAATCCGCTCCAGGCTGCCAGCATAGACCACGGGAGGATAATCCCCACCCCTTGTATCGCCCAGGCTCTGGTGCAGGTGAATGTGACCCAAGGCTACGTAATCCCAGGCCGGATCGGTCAGGACGGACTGGAGGATCACCGCGTCTCGCCCGATCATGACGCTCCGCTCGGAGCCAAAGGACGCGCCGGAGACGCTCAGGTGAGCGGTCAATACCGCCGGCAGGTCGGGGTTCACCTGCTGCGCCAGGGCCTGGATCAAGGCGGTGACAATCTCTTCCAGGGCGTCGTCCAACTGGGCGATAGACAGCCCTCGATACTCGTCTTGGGTCAAAAGGCGCTGGCGAACCGGGTAGGGGACGGTAGCGACCTGCACCGGTCCGCGGCGGGTCTCGATCCGGTGCAACTGCTCCGTCTGCCCGACGATGACGTTGGGCACGTCCAACGTAGAAAAGATGTCCACGCTGGAAGCGCGCTGTGCCATAGTCGGCAGATCGTGATTGCCCACCAGCAGCACGACCGGCACCCCGGCGTCCACCAGCCGCTTGACCCGCCGGGCAAAGGCGCGCTGATAGGTAGGTGTGGGATGGCGGTTTTTGAAGGCGTCTCCAGCAAAGATCACCAGGTCCACCTCGTGCTCCAGGCCGTATTCGATCACCTGGTCAAAGCGGTGCAGGAAATCCAGCACCCGCCCGTTGACACCCGTGACGGGGTCCAAGCGGCCATAGTTCTCCATCCCAATGTGTAGGTCGGCAAAATGTAACAGACGAATGTTGGTCATAGCCTGATTATAGCCCAACGTTGACGCTCGCACAAACAGACGTGGCATCATCGTAGGCCAATCGTCGCCTGGACGTGCTCTCGCCGGCCATCACCTGTCGCCGCTCCGTGCACCGCCCGTCCAGCAGACCTCATCCATCCGTGATACACTGGCCGCACATCTGTCACCATTCAGCTAAAAGTGCGACGCCTTTGTTCACACAGTTTCATCAGGGGGTACACAAATGACCATCGGACACTTGGCCCCAATTGGGCCCATCGCTGCCGCCGCCGAACGGCGCTGCCGTCATCAACTCGGATGTCCCCGCTGGATCCGCACAGCCGTGTGGGGCGCGGCTCTGATGGGCTCCATCTTTCCAGACCTGGACATCATCGCTAACCTGCTTTTCAGAGGCGCATCACACCACCTCTTTTACCTGCCCCACAGCCTGCTTCCCTACCTCCCGCTGCTCTTCCTGGGCTGGGTGCTGACCCGCCGGCAACGCCAATCGTGGATCGGGTGGCTGATTCTGACCTTTGCGTCCGGCGTTCTCATCCATCTCCTGCTCGACGTCATCTCTCACGGAACGGTGTTCTTTTACCCCCTGTGGAAGGAGTTGGTCGGTTGGGTGTATCCACCTGTCAACCGATTCACCCTCCAGGCCTATCTCGACTATCCCAACCTGTGGTTCGAACCGGCGGTCACTCTCGTGGGATTAGTGTGGTGGATGCGGCGGGGCATCCGCGCGGTCCGCATCAGAGATCTGTCCCCCTTCAAGCCGAGACGCCCGGCGCCAAGCTACCTCCCGTCCTTGCCCCGACACGAGGGGTCCCGTCCCATTCAACTTGACAAATCCCGGCCAGTGCGACGATAATAGGCGTGTGAACAGGCCCATCAAACAGCCATCCGCCAACAGCTCCCAAGTCGCCCGCTCCACAGTCCTGGTCGCGAGCCTGCTGGCCGCCGACAAGCTGATAGGGGTGGTGCGAGAAGCGGCTGTGGGCCGCGCTTTTGGCATGTCACAGGCGCTGGACGCCTATTTCGCCGCCTTTGAGATTCCCGAAGGCCTGAACGTCATCGTCACTGGCGCGGCCCTGACGACCTCCCTGATTCCCCTGCTGAACCACATCATCCCCCGCGCTGACCCGGACGCTCTGTGGCGTTTTGTCTCGTCGGTCCTCAACTGGGTGCTGCTCGTCGTGGGCATCGCCAGCATCGGGGCGGCGGTATTCGCTCGCCCTATCATCTTGATGGTCGCCCCTGGCTTTGCCGACGATGCTGCACAAGTGGCGCTGGCAACTCGCCTGATGCGGTTGGTATTGATCCAAACCCTCGTCTTTAGCGCCAGCACCATCGTCACCGGCACTCTGCAAGCCCATCGCCATTTCCTGTTGCCCGCCCTGGCGCCGCTATGCTACACGCTGGGACGCATCGTCGGTGTTGTGGTCCTGGCCCCACGCATGGGCATCTTTGGGCTAGCCTGGGGCGGTCTGGGCGGGGCCGTGGCCCATCTGGTCATCAAACTGCCGTGGTTGATACATCACGACGCCCACTGGACGCGCACGCTCTACCATCCTGAGCTGCCCAACCTGCTCAGACTGATGGGCCCTCGCATGCTGGGAATGGGAGCGACCTACGTCAGTTTCGTGCTGCCCACCATCCTGGGCTCCCAACTGCCCCCAGGCGCCATATCGAGCTACGAATACGCATGGAAACTGATGCAGCTGCCAGAGACGGTGCTGGGCACGGCACTGGGAATCGTCGTCTTTCCAACCCTGGCCCACATCGCCGAGCAACGGGATCACGTGGGCCTGCGACAGACCTTTTCCTGGGCCTTGCGATTGATCCTGACGTTGAGCGTGCCCGCCGGCGTGGGCCTGCTTGTGCTGGGGCGCCCCCTGACGGCCATCTTTCTCCAGCGCGGCGCATTCGACGCCGCCGCCACTGAGCGGGTCTACTGGGCGCTGCAATTCCTCGCCCTGGGCCTGGTGACCCACAGCGCGCTGGAGGTGGTCGCCCGCCTGTTTTACGCCCAACGAGATATGTGGACCCCCTTCTGGGCCGCCCTGGGAGGGCTGATCCTCAACGCCGGGCTGGGCTGGGCACTGCTCCCGGCGCTGGCCCACGGGGCCATCGCTCTATCCAACAGCCTGGGAGCAGGCCTACAAGTGCTGGTGCTGCTGGCAGTGGCCCACCGCCGGCTGGGAGGCGTCAAGGAGCGTGCATTGATCAAATCGCTGGCGCGGACGGGCCTGGCCTCCCTGGGGATGGGAGCAGTCGTGATCGGCTTCCGCGTCCTGATGCCCACAGCCGGGACTCTGACCATCGGCGTGGGCGGGCTGGCCCTCGGCGGAACGACCTATGTGCTGGTAGCTCTGCTGTTGGGAAGTGACGAGATCCGGGAGCTGCCCCGCCTGCTGCGCCGAACCTGATCGCTCACTGAGCCGCGGCCGTCGTCGGGGGGTCCGCAAAGAGATCGTCGAGCAGCGCCTCGAACGGTTCCCGGTCGAGCAGTAACACATCGGCCCCGGCTGGCGTCGTCCAGGCGTAAGTACAGGTCTGATCAATGCTGGCGCTGACGATCCGGTCCGGCGGGATGCGGCTGGCGGTGGCGGCCAGGTCCACGATCTGGGACAGTGTCAGATCGGTCACGAAAGCGGATTGCAAGGCGGCCCACAGTTGCGGTGACTGGGCCACCAGGTCCGGCAGCAGGTCGAACTGAGTGACCCGCTCCCGGATCGCCAGTACCAGTTGGCGCTGGCGGGCCGCGCGGTCGAAATCGCCGCCAGAGGTCACGCGCGTGCGGGCATATTTGAGAGCCGTCGCGCCGTCCAGGTGCTGCCGGCCCGCCGCCAGGTAGAAGGGATCGTACCCAATCCCGCTGTCGGGATAGCTCGGGTCGGAGATGGGCTGGGGTACGTCCACCTCCACCCCGCCGATGCTGTCCACCAGGGTGACAAACACGTGGAAATCTATCACCGCCGCATAGTGGACCGGCAGATCGAGGGTTTGGGAAACGGTTTGGCGGGCCAGTGTCAGCCCTCCCACCCCACTCCGCTTTCCCAGGGCATAGGCGGTGTTGATCCGCCCCTGGTTGTTCCCGGGACCGGGAAACGTGACGTACAGGTCCCGGGGGATCGAGAGGACCACGATTCGCTGAGCGTCGGGATCGAGGTGAAAGATCATCAGCGTATCGGTGTTGCTGATCCCCTCATGAGACTGGCGGCGGTCGGCTCCCAGCAGGAGCAGAGTGACTGCATTAGATGACGGGCGAGACGGCGCTGGAGTAGCGGGCGGTTCGCTGCTGGTGATGTCGGCGGCGACGACAAAGGTCGGGGTAGGAGCCGCGAGCTGGCTGGATGGCGGCGAGGTGGTCGGCGCTGCGGGTGACGGACTACAGGCGGTGCAGATCGCCAGGAGCAGCACCAAGACAGACAGTCGGCTAACCTCCCGGGATTTTCGATTGGTCATTCTTCCTCCGAATCCAGAGCTGGATTCGACATATCTTCCAGCAGCATCTCTATGGCTTGCGGATCAAGCCGCAGTTCCCGTTCTCCAGTCGGCGCGGCATACCAGGTCGTACAACAGTCGCCCAGATCAACAGTGACAAAATCGTCGCCCCCCAACTCGGCGATCAGAAGCGCCAGATCTATGGCGTCGCTCAGGGAGACATTCGTCTCGACGCCGCCTTTCACGGCCGCCCAGAGAGCGGAGGATTGAGGGATCAGCTCGGGCAGCAGATCGAGCCGCGTGATCCGCTCGTGCACGGCCAGGATCAACTGCCGCTGGCGGAACGCGCGATCGAAGCCGGGGGCCGGGACGACGAGGGTGCGGGCGTAGCGCAAGGCGGTCGCGCCGTCGAAATGGCGCGGCCCCACCGGGATGGCAAACGGCACGCTGCCCCCCCGACCGTCCGGGAAGTCGGGGTCGTCAATGGGATGAGGAACCCGGACGTTCACGCCGCCGATGGCGTCAATCAGGGTGACGAAACTCTCGAACCGTACCAGGGCGACGTGCTCCACCGGCAGGCCTACCGTATCCGAGATCGCCCGGCGGGCCAACGTCAGACCGTCCTCCGCTCCTCCCTGCTGGCCCAACCGGTAGACGTCGCCGGCACGGGCTGTGTCGTGGCCGGGCAGCGGGACGTACAGATCCCGGGGGATAGAGATGAGATAGGCCCGCTCGCTCTCGGCATCCAGGTGAAACAGCATCAGGGCATCAATTTCGTCGGAGGCCGCCCTCTCACCATCCACGCCGAGGAGCAGGATCGTGCTTGCCGTGGCTCTGGTGTCGAGTTGCGAGCGGGGCAAGGGACCGGGTGGGGGAG
>DSDT01000260.1 GCA_011048615.1 Chloroflexota bacterium | reverse complement strand
GAGTCGGGGCGCGAGTGGGAAGCCGCGCTGAGGAGAGGGTGGGGTCCGACGTCGAGCAGCCCGCCAGCACCACCAGTAGCGCGAGGCAGAGGGGGAGAGAGAGCAGCGGCCAGCTCCCTGCTCGAGGGAATCCCATCATTCCGACGTTCCTCCAGGATGACGCTGGGCCAGGAGCTCGACAACCCGTTTCAGCACAGCCTCGGCTACGCCAGTCTTACTGGTCAGGGGCAGTTCCTCGGCTTGACCATTTCGTCCAATCAGCGTGACTCGATTCGTCTCGACGGCAAAGCCGGCGTCCTGCGCGGTGATGTCGTTGGCGACGATCAGGTCGAGATTCTTGGTGGTCAGCTTGGTCCGTGCGTTCTCTACCACGTCCTCACTTTCGGCTGCAAAGCCGACCACGACGCGGGGGAAGCCGCTCTCGGCCCAGCGGATGGCCACCGCCGAGAGGATGTCCGGCGTGCGCACCAAACGGGGGATCAGACCCTTGTCTCCCTTTTTGATTTTGCTGGGGGCGATGGTTTCCGGGCGATAGTCTGCCACGGCAGCAGCCATCAGAAGTACATCCGCCTTCTCGATGGCCAGGAGTACTGCGTTGTGCATCTCCTGGGCGGTGGTGATCTCGACCCGCGTCGCTCCGATGGGCGTCGGCAGGGGAGTAGGGCCGGTGATGAGGGTCACGGAGGCGCCCAAGTCGAGCGCGGCCTGGGCTAGGGCAAAACCCTGCCGGCCGGAGGAGGGATTGCCGAGGAAGCGGACCGGGTCGATGAATTCGCGGGTGGGGCCGGCTGTGACGACGATCCGCCGTCGGGCCAGGGGGCCCTCCCTTCCCAGCACCAGCCGGACGTGGCCCAGGATGTCATCCGGCTCCACCATGCGGCCCTCGCCCTCCAACCCCGAAGCCATTCGGCCCTGGGCCGGGCCGGCAATGTGGACGCCCCGCTCCCGCAGCGTGACGGCGTTCGCCTGCGTGGCGGGATGGCTCCACATCCCGGCGTCCATCGTCGGCACCAGCAGGATGGGGCAGGATGTGGCCAGGGCCAGGGTGGTGAGCAGATTGTCAGCTATGCCGGCCGCCAGCTTGGCCATAGTATTGGCCGTGGCGGGTGCGACCACCAGCAGGTCGGCGGCATGAGCCAGTCCGATGTGGGCGATGTGGGTGGGGAGAGCGGCTGTGTCGCTCCCATCAGACGTGCGCCACATGTCGGTATAGGCGGGTCGGCCGGTCAGGGCCTCAAAGGTCAGTGGGGTGACGAAGCGGGTGGCCGCCTCGGTCATCACCACGTCCACCACACCCCCGGCCTGGGTCAGGCGGCTGGCCAGCGTGCAGACTTTGTAGACCGCGATGCCGCCGGTGACGCCCAGCAGGATACGGCGGTTGTGCAGCAGAGAGATCGTCTCCATCATGGCACCTCTTTTTTCTCCCCCCGGTGCTACGAGTTCAATCCATAGATCAGCCGCAGTCCGTGCAGCGTCAGCCAGGGATCCACCACATCTATGACGTCGGTCTCACGCGAGATGAGCTCCGCCAGTCCCCCCGTGGCGACGACGCAGGTCTCCGGGCCCAGTTCGACCTTGAAGCGAGCGACCACGCCCTCCACCAGGCCGACGTATCCAAAGAGCAGGCCCGCTTGCATACTGTGGACGGTGTTGCGCCCGATGGCCGACGGCGGGCGGACCAGTTCCACCCGGGGCAGTTTGGCGGTCCGCTCGAAGAGGGCCTGGGCGGCAATGCCGATGCCAGGAGCGATCGCGCCGCCCAAATAGTCCCCCTCGGCTGAGATGGCATCGAAGGTGGTGGCCGTGCCAAAGTCGACCACACAGGCCGGCGTGGTGTAGAGCGCCTGCACGGCCGCCGCGTCCACCACCCGGTCGGCGCCCACTTCGTGGGGGTTGTCGTAGCGGATGCGCACGCCGGTCTCTACCTCGGCGTTCACCACCAAAGCCGGCTGTCCCACGTACTCTTGGCAAACCTGCTCAAAGACCGGTGTCAATGGCGGCACCACGCTGGCAATGACGACGCCGGTCACCTGTTCGAGCCGAAAGCCCCGGTGGCGGAACAGGTTGTCGAGTAACACGCCGTACTCGTCGGGCATTCTGTCGTGGATGGTGCGGATGCGCCAGCGAGGACCCAACCTCTCGCCCTCGTACAGGCCGAGGGTGATGTTGGTGTTGCCAATGTCTATGGCGAGTAACATGTATCCCTCCTATTTCTGCCCTATGCTCGCTGCAATTCGTGCCACGTGCGCCAAGCCCTGCGGAGGTGGGGAATAGTGATGGACCCTCCCACCACCAAGCCGATGGACAAGGCTTCTTCCAACTCTTGGCTGGTCACGCCCTCCTCGTGACAGCGGACCATGTGGTAGGTGATACAGTCGTCGCACCGCAGGACGAGGGAGGCGACGAGACCCAGCAGTTCCTTTGTTTTGCAAGGGAGGGCGCCGGCGCGGTACGCCTGAGAGTCGAGGCCAAAGAACCGCTTGGTGGTCAGCCCGGCGTACTCCATCACGGTCCGGTTGAGCTTTTCCCGTTCCTCGCTGAATTGTTCGACGGTTGTATTGGCCACGTTCTCCTCCTGTTCGCTCGACTGTTCCCTAGATCTCTGTTTCCCCGGCAGGTCCCTGCCCTACCATCTCTTATCCTCCCCGTGGGCGTCCAAAGTCGGCGATAAAGTAGTAGCCCCAGGTCGTCTCCGCCACGCCTACGCCGATCTCGGGCAGCCAGCTCGTGAGCAGCGTGCGCCGATGGGGATCGTTGGGAGGCACCTCGTCCATCCAAATATCCACCGCCCCCTGAGGCGTCAGGCGCTGCGCCCAGCACTCGGCCCAACTGGCCGGGTCGTAGCCGGCGCGCAGGATGCGGGTTTTGATGTCCGAGCCGTCGGAGCCGGTGTGGCTGCACCAGCCGCGCTGGGTGCAGTCATTCGCCTGGACCTGGGCGGCCTGCGCCAGCATCTCGTTGTAGAGCAGCGGCGAAAGACCGTGCTGGGCGCGCACCTGGTTGATCAGCCGCACCGTCTCCCGAGGCCAGTCCGCTACATCGGCGGGCGGCGGGGCGGCAGGTATGGTCGGCGGTATGTCGGTTGGGGAGGATGGGGGAGCAAGTGTTGCAGAAGGAGTTGGGGCCGGCCGGGCGGTTGGCTCGGGTGCCCGCGCGATGGCCGGGCCATCCAGGGGGAGCACCAGTTCTTGGCCGATGACGATCAGGTCGGCATTGGTCAGCCCGTTGACGTTCTTGATCTGCTCTGCTTTCAGTCCAAACGTCTGGGCAATGCCTACCACCGTCTCGCCCGGCCGCACGACGTGGATGACCCAGAAGCGGGAAGCGCCTTCCCAACCTACCGCCGGGGGGATGGAGAGCACTTCCCCGACCTTGACGATGTCCGAGTCGCCCAGGCCATTCTGGAGTTGGATGGCGGCCATCGGCACGCCGTACAGCGTGGCGATTCCCAGCAGCGTGTCGCCAGACTGAACGGTGTGCTCGACGATGAGCCGAGGTTCCGAGGGAGCTGTCGTCGGGGTGATGGGCGGCGTGGGATAGAGGGCAGGGATCGAGGTCGAGGTAGGGGCAGAGGACGGCAAGACGTCGGAAGATGGGGTGGGGTGGGGCATAGACGGGGCGTCCACGATCTCTGCTCGGCACGCGGCGAGCGAGAGAGATAGGAAACCAAGAGAGGGTAAGACGAATAAAAAGGTATTTCGTGTGCTCATATATCTACCCTGGTGGTCTATTCTACTGCGCTCCGCGCACCTGTGCAAGTCGAAACCTGCCCCATCAGGTTGTAAGGGAGTCTCCATACCCGCCTGTGCTGTCGGCTAGGAAAAGCCGATCTAGGTGACGCTGCTACGTCCTTTGACTCTTGGGAAAATTGGTCTATACTGTAGTCATTCGGGTGGGGTAGTGGGGCAAGAAGCGCAGGAGGAGAGGGATGTTCAATCCCCAGAAACTGATTATCGTCCATTTTGTGAAGGAACTCGAGGATACGTACCAGCAGAACTATGGGGATACGGAACCACCTTATGGTGAGATCATTGCGTGGACAGGACGGCTGGCTCTGGAGAATATTGCCAATTCTGATATGCTCTATCACAACGTAGAGCACACTATTATGGTGACCCTGGTGGGTCAGGCGATTCTGCAAGGAAAACATCTGCTAGAAGGAGGGGTCACTCCCCGGGATTGGTTTCACTTTATGGTGGCCGTTTTGTGCCACGATATCGGATACGTCAAAGGAATCTGCAAGGATGATCGGGAGAGCGTCATCGCGACCGGTATCGGGGATCAGACAGTCGAGATTCCGCCCGGCAGCACCGATGCGGCCCTGACTCCATACCATGTGGATCGAAGCAAGGCGTTCATCCGCGAGCGTTTTGGACAGCGTTTGATCCGAAACATTGACGCCGAGTTGATCGTCTCTTACATCGAGGCGACTCGCTTCTCATCGTCGGCGGAAAGCTCATTCGTGGATACCAAAGGGTATCCCGGATTGGTGCGGGCGGCCGACTTTATCGGGCAGCTCGGGGATCCCAACTATCTCAAAAAGATCCCGGCCCTGTTCTACGAGTTTGAAGAGATCGGCGCTAACGTCAAGCTCGATTACCAGAGCGCCGGCGATATGCGTAAAAGTTACGCCAAGTTCTACTGGAGGGCGATCAATCCTCACATTCAGGATGCGCTGCGCTACCTGCGGGTCACGCAAGAGGGCAAGCAATGGATCGCCAATCTGCACTCTCACGTCTTTGCCGTCGAGCACCAGACCGAATAGGGCGGATTCACGAATCTGCCTTACCTCTCTCTAGGGCAGCTCGGCAAAAGCCGTCATTGGGGCATAGGCAGCGCCCACCATGCTGGGGCCTGTGTGGGCCCCCAGCACGAGGGATATGGTGCCCATCGGCAGCCAGGTGCAATCAAAGCGTTGATCCAGTTGCTCGCGCAGCATGGCCGCTCCCTCCGGGTTGTACGAGTGCATTACCTGCACTCTCAATCCACTGCCGGGCGCGTGCTGTCCGGCGATATGGTCGACCAGCCCCCTGACCGCTCGTTTGAACGACCGGGCCTGACCCATCTGCACGTAGGTGCCTCCCTCTTTTTCCACCCCTATCAGCGGCTTGATGTTCAATACCGAAGCGATCAATCCCTTCATGTGACTGATGCGCCCGCCATGGATCAGATATTTGAGTTCTTCCAGGGTATACAGGCTATCGCTGGCCGCGCTGATGCGTTCCACCAGTTCCAGAATGCGCTCTCTCGACCAGCCGGCTTTGGCCCCTCGAGCCGCCATCTCGACCTGCCATCCCGTCGCCGCCGACAGCGTTTTGGTGTCACAGACGGTGACCCGGGCCTCTGGCGCCATATCCGCTCCGGTCTGGGCAGCGTTCACCGTGCCGCTCAACCCTGAAGAGATGTGTATGGATAGAATGTCCCGGTCCGTGGTCGCCAGCCGACGGTAGAGAGCGGCAAAGTCCCCCGCCGAGGGTTGGGAGGTGAGGGGCAAGCCGTCCGTCGCCGCCAACAAACGATAGAACTCGTCCGTCTCGATGTCCACTCCCTCGCGGTACGTCTGTCCATCGAGGGTGACCTGTAGGGGCACGATGTGAATGCTCAATTCCGCCATTTGCTCTGGGGGCAGACACAAGTCGGCCCCACTATCTGTTACAATCTGCATATTCCCTTCCTCCTTTCACTCTCCTCGCGATAATCCCGTTCGACGCAAAGCGTGTATGGCGAGAGCGGTTACTGTTCCCCCTGTCAGCGCCATAGCAGCCGCGTGAGGCCAGAGTACATTCAGCCCGGCCCCCTTCAGCATCACGCCCCGGATGATGGTGAGATAATGGTAGAACGGAACGACCTGGGCGATCGCTTGCAACATCACCGGCAGATTCTTGATCCGCACCATATAGCCCGAAAACGACATATCCACCATCGCCAGAACAAAGACGAACAGCACTGCCTGCTGTTGAGTGCGCGCGACGCTCGAAATCAACACACCATACCCAATCTCGACGGCGATGAACAGCAGTGTCAGCGCACAGAGCAGCGCCAAGGAGCCGCGCATCGGCAGATCAAAGCCCAGGATGGCGACGATCAATAGTACCACGAAATTGAGAACTCCGACAATCAGGGCCGGGATGGCCTTGCCGACGATCAGCTCGATGCGACGTAGTGGCATCACCATCAGTTGTTCCAACGTGCCCAACTCCCGTTCGCGGGCCAATCCGATGGCCGCCACGATCAGTGTGACCTGGTAGACGATAAATCCCACTTGGGCCGATATGGTGAACGGCCTGATGTCGAGGCCGGCGTTGTATCGTTCCGTGATGCGCACGTCAATGATGGATTCTGCATTGGGACGCGGGAATCCGGCCTCCCGTGCGAGATCGGACGTCAACCCGGCGATGGCGGCCTTGGCGCCAGCCAGAGCATATTGGCCGGTGATGTTGTTACTGGCGTCGGCGACGATTTGCAGGCCGGGAGAGGGAGTGTTACCGCTCAAACTGGCGGCGAAGTCATTCGGTATGACGACTGCCAGGGCAGCCTCTCCCTGATCCAGCAAGTGACGGGCGTCCGCCAGCGTGTCGGGGAAATAGCAGACGTTCAGCTCCTCTCGGTTGTCCAGCGCCGTGACGAGCCGGCGGCTGGTACTGGATCTGTCTCCGTCGAGCACGGCGGTACACAGATCAGAGATCCGCGAGCCGGTCGCATTAGCCATCAGGACCAATTGCAGTGCCGGCAGGGTAAAGATGAACAAGGTCATCAGCCAATCCCGCAGGAACTGGATGAACTCTTTCCACACCAGGTTACAGATACGCATCGGACTCACCCGATCTTTTTTTCGAACAGCGCCAGGCTGGCTACCTGGCAGCCGAGCCCAATTCCCAGCAGGGTCAGCGCTGGTTTCCACAGCTCGATGGCCCCGAGACCTTTGAGAAACACCCCACGGGAGATGGTGATGAAATGGGTGGTCGGCAGGATAGAGGCAACGGCTTGCGAGACGGGATCATTCGCCACCGGAAGGATGAGGCCGGCCACGAAAAAGCTGGGCACGAAAAAGACCGTCAAGATGAGAAACATGGCCGTCTGCTGATTGTGCACGAAATTAGAGATCAACAAGCTGATCCCCATGCTGGCGATCAAATAATCGGCCGATAGCAAAATAAAGCCTCCCAAGCTCCCCCGGAAGGGGACACGAAACCACAAGGTGGCGACGAGCCAAGCCAGCACGACGCTCAAGAGGCCGCCCAGTTCGTAGGCCAACAACTTGCCCAGCAGGTATTCGGCGCCGCGCACTGGCGTGACGATAAGAGTTTCAAAGGATCCGGTCTCTCGCTCGCGGGTCAGCGCCAGGGCTAACGCCAGAGCTGGCATACACAGAATCACTGCCATCATGCCCGGCACCATACTGGTCAGGGATGCGAGCGTCTCGTTGTACCAGGCCCGGTTGCTGATCTCCAAATTGATCGGCCCAGCCGTGCTTCCGGCCGCCTCACTGTTGGCACCCACGATGAATGCCCTCATGCGGCTATCCAGCAGATTGATGGACTGCCCGGCGGTGATGGCATCCGCCCCATCAACGACGCACTGGATGTGAGCTCGACGGCCGTCCAGCGCCGCGTCGGCGAATCCGTGAGGGATGATCACCAGCACGTCGGCCCGGCCTCGGGCGAACAGGTCATCGGCCTCCTCGGCTCGCTGCACGCGAGCGACCACAGAGATGTCGCCATCGGCCGTGAGGTGGGCCACCAACTGGCGGGACAGGGGGGTATAGTCCAGGTCGTAGAGGGCTATGTCCACCCGCGTCACGTCAAATGTAAAGACGTAGGAGAGGTTGACCAGCAAAAAGACCGGGGCGATGGTGACCAGGAAGCAGGTGCGGGCATCACGAACGATGTGGCGGAATTCTTTGTGGGCGACAGCAATCAGGCGCTGGATGGACATGTCAGCAGGTACTATGAGCGGCCGGTCTTGACCGACAACCATCAGCGCTGATTGGTCCCTGTTGTGCCATGGCCAGGACTGGCGGTCAATGACTGGCTGCAAGTGGATGAATCATCGCAAGCGACGCTGCCACTCCTCCTTCAGCTCCAGGGTGCTCAGGTCATTGCCGGCATCGAGAAACTGTTTCAACAGGCGGTTGAATTTGTTCTGCTCCTCTAGCATGGGAAAGTGTTGTGCATTGTCTATAGAAATCGCACGCACATTATCCTCACAGCGTCTCAACCACTCGGCCTCTGCCGGCTTGATGAAGGGGTCGTTTCCGCCGTACACCAACAAGGCCGGAATAGTGAGGGGGGGCAGGGTGGAACGTAGGTCGTCCTTCAACGTGTCACTGATGCTTTGGGTGACGGCGGAGACGTCGGTCTTGCGGACCTCCATCTCTACCTCGGTGAATTTAGCGCGCCGCGCTGCCAGCTTGGCCAGAGCGTCCCCGTTGCCGGAGAAACCAGATAGGTTGCGCTGGACCGCCTCCCCCAGCAGCGGGACACTGACTCCCATGACCTGATCCACCCACCCCTCGTTCTCGGCAGCGAACTTGAGCGCGATGATCCCGCCCAGGCCGTGCCCCACCAGGGTGGGATGCACGACTCCCAACTTGTCCAGAAAATCTCGCACCAGCTTGACATACGCTTCGAAGGTGTAGATCCTGCCCGGCTTATCAGAGTCGCCGAATCCCCACAGATCGAGCGCGTAGGTACGATGGCGTGCCGACAGCTCTTCCATCGTCGGCACCCAATATCGCCACGATCCTAACCAGCCGTGGATAAAGACCAGCGGCCGGCCACGCCCCATGGCTTCATAGTGTATCAGACCTTCATTGACGACAACAGCACTCATTGCCTGAACCGTTACCTGGTGTGGCGCAGGGCCATACCCACTCGTTCACCTCTGCGCTGCTCGTGCGCGGACCGGTAAATGAGACCGGTCACGGCAACTCGTCACCCACAGACATTTTCTCCCACTACTCCAAGGCCCCAATACCCCGCAGGATGTCTTTGACCCGACTGGTCAATTCGTCCGGTGCAAAGGGTTTCACGATATAGTGATCCGCTCCCGAATCGATCCCCTCCTGAATCTCGCCATCCTGCCCCTTTGCGGAGAGGATGACTACTGGTATGCTGCTGGTATCGGGATTGGTTTTGAGCATCCGACATGCCTCATACCCCGTCATTTGTGGCATACGCACATCGAGCATGATGAGATCCGGTTTCAATTCTGGGGCCTGTTCCAAGGCCTCAGCGCCGTTCTTGGTCAGCGTTACATCAAAGCCGGCAAATCGCAGCGTGAAACCAATCAGTTCGCGGATGTCTCGCTCATCTTCAGCGACGAGAATTTTGGGTATACTCGACATTGCTATTACTCCCACTCCGCCCAGTAACGTCTTCTATTCGATTCCGTTGCCAACGTCCACTCATCATCCCCCGTCTCCCGG
>DSDT01000285.1 GCA_011048615.1 Chloroflexota bacterium | reverse complement strand
CGCAAACGCCCGGCGATAAAGTCGCCGGGCTACGGAGCAGCGCCCGATGAATCGGGCTTAGAAGCCCCGTTCACGGGGCGAAAGCTCTGTAGCCGGGGCACTTTATGCCCCGGCGGGCCTTGCTAGGCCGCCAAAGTTAGAATGTGCCATTGTCAAGTTCTTCACCTTGTTCCCGCTGGACCGCGGTCCGGCGGCTCTGACCATCCTGCTGGCATCACTTCATGGGCTCAATCCCCCGGTGCGGGCTGTGGCCACACTGAACGAGCGAGATGAGCAGCTGCAAATTGGCTTTGAGAGCGGCATCTCCTTTTCACGGGCCGTGTTGTGTGATACAATGCACCCAGGAGGTCGGTTGACTATGCCCATTCGCGTGCTGCCAGAACAAGTCGCATCGCAGATCGCTGCGGGCGAGGTGGTGGAACGCCCCTCATCGGTAGTCAAAGAGTTGGTCGAGAACAGCATTGACGCTGGCGCGCGAGACGTTCAGGTCGAGACGCGGGCGGGGGGCAAACGATTCATCCGCGTCAGCGATGATGGTGACGGCGTGCCGGCGGCCGAGGTGGAGATCGCTTTTCACCGCCACGCGACCAGCAAGCTGGTCACGGCGGAGGACCTGGCCCGGATCACGACTTTGGGCTTTCGGGGTGAGGCATTGGCCTCCATCGCTGCCGTCAGCCGGGTGACCTTTGTGACCCGCTCGGCCGACGAGCCGATGGGGACGCTGCTGCGAGTGGAGGGGGGGCAGGTAACGGCTTTGCAGGAGAGCGGTCGTCCGCCGGGGACCTCTGTGACGGTGGAGGACCTGTTCTTCAACGTGCCAGCCCGGCGCAAATTCCTGCGCACCGAGCGGACGGAGCGGCGGCACATTGACGCCTGGCTCACCCGCTACGGGCTGGCCTATCCGGGCCTGCGCGTCACCCTCAGCCACGACGGGCGGACCGTGTTCCAATCGCCCGGCAACGACCGGCTGCGGGACGTGATGATCGCCGTCTATGGCCTCGAAGTCGGCGCGGCGGTGCTGCAGATTGTCCCAGAGGAGCCGCCTCCGGAGGTCCGCGTCTCCGGCTTTGTCAGCCCGCCGGCGCTCCATCGGGCCAACCGGAGCTATATCACCCTGTTCGTCAACGGGCGCTGGGTGCAGGACGCCGGCCTGACCTATGCAGTCATCCAGGCATATCACACCCTGCTGCCCAGCGGCCGTTATCCCCTGGCGGTCGTGATGGTTGATCTGCCGCCGGCCGATGTGGACGTGAACGTGCACCCGGCCAAGTCGGAGGTCCGTTTCCGCGACGGCGACGCGGTCTTTCGAGCGGTGCAAAAGGCGGTCCGGCGGACGCTGCTCCAACGCTCGCCGGTTCCCATCACTCCGTCCGCTCCACCTGCCACCTGGCCGACCGAGACCTCCGCTGCCAGTCAGCGGCGAGAGCAGTTGGCTCATCTGCGACCTCGGCAATCCGACCGGCAGTTCCAGTTCGAGCAGCGGCCGGCCGTCGGCGCGCCCGGCGAGAGCGTGCTGGCTGCAGCGACGGAGCGGCTGCCCCCGCTGCGGGTGGTGGGGCAGATTGGTGGAACCTACGTCGTGGCCGAGGGGCCAGAGGGGCTGTACCTGATTGACCAGCACGCGGCCCACGAACGGGTGCTTTTCGAGCGGTTGCTGGCGGAGCGAGAACGGGCCGAGGTCGTCTCCCAGGCGCTGCTGAATCCCCAATCGGTGGATCTGTCGCCGGAGGCAGCGGGGATGTTGGAGGAGCACCGGGAGACGCTGGACAGCCTGGGCTTTGAGATCGAGCCGTTTGGCGGGGCGACGGTGTTGGTGCGAGCGTTGCCGGCCCTCGTCGCGGAGCAGAACTCTGACCCCCTGCAGGTGCTGGAGGACGTGGCGGCGGCGCTGGTCGTGGGGGATGCACCGCTCTCCGGGCGGGTCGAGGAGGCTGTGGCGCGTCAGGTCTGCAAGCGCTTTGCCATCAAGGCCGGGCAGGTGATGACCACGGCCGAGATGGAAGAGTTGATCCGAGCGCTGGAAGGATGCACAAATCCCCGTACCTGCCCCCACGGCCGCCCCACGATGATCCACCTGAGTGTGGCGCAGTTGGCCCGCGAGTTCGGGCGTTAGGTTGATGTGCCGCTCGCTCTTCCCTTTTTCCCGTGCTGCCGGCGGGCTGGCGTGGACCTTGATGGCGCTGGCGGTGCTGACGGCGTGCGCTCGCCCCGACGATGCCTGGCAGCGGGTGCTAGAGTCCGGTATCTTGCGCGTCGGTATGGACGCCAGTTTCCCGCCCTTCGAGTTCGTCGCTGCTGACGGTGCGCTGACTGGATTTGATGTCGAGTTGGCCCGGGAACTGGCCCGGCGGCTGGAGGTCGAGGTCGAGTTCGTCGCCAATCTCCCCTACGATGGCCTGTACGACGCGCTGGCGGTGGGGTGGGTGGACGTCGTCATCTCGGCGTTGGTCGTCAACCCCGCCCGGATGGGGGATGTGGCTTATTCGGCCCCCTATTTTGACGCCGGGCAGGTGCTGGTGATGGCCGGCGGCGCGGACGGTGGAACGAGCACCGTCCAGGGGATGGCGGATCTGGGCGGGCGCGTGCTGGCGGTCGAATTGGGCACGCGGGGAGATCTGGAAGCCCGCCGATGGGCGCGGCGGCTGCTCGACCTGACTCTCATCCATTGCCAGACGGCTGACGATGCGCTGGCGGCCGTGCGGTCGGGGCAGGCTGATGCCGCGCTGGTGGATCACGTCTCGGCCCTGGATGGGATCGGCATGACCGACGAGCCAGGACTGGGGATTGTGGGCGAGCCGGTGGTCGAGGAGCCGTATGCCGTGGCCGTGCACCGGCAGGGCTGGCAACTCTTGCAAGCCATCAACCACGCGCTCTCCGAGATGGAGAGGGACGGGACGCTGGATCGGATGCGAGGGGAGTGGTTGAGAGAGGAGCGGTGAGGTTGCCCCCAGGGCCCCGTTCAATGGGAACAGGACTTGAAGAGGACCGCCAGGATGCTCACCAGGTTGAAGGGGCTGCCGCTGGCTGCGAGTTGGGGTCCGACCAGGAGGATGGCGCCGCCCGCGAACACCGTCAGTGTGATCAGAGTCGCCTGGGAGCGGGAGAGATGGTGGACTGTTTGGAGGGCCTGTGTCAGCCAGATGAGGCCGGCTCCGCCCAGGATGGCGCTGACCAGGAGTGCCGTCCCCTGAGCGATCAAGTCGAATGTGCGTTGACTGCCGATCAAGCGGGGCACCGCCGGGACGAACGGGGCCAGGAATGCCAGCAGTATGATCCAGGAGGAGATGGTCACCGTCGTAAACTGGACGTGGGTTTCGAGTTCGTGTTGGCTCCCTGCCAGGCGTGCTCCAGTCCAGGTCAGCAGGGTGATGGGGATGCTTGCCAGCACCAGCAACAAGCCAGGCAGCAGGGCCTCGGCCGCGCAGTGGAAGAGGATGGTGGGCAGCCGCTGCATGCTGCCACCTCTCAGCAGCCACGTCGCGGCCCCGATAGCGGCTCGCAGGATCGGGACGGAGCACAGGGCTATTCCCATAGCTGCCAGGCTGCGCCGCCAAGAGATCAGCCCGAGGGCAGCGCGCACGTTCACGGGGCGCAGGTCCGCGCCGCAGCGGTCGCACAGATAGACCCAACTGGGATTTCGATAGCCACAGCGGAGGCAGACCGGGTCTACCGCGGCCTGAGGCCTGGTCAGGCGGGGGAGTGAAGGGGGAGTCCTGTCCGGCGGTTGCCGGCGCGCCCGCTGCAGCTCTCTTTCTGCCTGCATATTGGCGGGGGCGATCTCGAGGACGTTTTCCAGAGCGATGATCTTGTCTGCCCTGGAATCAACGACGGAACTGAGCCACAACCAGGCTTTGACGTTGCGCTCGTCCAGTTCGATGACGTGAATCAGGTTGTCCCGCGCTCGAGCACGGTCTCCTTCCTTGGCGGCGGCGATGCCTTGTTGGAGTCGTCTTTCAATATCTCCCTGCATGCTTCGCTACCTTGCTGGCTAGAGCAGTACTCGCTACGAACTGCATTCATCCTCGCGACGGAAGCCCTCGACGAGGTGAGGGCCCCCGAACTTGGCTTGCGAGGCCGCCAGAGGGGGACGCGGGTCTATTTGTGTAAAATCTGGCTCAAGAACAATTTGGTCCGCTCGTGCTTGGGCGCCGTAAACAACAGCTCTGGCGTGGTGTCCTCGACAATGACTCCCGCGTCGAGCAGGATGATCCGGTCGGCGGCGGCCCGGGCGAACCCCATTTCGTGAGAGACGACCACCATCGTCATGCCCTCCTGGGCCAGCTCCAACATCACGTCCAGCACCTCGCGGATCATTTCCGGATCCAGAGCCGAGGTCGGCTCGTCAAATAGCATGATTTGGGGATTCATCGCCAGCGCCCGGGCGATAGCCACGCGCTGCTGCTGCCCCCCGGAAAGCTGTCCGGGGTAGGCATGGGCTTTTTCCGGAATCCCCACCTTGTGCAGCTGTTCCATAGCGACCTCTTCGGCCTCTGCCTTGGAGCGGTTGCGGACCACGCACTGGGCCAGGGTGATGTTTTCCAGCGCTGTGAGATGGGGAAACAGGTTAAAGAGTTGGAACACCATGCCGATCTCGGTGCGCATCTCGTTGAGGTGCTTGGGGTTGGTCGTCATCAACTGGCCGTCTATCCACACCTCGCCGCTGGTCGGCACCTCCAGATAGTTGATGCAGCGCAGCATCGTCGACTTGCCAGAGCCGCTAGGCCCGATGACGATCACCACTTTGCCCCGCTCGACCTGCATACTGATGCCGTTGAGGGCCTGGACGCTCCCAAAGTGTTTGTGCAAGTCCTTGATGACGATAATATTATCGGTGTTCGGGTCTGGTTCAATCATCTTGACGCAATCGCCTTTCCACAAACTGCACGACTATCGAGAGGGCTACCGTCATCGTGAGGTATAGGACGGACAGCGTGACGTAAGCCTCTCGAAACCGGAAGGTGCTGCCGGCATACAGACGGGCCAATTGGGTGATGTCCCGCACGGCCAATACCGATACCAGCGATGAATCTTTTACCATGGCCACAAAGTCGTTGCCCAGGGCGGGGAGGACGTTGCGGATGGCCTGGGGCAGGATGACGTAGCGCATCGCTTGTCCATAGCCCATCCCCAGGGAGCGGGCTGCCTCCATCTGCCCACGCCCGATGGACTGGATGCCGGCCCGAAAGATCTCGGCCAGAAAGGCGCCGTAGGTAACGGCCAGCGCAATGATGGCCCGCACGTTCATCGAGATGGCTTGGTTCTGCATGCTGGTCAGGATGGCGCCCAGGGCCGTCAGGCCATGACCGTCGAACCACTTGCCCAGGCCGTTGATTCCATCTACCACGATGGGGACCCCCACCAGGGCGATGAAGAATATCAATACCAGCATCGGAATGCCGCGCACGAGTTCGATGTACAGCTTGGATAGATTGTTGAGCATAATGTTGCGCGAGATGCGACCCAGCCCGGCCAGCAACCCCAACACCAGCGCGATGCTGTACGCGATCAGCGATGTGGTGATGGTGATGGTCAGGCCTGAATATATCCGCCCGAACGCCTCCTGATAGTTATCCCTGGTATAGATGGTGTAGCCTGTCCACACTGCGATCAGAATCATGGCCAGAAACCACCATGGGAGTTGAGACACGCGCTTGCCGCGCTCGATTCTGAGGGATTCGAGCGCCACTTCGTCGGCCAGAGGGACGGATGAATGTTCAGCCATAGATACTCCTCTTGTCAATCAGTGATAAACCGGTGCGCAGACTTGGATGTTCTGCACACCGGTTGTATTCATCCCATTGGTTCACAAAGGTTATTCGAGGTCGTCGTAGGTGATGGTAAAGCTCGGACCAAAGTATAGGGTGTTCATTTCCTCCAGGGTGCCGTCGGCTTTCATCGCATTGATGGCTTGGTTCACTGAGGCGACCAGGTCACTGCCTTTGGGGAAGATAAAGCCCAATTGGTCGCTGGACATGGAGGGGCCGACCAGTTTCAGTAGATCGGCGTTCTCACCCAGGTATCCCTGACCAGCCACCTCGTCTATGATAACCGCGTCGACATCTCCGGCGATCAACGCTTGGACAGCGAAGGGGAACTGTTCGAATGCCTGGATGCGATCCTCCGGCAGGTATTGGGTGGCTGTCTCATAATTCGTGGTGCCGGTCTGGGTGCCGAGCTTGAGGTCGGGGTTGCTTACAATGTCATTGATGCTTTCGATGCGGGTCTCGTCTATGCGGACCAGCAGGCGCTGGTCAATGTTGATGTAGCCGGTGGAAAAATCCACGATCTCGGCCCGATCGGAGGTGATGGTGATGCCATCGGCGGCTGCATCGAACTGTCCATCCGCCACGGCCTGGATCATGCCTTCCCAGGCGGCCTCGACGTAGACGGGCTTGCAGTGCAGTCGAGTGCAGATTGCGTTCCAGGCGTCGTAATCCCATCCAGCCGGTTCGCCGGTGTCGGGATCAATATAGTTGAACGGCAGGTAGGCGTTCTCGACCGCGATTCTGACCTCGCGACAATCCAGGTCTACGAGGGCATCGGCAGCGGTGCCCAGGCATCCTTCCACCTTGGGAGCACCACCTCCGCAGGCGCTCACCAGCACGCTCAAGACGATCAGCACGATGATAGGTAATGTGTACTTACGCATGATTCTCTCCTTTTCTCCTCCTAAATACTTGTAGGGCTGCGCATGCCATCCCTTTCGCCTGCTCGAGAGGCGGGACGACCAAAATAGTATATGCCAAGTGGAGTAAATTGTCAATTTGTGGATCGGTTTTGTCTTGAAAAGGGAGGGCTGGTTACAACCCGCGCAGGAGTGCACCCAGGATGAGGAGCCCACCCGCCAGGGCGAGTCCGGCGGTGGCGAACGGGTCTGGAATGGGAAGGAGATCGAGGACGCCCAGGAGACCGACCAGGTAGAGGGCCGTGGCGATGACCAGGGTCGCCTTGCGCGGGGCGCGGGTCTCGAGGGTGCGGCGGCTGGGACGGCGGGAGGATGAACGACGGGCCATATCTATCCTTTCAACACCTGCCAGACGAATAGGAGCACCATCAGGATGCCGATGATGAGCTGCACGAGACCAGAGAGGGCGCAGCCGGCCAGCCAACTGCCGCCGACTTTGAAGGCCTCGTTCCAGTCCTCATGCCGATGCCACTCAGCGACGATCACGCCGCCGACGGCGCCGATGACGGCCCCCGGTATCGCTCCCACCCCAAAAAAGACCAGACCGATGATGGCGCCGACCAGGCCTGTCAGCAGCCCAACCAGCAGCGACCACGGGGAAGCGCCGCCGGCCTTGGCCCCGACCTGGCTCATCCATAGGTCGGCGCTAAAGCCAATCGCGCCCAGGACGGTGAGAACGAGGAACGTGATGATGTCAATGGTGGCGAACTGTTCGGCGATGGCATAGACCAGGACCACGATCCAGATGAACCCCACGCCGGGGACGACCGGCAGGATCACGCCCAACAGGCCGATCAGCATCATCACGAGCGCGAGCCAAAATGCCCACATTGGAAGCACCACGATGGCCCCCTGCATACGAATAAAGTAGACGAGCACACAGATCGATGGGTTTTCCCCTGGGCATCTGCATCCTGTCTACTTGTCGGCGGTTTCTCTGAGGTGGGTCGTGCAGGATTCGAACCTGCGGCCCTGGGCTTAAAAGGCCCCTGCTCTGCCGGGCTGAGCTAACGACCCACGAGAGGGAGTATAACACGCGCGGGGAGGGTTGTCAAACTGGAATCGCTCAGGGAGGGATCAGCGCACGGGGATGCGCAGGCGCTGGCCCACGTAGATGGCGCTGCCGGTCAGCCCGTTGGCGATCCGGACAGTATCCACAGTGACGCCATAGCGGAGTGCAATGCGGAATAGATTGTCGCCCCGCTGAACCACGTGTACGATATAGTCAGTCGCTGGAAGGGGAGGGGGCGTCCACTCACTGGACAGGCGCCGCAGCCCGGCTCGAGCCTCCTGTCCGCCGGGCCGGACGTCCAGGGCGATGCTGAAGGCTCGCTTTGCGTCCTCCCACCTTCTCTGGGCCACGAGTTGGTGGCCATAGTTGACGTGGGCGGCGTAGAGTTTGCCCATCATCTCTCCATCACCGGGTTTCAGGTCCAGGATCTGTTGGATGAGGTGGATGGCCTGTTCCCAGTCGTCGGCCTGCCAGACCTGGTCGAGCTCGCTCTCCAATTGTTCGGCCACCGTCCGGGTGGGGGAGGGCGGGGGAAGGGTGCGCTCGAATTCCAGTTCTGCCGGTTCCACCCGAGCGGTGGAAGTATGCGGAAAGATGTACAGTGTGATGGTCATGACGAGGGTGTGTTGTTCGTACTCTGTCTCTGTGATGCTCAGATCGTTGACCTGGAAACTGGCCGACGCAGTCTCCTCGATCCGGGAGAGAAAGGTGGTCAGTTGGGGCAGGGTTCCCACACCGCGCAGCCGGAAGGTCCAGGTGTCGTATGCCGTGCGCTTCACTTCCACCGCGCTGGGGTGATGCTGCAGGCTGAGAAGGTCTATGCCACTCTGGTCCGCGTACTGGTGCAGCGCGTTCATCGCGGCGGACGCCTCCCATGGGTCGAGAAAGCGGTTGGCGGCTTCGTCCTGCTTCGCCTGGGCTGCTTTTAGTTGATTTTCGAGATCGGCCGGGACCTGCCCTCCATCCTTTAGACCTTGTTCGGCCACTGCCAGTTGATCGGCCAGTGCCTGGCTGCGCTGCCATTCGGGTCGGATGGAGAAGGCGATAAAGAGCAGCACGCCCAGGATGGAGAGGGCGATGACGACGACCGCCGCCAGGTCGCAGCGGCGTGATTTCCTGTTAGCGCCCCGTCTGCTCGAATCGTTTCCATACCTCGTGTTCATGGCGCACCTGCCCTTACCACCGCGGTGATCACAAACTGGACTGCGCCGGTGTCGGACACCGAGCTGAGTGATGCCAGGCCGGGCAGCCTGGAGCGCAGGGCTGAGGAGGTCGGTGTGGGCGCGGGAGTCACCACCGTGGGGGTCGGCGTGGGAGGGGCGGGTATCTCGGCCACGGAGAGCGAATACCACGAATCCGGGCTGTACGTTCCGCGATTCGTGACCTCGACGAGGGCCCACACATCTCCTCCTGCCTCGACCTGGAACACGATCTCGGAGGGCCCATGCCGCTTGTCGATCTGACTCACATTCCCAACTGTCACCGTCAAGACGGTATCCACGCTTGGGGCCAGATCGGAGGTGACAACACGGTACCAGTGCCCGGTCTGGGCCAGGAACTTGACTCTGTCCAGGTCGTTGGCGGGATAAAGGTTGTGTCGTTGGGCCTGGCCCTGCGTCCCAATGACCGGCGGGTCGGTTTCGTCAGGCTCGTATTCGTCCCGCAAGTCCCGCGTGGGCGTGGGATCTGCCGGCGTGGCGGTGGGCGAGGGGGCAGTTGTAGGGGTCCAAGATGGGCTGGCGGTCGGAGT
>DSDT01000346.1 GCA_011048615.1 Chloroflexota bacterium | reverse complement strand
TTTCACAGAGAAACACGGAGAAAAAGATGTTTTTGTTGCATTCTCTGTGAATCTCTGTGCCTTCTCAGCGGCTCTCTGTGTCAAAACCATAATGGCCTGGGTAGTTACAAGAGCGTCAAATAGGACGAGGTTGAGCTCATGTCAAACACGTCGCCGCGCCGTCTCTCTTCCCGCAACCCATTGGACCACCTGCGCCTGTTGTGGTGGATGTTGGCAGCGCCCCAGCAGTTGCAAGCCTATCGCGACGCCTTTGAGGAACAGGATGAACGGCACGTCGGTCGGTGGTTGACCAGCACGTTGATCTGGCTGCCGCTGGCCATCCCCACCCTGGCGCTGGCCTTGGAGATCTGGCCGCACACCCCGCGCACCCTCTCCCCCACCTTTTACGTGGGCAGTCTGGTGGGATTGGGGCTGGCATGGATGTTTACCGGCTGGCTGGGAACCGTGGACGTGGCGGAAGGCCCCGCCGGCTCCGCGCCGACCGGCAGAAAACAGATGATGCTGCTCAGCATTGCCCTGGCCCTGGTCTGCGGCGTGACCCTGGCCATAGGAGGCGGCATAGCCGACGCCTGGGAGCAGGCCTCGGTATTCGTTGCCGTGGCCTGCATCTGCATCGTGGAGAGCGTCGCCTTCGTCGCAGCCGACGTGGTGGTGAAAGGCAGCGACACTGGCGTGTTGGGTAGCATCGAGGGATTCGCCGCCCTTGGCGTGGTCGGTTTCCTGAGCGTCAGCGCGGCCGAAGGGCTGCGGAATGCCCTGGTGAACCTGGTCGTGGCCGGCATGTCCATCGGAGCGGGCCTCGGAGTGAGTGAGCGCGTGCAAGACAGCCTGAGAGACGGACGAGCCAGTTGGTCGGCGCGGATCGCCCTCGGAGCATTGACGCTGGCCCTCTTCTTCTTGTTCTGGCTGAGCATGATAGGTCGGTAGGGAGCGTGACATGAAAGGCATCGCCCACTTTATCACTGGCGTCGCCATCGCTACCTTTTTTCCCGAGGTGGTGCAGCAGGCCGCAGCCGGCTCCCTCCTGCCGGTGCTGGGCGGCGTCGGTGGCATCCTGCCCGACACCCTTGACTTTAAATTCGCCCGCTACTTTGAAAAATACACCCTTGAAATAGACCCTGGCATTGACCCCGACCCCCAAGCAATTGCCGACGGCCTGACCGACGCGATGCAAACGGCCTATGAGACCGGCAAACCGCAGCACGTGATGGTCCACACCATCCGCCTGGGAGCTGACCTGTGGCGCGAATATGGGATTCGCTTCGACCCGAAAGAGTGTCAGGTCGCTGTTCGCATCGGCCCGCTGGTCAACACCGGTCAGATCCCCCTGCCCGGATCGGAGCCGGAGGGCGTGAGGGCCGCACGGCGCAAACTGGACGCCCCCCTGGTCCACACCTACAGCTCCGAGTACCAGGTCAACATCTTTAGCGGGCCGTCCTTTCGCTTCGAGCGGGCAGGGGATCAGCTCTACGTCCACTTTCTAGATTGGCACCGCCGCTGGTCCCACAGCCTGGTGCTGGCCGTGGCGGTGGGCGTCATCGCGGCTCTCCTGGTGGGCCTGGTCGCCGATGGGAGCGTGGGTCTGTGGGCTGGCCTGGTGACGGGGCTGGGGTTCGCCGGCCACATCCTGGAGGATCAACTGGGCTATATGGGCAGCAACCTGTTCTGGCCTCTGACAAAAAAGCGAACCACCGGCCTCAAATTGATCCACTCCGGCGATGCCATCCCCAACCTGCTCACCGTCTGGACCGCTGTGGCCCTCATTCTATTCAACCTGGACCGGTTCTCGGCCGCTCCCCGGCTGAATCCGACGATTTTCCTGCTGACAGCGGTGGCGCTCCCCCTGCTGGCGTCGAGCGGAGCCTACGTCTGGCAAAAGGGCCGCTCTCACCCGCAGACACCCCCGCTGGAAGCTCGCCGCCAGGCCGACGTGATCGCCGAAACCCAGGAACCGGAAGTCGCATAGAACAAGTGGGAAAGGAGACCGACGCATGAAGCGCACGCTCTGGTTAACCATCCCCATACTGCTGGGCATCCTGATGACCACTACACTGTTGGGCGAGTTGGAGGAGGCTGTCCAGGCAGCCAGGCTGCCCCTCGATACCGAATGTTTGCAGAATCCCGGCTTCGAGACCGCCACCGGGGGGATCCCCGACTACTGGGAAAGATGGGGCGGCACCCTCGCCCAGGCATCGGGGCCGGTACACAGCGGGGCTCACGCGGGCGTGCTGACCACCACGACGGCGAATGGCCTGAAATACGTCTACCAGACCATCACCGTGACCGGCGGCTCGACCTATCAATTTTCGGGCTGGATTCGCGAGAACGACCCCAACTTGAGCGAAGCGTTTCTGCGCCTGCGATGGTACGCCTCCGCCGATGGCAGCGGCACGGCCCTCTCCAGCGTCGACTCGACCGCTATGCTCACCACCGACGATCCCGACTATCGCTTTCTGACTACCGGCCCGATCACGGCCCCTCTCACAGCCAACTCGGCCAAGGCCTGCTTCTACGTCCGGGTGGTCAATGGAATCGCCGGGACAGCCTATTTCGACGACGCCAGCTTTCAGCGCATCGGCGGCTCCGAACCGGTCGCTGACCTCGCGGTCGCCAAGACCGGGGCCGCCACAGCCATGGCAGGGGATGTCATCACTTACCTCATCACCCTCGCCAACACCGGCAGCGCGGTTGCCTCCAACGTGCGGCTCACCGACACCCTCCCCGCAGGCCTGGACCTGATCGCCCAGTCCAGCCCTTTCACCGCCACCGTGGCGGGCAACCGGTTGGCCTGGGAGGTCGGCGACATGGCCGCGAGCGCCGTCCACGCGATCACCATCACCGCCCAACTGAGCGACGCCGCCGTCACCCCCCTCGTCAACGTCGTCACCGCCACTACCACCGCCAGCGAGACCAACACGGCCAACAACACCACCGCCTGGCAGACGACAGTGCTGCTCCCCGGCCAGCCTCATCTCGCGGTCGCCAAGACCGGGCCCGCCACGGCTATGACAGGGGACGCCATCACCTACCTCATCACCCTCGCCAACACCGGCAGCGCGACCGCCCCCGGCGTGCGGCTCACCGACACCCTCCCCGCAGGCCTGGACCTGATCACCCAGTCCAGCCCCTTCACCGCCACCGTGGCAGGCAATCGGTTGGTCTGGGAGGCCGGCGACGTGACGACGGACGCCGTCCACGCCATCACCCTCACCGCCCGCCTGAGCGCCGCCGCCGTCACCCCCCTCGTCAACGTCGTCACCGCCACCACCACTGCCAGCGAGGCAGCCTCTACTGCCGTCTGGTCCACCACCGTGCTCGTCGCCTCCGCCCCCCTGGACGTGGTCATCAACGAGGTGGCGTGGATGGGCACCGACGCCTATGCCAACCACGAGTGGATCGAGCTCCACAACACCACCAAGCACGCACTGGACCTGCACGGCTGGACGCTGCGGGACCACGACGGGGTTCTGGCGACGCTGGAGGGGATGGTCCCGGCCCAGGGCTACTACCTCCTGGCCCGGGACACGACCGTCTTTAGCGGGCCAGTCCCGCAGATTGACCAGACCTTGGGCGGCAACCTGCGCAACGACGGCGAGGCCATCACCCTGACCGACCGGAGCGGCGTGGTGATAGATACCGCCAACATCGAACGTGGTTACGACGGCGGCTGGGCCGGTGGAGACAGCGACATCCCTCGCCGCACGATGGAGCGCATCACCCCCACCGCCCCCGACGCCGACGCCAACTGGTGCACCAATGACGGCCTCACTCGTAATGGGCTGGACGCCGCCAACAAGCCCATCAACGGCACGCCGGGTACCCAGAACTCGTGCTACCGACCGCCGCTGGAACAGATCGCCGACCTGGTGGTCGCCAAAACCGGCCCGCCCAGCGTCTACATCAACCACCCCATCGTCTACCAGATCACCCTGGCGAACACCGGACAAGCCACCGCCACCCAAGTGCTGGTCACCGACACCCTCCCCCTGGCCGTGGATTTCACCGCCCAGAGCAGCTCGCTCTCCTTCACGCGCCGGGGGCGCACCCTGGCTTGGGAGGCGGACCGGGTGGCCGTCGGCGCCAGCCACACCATCATCATCACCGGGCAGGTGGCCGGGACGGCGGTCCTCTCCTTCACCGCCATCACGAACCACGTCACCGCCACCACCACCGCCTTCGAGACGAATACCGAGGACAACCACGCCGCCTGGACGTCAGTCGTGAGCAGCGGCCCCAAAGTCTACTTGCCCCTGGTGCTGCGAAATTACACCGCGCCCCGCTATTGGGTCGTCATCGAGACGGTGCTCTACGACGGCTTGAGGCCCAACGACTATGACGAAGCGGTCCAACTGCTCAACGGGGGGGACCGGGCGGTGGACCTGACCGGTTGGAGGCTGTGCAAGATGGGCCTCGCCGACTGGTCCTGCGCCGATCTGCCCGCAGTAAACATCCAACCCCACCAGCGGCTCTGGCTGGCCCGCAGCGGGGCCGATTTCGCCGCCTCCTTCGGCTTCGAGGCCGACTATGTGCTCTCTGGCTGGCCAGCCCTGGCCAACACCGGCGACGAGGTCGCCCTCCTGGCTGCGACCGGTACCGTTCAAGACGCCCTGGTCTTTAGAGGCGGGGACGTGACCATACCCGGTTGGGAAGGACCGGCGGTGCAGCCCTACCACGGCGCTAACTTTGCCCTGGAGGGCCAGGTGCTCTACCGCATCCTGGACGAAGAGACCGGCCGGCCGGCCGGCGACACCGACACCGCCGCCGACTGGGCCCAATCCACCACCGACCCCTGGGTAGGACGGCGGGTCCGCTACCCCGGCTGGGATCTGGAACAGTTCTTTCATCCCGCGGTGGGCGCCAGCGGCGCCGTCACCATCGGTGTGGCTCCGGATAACGCCTACCAGTTGGTGGTGGACACCATCCGTTCGGCCCGGGAACGGATCGAGATGGAGGTCTACACGTTGGAACACTATGAGCTGGTGGGGGAGCTGGTGCAACAGGCCCGGCAGGGAGTCAGCGTCACCGTACTGCTGGAGGGCGGTCCCGTCGGCGGCGTGGAGGATCAAGAACTGTGGGCCTGCCAGCAGTTACACGCCACCCCACGCGGCCAGTGCTATTTTATGGTCACCTCCGACACCCTCAAGATATACGACCGGTACACCTACCTGCACGCCAAGTTCATCATCGTGGACCGGAAGCGGTTGCTGGTGGGATCGCAAAACCTGACCTACAGCGGTCTACCGGACGACGACAAGCGGAACGGTTCCGGCGGTTCACGGGGCGCGGTCCTGGTCACCGACGCCCCCGAGATCGTGGGGCGGGCGGTAGAGATCTTTCAGGCCGACTGCGACCCCGATCACCACACCGACGTGAGCGCGTGGGGGCCAGATAACCCATTGGGCTACGGCCCACCGCCCGTCGGTTTCATCCCCGACCCCGGCACAGACTGGACGACCTACACCGTCCAGTTCTCCTCCACGCTGACGACCAGCGGCGACTGGTTCGAGTTGGTGACCGCGCCCGAATCTGCCTTGCGCCAGAGCGACGCGCTGCTGGGGCTGGTCGGTCGAGCCGGGGCCGGGGATGGGGTCTATGTCGAGCAGTTGTACGAATATCCCCACTGGGGGAGCGTCACCACGGCCCCCAACTTGCGCCTGGAGGCGTACATCGCGGCCGCCCGGCGGGGTGCCGCCGTGCGCATCCTCCTCAACGGAGGCAACTTTGGCATCCAGCAGTTCTCGTTGACCAACAACGTCGAGGCTGCCGCCTACGTCAACGCCATCGCCCAGGCGGAAAGGCTGAACCTCAGCGCCCACCTGGGCGATCCCACCGCTTATGGCATCCACAACAAGATGGTGCTGGTCGATCTCGGAGCGGATGGACAGTACGTCCACGTGGGCAGCATCAATGGGAGCGAAACGTCCAACAAGATCAACCGAGAAATGGCGCTGCAGGTTCGTTCGACCCCTCTCTTTGACTATTTGTACGCCGTGTTCGAGCACGACTGGCAGCACCAGCCGCCGCTGACCCACCTGATGATCAGCGAGGTGCTGTACAACCCCAGCGGCGAGGACACCGGTAAAGAGTGGATCGAGATCTATAATCCCACGGCCGAGAACGTGAACATTGCCGGGTGGTACCTGGGCGACGTGGGGCCGGCCGGAGAGTACGGCAGCGGACTGTATCGCTTCCCGGGCGGGGCCGTGCTGCTGGCGGGCGGTGTGATCGTCGTGGCCCAGCAGGCGAACGATGTCAGCTTTACGCCGGACTATGAATTCCTCATTGATCCCTACCGGGATAACCCCGCCGTGCCGAACATGGTGCGAGCCGGTTCGTGGGACGGATTTGGCCTGGCGCTGGGCAACGAGGGGGACGAGGTTCTACTGTTGGACGATACCACCGCCGTCGTTGATGTGGTGACGTATGGCAGCGGCAGCTTTCCCGGCGTGATTCCCCACCCGGGTGTCAGCGGTCAAGGTCATTCACTGGAGCGCCGTCCCCCAGAGCGGGACACGGACGATTGCAGCCAGGACTTTTTTGACCGCTATCCTCCTACCCCGGGCAGCCTGCCGAAATAGGGTCCTCAATGCCAGCAGGATGCTGGCGGTCCAAGGCGGTCTTGCCTCGGGTGACAGGGGAAGAGGTGATCATCTCCCCATACAGCGCTTCTATCTGATCGGCGATGAGGGACCAACTATAGGATTCTGCCCAGCAAGCCGCCCGCTGACCGATGCGCCGGCGCAGCACCTCATCGGTCAGCAAGTGCACAATCCGATCCGCCAGCGCGTCCGGGTCGCGAGCCGGAACGCGGTAACCTGTGCGGCCATCTTTGACCAGAAAGGCGAGTCCACCTACGTCCGAAGCGACCACCGGCGTGCCACACGCCATCGCCTCCAAGGCGACCATGCCAAAGCTCTCGTAATCGGAGGGCATCACCACCACCTCGGCCGCCGAGTAATAGTACTGCAACGTATCCTGGTCTCTGGCCCCCAAAAACGTGACCACATCCTCGATCCCCAACTCCTCGCGCAGCTCCTGGAGGCGCACCATCTCGTCATCCTGGCGGATGCGATCCGGGTCGCCGCCGATGATGGGGACACACAGCCCCCGACGCAGCGCCGGTCGCTGGTCTCCGATTCGAGCAATCGCTTGCAGCAAGTTATCAATCCCTTTGAGCGGTTCGATCCGTCCCACAAAGAGGATCATGCACGAATCAGGCCATAATCCGATCCGTTCCTTGGCGTACGTCGCCGGAATAGGATGAAAGAGCGCCGTATCCACTCCCGGCGAGATGACGTGAATCCGGCCTGGGTCGGCCCCATAGAGACGCGTCAACTGTTCCTCCTCCACCGGCGTCGCAGCGACCAGGGCATCGGCGAACTGGACAATCTCCCTCTCGATCCTGATCCGAAAGGGCGGTTCTCGCTCCTCAGCGCGTTGAGCCACAGCGTTCTTCATCTCGCCCAGGGTATGGAACATGTGCACGATGGGCGCCCCCCACCGCTCGCGCAACTCCTGTGCCACCACACCAGAGAGCCAGTAATGGCTGTGCAACACGTTGTAACGGATGTCGTCTTCCTCCGCCTGAGTCAGCACGCCATCCACGAACTCGGGCAGATGATTGTAGACCAGATGCTTGTTGTAGGGCTGCTCCGGACCGGCGGGCAGGTGGATCACCCGCGCCCCCCTCCCCAGGCCATTCCCGTCCACGCGGGGCACGCTCGAGTCCTGAGAGCGGGTATAGACATCCACGCGATGACCCCGGCGGGCCAACTCGCGGGAGAGGTCCCGTACATAGACGTTCATCCCCCCCGTCTCCTTGCCCCCCAGCGTCGCCAACGGACAGGTATGCACACTCAACATCGCGATGCGTAGGTTCATTTCGATCGTCTATTATACCATATCGGCGTGAATGAGGTAGTCAAAGCTGTACTTGACACCTGGCGTCTTTCCCGGTATAATATATCATAGCAATATATATCTAAAAGATATATGTTGCGATACTTTTCACAGAGTGATGACACCCACGATCGAGCACACCAGATCGAGTGCTGCTCCGTCCTCATCACTGGACTTTTTGAACTGATACAAGAGGTGCTCGTGTGAGCTTTCGATATTTTATCCTGGGATTATTGACTCAACGGCCTATGGCAGGCTATGACATCAAACGTCTGCTGCAGAGACTCGACTGGCTGATCGGCAGTCCCAGTTTTGGCAGCGTCTACCCCACCCTGCACACCCTGCTGAAAGATGGATTGGTTGACGTGAGCGTCGCTCACAACGAGGAACGCCCATCTCGAAAAGTCTATTCCATCACTTTAGCCGGCCAACAGGCCTTGCAAGCCTGGCTTGACCAACCAGTCGAGCCGGGCATTTCGCTCAAAGAATTCCTGATGCGCCTGATGTTGGCTGGCAATCTGTCCCACCACGGCCTGGTCGCCTATCTCCAACAGCGGCGCTCCGAGGTCGCTGCTCGTCGCCCAAAGTTAGAAAAAGTCGCCAGGTCCGAGGAGAACACTGCGCTGGGCCGGCAATTGGCTTTCGATTACGGCCTGGCGGCAGCGGCGGCTGAATTGGCCTGGCTGGATCGCACACTGGAACGCCTGTCGCCGTAGCCGCGCGGTATGGAAACCGCGCCTACGTCCCATCACCCGACCGAGAAACGATTTTTTCGTCGCGCAGCGGTATGGAAACCGCGCCTACGTCCCATCACCCGACCGAGAAACGATTTTTTCGTCGCGCAGTTGACTCAACCCCACCAAGAGCAGCAGAACACCGAGCAGCACGAGCCCCCAGAACTCGTCCCGCGCCGCGCTCCCGGCCGGGGGAAGGACCGGCACGGCCGTCGGGGAGGCCAGGGGAGACGCGGGCTGGGTCGGTGTGGGAGTGACCGGCTGGAGGATGTACTCGGCGATGAGGTATGGGCGGGTGTTGAAATCCCCCACCTCAAGCCAGCGCGCGACTAGCAGGTTGCCTGCCACTTCTGGTGACGCGTTGGGGTCCGGCGCGGACGCCAGGGCCAGGCCATCGTCCGGTGACTCTCCTTCCAGCCAGGCCCGCACCAACACGGTGACATCCCACGAGATCCACATCTTGGCCGTCTGCTGAAGGGGAATGGCCGGTCCAAGGGGTCTAGACTGGGTCGGCGTGGGTAAAGGGGAACTGGGAGTGGTCGTGGCCGGCGGCGATGCCCCCACAGTGGGCGTGGGGGTAGATGTGACGGTGGGGGTAGGCGTGGGGACCGGGGTAGAAGTGGGAATGGTCACCGGCACTGTCGGGGTGATCACCGTCAGCCGAACCGTCGTCACCGCGATGGGGGAGGTGAGCAGAGCGGGCCAGGTGGCCGGGTCGCTCTCCCATCCATCCTCCTGCCACGATTCGAGGACCCGGTAGACGCCCAATTTCGTCTCTCCCAGGTTGGAACTGCCGTCCACGTAAGCGTGCAGCGTGACGCGCACGATCTCGGTCCCCGGAGGGAACACATCCAGCGGAAAGTGCAGATAGGTACGCGCTCGC
>DSDT01000163.1 GCA_011048615.1 Chloroflexota bacterium | reverse complement strand
GTGCGTCGCACCTTGCTAACAGAACAGGCTGCCGAAAGTCATCACTTGCTACACGGCATCAAGAAGGTTCCCAGCGCAGGATCAACTCCTTGGCCGCCTGCACCTCGTCCAGCCGGCGCACCGGGGCCCGGTGAGGCGCTTCGTGGAGCAGGTCCGAGTCGTCGCGGGCTTCCTCGGCAATGCGCAGCAGCGCATCGGCGAACCGATCCAGCGTTTCCTTGCTCTCCGTCTCCGTCGGCTCGATCATCAGCGCCTCGGGGACGATGAGGGGGAAATAGTTGGTGGGCGGGTGAAAGCCGTAATCAATCAGCCGCTTGGAAATATCCAGGGCGTGCACATCGGGCGCGTCGGAAAAGTGACCCTCGCAGACAAACTCGTGCATGCAGACGCGGTCGTAGGGCACCGGGTAGGTTTCCTTGATCCGGCTCATCAAGTAATTGGCGTTCAGCACCGCGTATTCGGCCACGCGCCTCAGCCCGGCGGCGCCCAGCATACGGATGTAGGTGTAGGCCCGTGCCATCACGCCAAACTGGCCGTAGAACGACTTGACCCGACCAATGGACTTGGGGGGATCGGTAAACGTGTAGAACACTTCGTCGCCGTCCGTGCGGACAGGGTCCCGGGTCACAATGGGCGCGGGCAGGAAATCGGCCAGCCGCTCCGATGCCCCCACCGGCCCTGACCCCGGTCCACCGCCACCGTGGGGCGTGCTGAACGTCTTGTGCAGGTTATAGTGGAGGACGTCGAACCCCAGGTCACCGGGCCGGGCGATGCCCAGCAGGGCGTTCATATTCGCGCCGTCGCCGTACATCAACCCGCCGTGCTCGTGCACCAGGTCGGTGATCTCTTGCACGTGCTCGTCAAAGAGGCCCAGGGTGTTCGGATTGGTGAGCATCATGCCCACCAGCCGCTCCCCGTGTTCCTGGCAGGCTGTCCCGAGAGCTCTCAGATCGACGTTCCCTCGCTCGTCGGAGGGAATCTCGATCACGTCGAGGCCGCTCATCGTCGTGGTGGCCGGGTTGGTGCCGTGAGCCGAGTCGGGGACCAGGATCACGTTCCGCTGCGCCTCCCCCCGATCCAGTTGGTAGGCCCGCATCATCAACACGCCGGTCAACTCACCGTGTGCCCCAGCCGCTGGCTGCAAACTGACGGCCGCGAACCCGCCGATCTCTTTGAGGAACTCTTGCAAAAAGTACATCACAAAGAGCGCCCCCTGCACCAGTTCCTCGTCTTGATAGGGATGCAGACGGGCGAAACCGGGCAAGCGGCACAGGTCTTCGTTGATCTTGGGATTGTACTTCATGGTGCAGGAGCCGAGGGGATAGTACCCCACGTCCACTGCATAGTTCATCTGGGAAAGGTGCGTATAGTGACGGACCAGGTCCAACTCGCTGACTTCTGGCAGCGGCAGGTCCTCGCGCACCAACCCGGCCGGCAGCTCGCTGGCTGGCACGTCCAGGGCTGGCAGCACGGCCGCACATCGTCCAGGACTGGATAGTTCAAAGATCAAGGGTTCGGTCACGATGCCACCTCCTGCAGAGCTTCCACCAGTACGTCAATCTCCTCGCGCGAATTCATCTCTGTCACACAGAGGAGCAGACACCCTTCCCAAGCGGCATACACCTGCCCCAGATCGTAGCCGCCGATGATCCCCCACTCCTCCAATAGGTGAGCGTTGACCTCTTTTACCGGACGGGGGCATCGCACGGCAAACTCTTTGAAGAACGGGCGATCATCCACGGGAGAGAATCCCTCGAGGGCGACAATCCGCTGCTGCGCGTAATGGGCCTTGTGGTAACACAGTTCCGCCACCTGGCGCATCCCACAGCGGCCCAGAGCGGCCATATAGACCGCTGCTGCCAACGCGATCAATCCCTGGTTGGTGCAGATGTTGGACGTGGCCTTCTCACGGCGGATGTGCTGCTCGCGGGTGGACAGAGTCAGCACGAACCCTCGGGTTCCCTCGACATCTACCGTCTGGCCCACCAGCCGGCCCGCCATCTTGCGCACATACTTGTCACGGGTGGCGAAAAAGCCCAGGTACGGCCCGCCAAAATTGAGGCCGGCCCCCATCCCCTGTCCCTCGCCCACCACGATATCTGCCCCGAACGACCCCGGCGGCGTCAACAGCCCCAGCGCGATGGGATCGGCCACGACGATCAGCAGCGCTCCCACCGCGTGGACCGCCTCGGCCAGAGGTGTCAGGTCCTCGATGCGCCCCATAAAGTCCGGGTATTGGACGATGACACAGGCCGTGTCCTCGTCCAGCAGATCCATCAACTGCGCTGCTTCGCCCACATCGTCCCCCACCACCCTCAAGCCCATGCCCTGGGTATAGGTGCGCACCACCGCCCGGTTTTCGGGGTGGACGAAGGGCGAGAGGATCACCTTGTGGCGCTTCATACGATGGACGTTTATAGCGGTGATGACCGCCTCGGCAGTGGCCGTCGCGCCGTCATAGTGCGAGGCGTTGGAGGCCTCCATGCCAGTGAGGGCACAGATCATGCTCTGGTACTCGAAAATGGCCTGCAGCGTGCCCTGGCTGACCTCTGGCTGGTAAGGGGTATACGCCGTGTAGAATTCGCCTCGACTGATGACGGCGTCCACCACGGACGGAACAAAGTGGCGATACGCCCCAGCCCCCAGAAAGCAAGGCCCATCCGCCGTCAGGTTGGCGTCGGCCAGCATCTCCATCTCCCACCGCACCTCCATCTCTGAAAGCGCCGGTGGGAGGTCCAACTCGGGGAACCGGGCGAACTCGGGCACAGCTTCGAACAACTCTTCGATGGATCGGACGCCAATCGCAGCCAGCATGGCCTCTCGATCCGCGTTAGAATGAGGAATATATGGCACCAGTCACCCCCTATCCGGATAGGCAAGTCTGAAACATGACCATCTATCTACCGTCTCGTACATTCCTATTCCTCTTCTTCAGCCAGGAACGCCTCGTAAGCCTCGGCATCCATCAAGTCATCAAATTCGGCAGGCTCTGAAGGGGTAAAGCGAATGATCCAGCCGGCATCGTACGGTTCCTGGTTGATCAATTCGGGGGCTTCCTCCAACTCTTCGTTCACTGCCGTCACCTCGCCGCCCATCGGCATGTAGAGGTCTGAGGCCGCCTTGACCGATTCGACGACCCCGAACGAATCGTTCCGGTCACAGACGTCTCCCACCTCTGGCAGTTCCACGTAGACCACATCGGACAGGGATTCTTGAGCGTGGTCGCTGATACCACAGACGATCTCATCCCCATCCCATCTAGCCCACTCGTGGGACTCGGCATAGCGCGCGTTAGCATCTATTTTCATTGTCACTTCTCCTTTTGTGGATTTGATATAGTGGGTAGGATCCCATAACCTGTCTCTGTTCACTCCTGCCGCCTATTATACCCAATCGAGTTGAGCATGGCAAACCGAATTCACACCCGACGCCAACACCCTGGGCGCGGTTGACACCATCCCACCCATCCGTATAATACAGGGCATCACACCCACGAAACCCGCACCGAAAAATGGTCTCCGCCCTGGGGCTCTGCGTCGCGCCGCCGCTGCTCAGCGGACTGGCGGGTTTTCACGATTCTCTGTCGCACGGGCGGCGCCAACGAACTGCGCACTCCCGACGAATGATCCGTAAATCCTGCCCATCCGTGTTCAAAACGAGGAGGTACAATGGACAACGCTTTTGATATTGCCAGATCAGTCCCTATTCCGATCACTATGCTGATGGTCAATCTCTTTCTGAGCATCTTGCTATCCAGCATACTGGCGTGGTTCTACACGCGCTACGGCAAGTCCCTATCGAACCGCGCCAAGTTTGCACAAACGCTGCCCCTGCTGACTTTGACGACGGTGCTGGTCATCTCCATCGTCAAGTTGTCGGTGGCGCTGTCGCTGGGCCTTGTGGGGACGCTCTCCATCGTCCGCTTTCGGACGGCCATCAAAGAGCCGGAGGAACTGCTCTACCTGTTCATGTCCATCGCCATTGGACTGGGAATCGGCGCCGAACAGCATGTACCAATCATGTTGGCTATGATAGTCATCATGACCTATCTGTTCGCCCGCACCCTGGTGATGCCCCGTCCCACCCGCAGCAACCTTTACCTCAACATCCTGACTCCAGCGCAGCACGGCGCCTTCTCCGAGATTAACGGGCTGCTGCGCCAGCACGTCCAATCCACGACCCTGCGCCGCTTGGACCGCAGCGAGTCGACCATGCAGGCAACCTATCTGATCCCATCCCCTGGCGACGATATCCTTGTCGCCTTGATGGACAATCTGGCCACCCAATTTCCAGCGTGCGAATTCAGTTTCGTAGAACAGGAAAGTACGTTCGGGGGATAATGGCTGGCGGCTGGCGATACGAAATCAAACTGCCTTGCCCTGCCCACCGATTGTCACAAGCTCGATCCTGGGTCAGGACCCACCCGGCCGGTTTCAACGTGGCCTATCCACCGCGCTGGGTCAGCAGCCTATATCTGGACACCCGCCAGTTGAACAACTTGAACGACCACCTGGCCGGGGTGTACCAGCGGCAAAAACTACGCCTGCGCTGGTACGGCGACCAATGGGCCGACACGCCTCCCGTCATAGAGCTAAAGCGCAGGGTGAATCAGTTGGGTAGCAAACGACAGTACCCCTTACCACGTCCCTTGGACCTGACGGCGCCATGGCCTCAGGTTTTGGCTGCCATCCGAGCCCAGGTGGAGCTGGACTGGCGGGTGCTGCTGCAAACCATCGAGCAGCCTACCCTATTCACCGGGTACCAGCGCGAGTATTACGTCACCCCGGATGGGAATATCCGCATCACGTTGGACTATGATCAGGTGGCCTACGACCAACGACTGACCCCACGGTTCAGCCCGCGCATACCCCTACCCATCACCGATATGGTGGTGATCGAGATCAAAACATCACAACATCACGCTCGCAGGCTGCACGAGATTGCCACTTGGTTCCCCGTGCGTTGCCAGCGCAACTCCAAATACATCAACGGCCTGCTAAAGAATCTGATGTGAAGTCCCATCCTGGATGTGTACCATGCCAGAAAAGTAGCGGGTTTCGATTCACCCGATTTCACCGTGGCATTTTCACCATACAACTCAACACATCAGCAAATAACGATACGCCGAGATCGCCGCCTTGGCCCCCTCACCGATGTGGATCAATGCCTGCTCCGAGACGTAGGTCACATCACCAGCCGCGAAAACACCCGGCCAGTTGGTAGCACAGTTGACATCCACGATAATCCGCCCAGCGCGGTCACAATCCACCCAGTCCTGCACCAGCTCAGAGTTGGGCGTGCGGGGCAGCTTGACGAACACCCCGGACACCGGGACCTCTCGCTGCTCGCCATCCTCCAGACTGAACGTGATCCGCTCGACGAACTGTTCCCCCTTCACTTCCTCAACCGTCACATTTTCCATGATCTCGACATTCTCCATCTGGCGGAGCTTGTGAGCCAGGGGGGTATTGGAAAGCGGTTCCGGGGCCAGCAGATAGACCCGGTAGGCTTTGCGAGCCAGGTCGGCTGTGGCGCACTGAGCATACCGCCGACTGCCAATCACGGCCACGTCCTTACCCAGGAACAAGCCCGAATGGGCCGTCGCCGAGTAGCTCAGACCTCGTCCCGCCAGTCGCACCTCGCCTGGTACATTCAACTGTTGAGGCTTGGCTCCGGTGGCGATGACCAGCGATTGACTCTCGAAACAATCGCCCGTCTCGGTCTGAACCACAAAATGCCCCTCCTCCGGCATCACCCGGCTCACCCGATCGAAACGACGCACGAAATCCAGGTAATCCAACTGCCGCCGAAATGCCTCCAACAGCGTTTCACCAGTGAGAATCTCGCGCCCTTCCACATCCTCCAAATGCATCGCATAACTAGTCTGTCCACCCCAGCAAGCGGCGATAATCAACGTCTCCAATCGCTGGTTAATGCCCATAGCCGCCGCTGTAATCCCAGCCGGCCCTCCACCGATGACGATTAGATCATACATGGTCATATCTCCTTTTCCTGCGCTACCCTATTCGGACCACTCCGCTGGTAACGGCGGTATCAGTTCCTTGTCCATCAAAAAGTGGGTCATATCTTGGGCTTGCTTGATGATGGCCGTTGCCTGGCTGAGCAATTCATCCCGCGATAGGCTCAAGCGCGCCACTCCCTGCTCCTGGGCCTTCATCGCCACAGCCACCGCCTCACGGGGGAAGACCTCCCACTCGCTCATCTTGGGCACGATATTTTCCTCGCCGAGACCCTTTTCCTCGGCGCAGCGCGCCAGCTCCTCGGCGGCGGCGATAGCCATTTCATCGGTGATCGTCCTCGCTCGCACGTCCAGCCCTCCCCGAAAAATGGCCGGAAAGCACAGCGAGTTATTGATCTGATTGGCAAAGTCGCTGCGCCCTGTGCCCACGATGCGCGCCCCAGCCTCCTTCGCCTCCCACGGCCAGATCTCGGGAATGGGATTGGCGCACGCAAAGACAATAGCTTCATCGGCCATAGATTTCACCCATTCCGGCAAAATGGTTCCTGGACCGGGTTTGCTGGCCGCGATACAGATGTCCGCCCCGCGCATGGCCTCCCCGACATCGCCCTGCCGTCCCTCGGCGTTACTATGCTCGCAGATGCGCCACTTGTCCACAAACTCGATCCGGCGCTGTCGAACGTCATTCCGCTCCGGGTGCAAGATCCCCCTGCTATCACAGGCGATGATGTGGCCGAACGGCACGCCCGACGCCAGGAGCAACCGTATCGTAGCGATGTTGGCCGCGCCCGTACCGATCACGGCGAATGTGGCATCGTTCATCTTTTTGCCCACCACTTTCAACGCGTTGATCACCCCGGCCAGGATGACGGTCGCCGTCCCCTGCTGATCGTCGTGCCAGACCGGGATATGGATCTCGGGATCGGTGCGCAACATATCCAGCACACGGAAGCACTTGGGCTGCGATATATCCTCCAGATTGATCCCGCCAAAGGAGGGCTGCATCCATTTGACGGCCAGGATGATCCGGTACGGGTCCTTGGTATCCAGGCAGATCGGGACCGCATCCACGCCTCCCAGGTACTTGAAAATCAGCGCCTTCCCCTCCATCACCGGCATCCCGGCAAGCGGGCCGATGTCGCCCAACCCCAACACCCGGGTGCCATCAGAGACGACGGCTACCGTGTTCCCCTTGTTGGTGTGCTCGTAGACCTGTTCCGCGTCCTCGTGGATGGCACGGCAGGGCGCGGCCACGCCAGGCGTGTACCAGATGGAAAAATCATCCAGACCCCGGACGACACACTTGGGCGCTGTCTGGATCTTGCCCCGATAGAATGGATGCATGCGCATCGCGTCTTGGGCGGGCTTCTTGGCTTTGGCCAAAAGCTCCTCTGTCGTCAATTTTTCAGGCATCATACCTCCTTGATCTTGTCTTGGAATGTACTGGTTTCGAGGCCAAGAAACAGAATCACGCCGGCTTGAGATCCAACACCGGCGTGCCATTGATCGCGTCCAGCCCCTGCACGTACAGCACATTCCCCTCAATAGCCACCAGGTCTACCATGGTGACGCCGATGGGATTGGGACGGCGCGGGCTGCGCAGGGCAAAGACCCCGCGTCGAGGACGGCTCCTATCGCCCCGGGGATGCTGAAGCAAGTCAAAGCCCTGAGAACGGTGAAAGCAAAAGACCACCATCACCTGACGACCCGGCTCCAATCCCTTCAATCCCTCTGTCAGAGACAAATCGAGGACGATCCGGGACTCGACCGCCCGTATTTCGGACGGCGGCGCCGGCTCGTCGAACTCGTTCTCCACGTGGCCGATCGCTCGATAGACTATCGAACACCCGCCATCCGCAGTCTCTTCCAATTTGGGGTCGCGTATCATAATCTCAATCCAAAAGTCAGCGTACTCAAAACCCGATGACCGTCCCCACTGGGCAGGGATTCACCATGGCCGGGCCAAGGGCCAGCGTCAAGGCGACAAAGGCCACTTCGCCGGTGCAGTGATTCGGATGCATGCGCTGCACGGATTCCATCTCGACCAGCACCTCGCCGACGCGTTTCAAATGGTCTCCAGTAGCACCGGTCAGATGCAGACCGCCGGCGATAGTCACGATGGGGCATTCGAACGTGCGCTGTACGTGCGCCAATGTGTTGAGCAAACCGGCGTGGCAGCAACCACAGAGCACCATCAGCCGGCCGTCCATCTCCAGAACCAGCGCCATATCATCGCGGTAGGAATCAGGGACAAGGGCTTCCCCCTCGCGCATCCAATGGCAGGCACTGCGCCCCTCCGGCTCCAGGCGCGACCTGATCTCGCCCGTCGTCCAGATGCCCGGGAGGATCTCTTGCGATCCGGCGCTCAACTTGAGCGCCAAGCGCGCGTCCAAATCCTCTCGCGTGAGAGAAAGACCAATGCTCTGTAATTGTTCCTCCCGTTGCGAGAACCGCTCGCGGAACAGATCGGGGCTGGCATAGAGGGGGAGGCCAGGCCGAACCTGCTCCAGCAGTGCCGCCAGACCGCCGGTATGATCGTAGTGGGCGTGGCTGATAGCCAACGCATCCAGCGTCGCCGGGTCCACACCCAGCACCTCCAGATTGTGCAGCAGCACGGTGCCGCTCTGACCGGTATCAAAGAGCACGCGCCCGGCCTCCGTCTCGATCAAGAACGCCACGCCATGCTCACCCCAGAACTGGGAACGGCGCTGGACGGTATTGTCAACCACACAGGTCACGTTCATGGCTCATCCCTCCTCGATACGTTGGCCGGGATATCTCAAGCCCGCAAGTCCCTCCCTGCACTCACCCATCCTCACACGGGATCACCAGAGCTTGTTTGACCAGGCGTAGTATATCACACCAGATGCAATACGCAAATAGCCCAACCGCTGATGCCCCCGCCTCGATACGTCAACAGGTCTATTTCCACCCATACCTCGAGGTGCCGCTGCCGGGGAATCACGTGTGAGTCAGCGCGTTGGCTACTGGACAAAGTCAGCGACCAACAGCGCCGCCATGCCGATCAGTTTCATAAAGATGAGCAGCGACGGCCCGGCGACGTCCTTCAACGGATCGCCGACTGTGTCGCCCACCACCGCAGCCTGGTGCTGAAACGATCCTTTTCTGCCCTGCTCTTCGATGACTTTTTTGGCGTTGTCAAAAGCCGTCCCCACATTGTTGAAAAACGGCCCCAGGAGCGCCGCGCTGGCTACCGCGCCGATCAACAACGCCCCCAATGCCCACCCGCCAAAGACGAGTCCCACTGCCAGCGGCGCGACGACGCTGATCATCCCCGGCAGCAGCATCTCCCGCAGCGCGTTGCGAGTGGCAATGTCCACACACGCGGCATAATCCGGTTTGACTTTTCCCGCCAACAACCCCTTGATGGTCTGAAATTGCCGCCGCACCTCGTCCACCATCTGCAAAGCGGTCTTGGCCGTCGAGCCGATGACCAGCGAGGCGATCAGATACGGCAGCGCGATCCCCAGGAAGATGAAGGCGACC
This sequence comes from Chloroflexota bacterium, assembly GCA_011048615.1. GTDB lineage: Bacteria > Chloroflexota > Anaerolineae > B4-G1 > B4-G1 > DSDT01. Next base: position 53 of record DSDT01000163.1, on the reverse strand, counting down.
GAGAAGGGGCGTGAGAGGTCTATTGATCTCACGCCGGCGAGGTCGGAGAACGT
>DSDT01000276.1 GCA_011048615.1 Chloroflexota bacterium | reverse complement strand
GTGGATTCCAGTGGTCCGTGGACGCCCTCGGCCATCAGGCGGGCCAGGTGGGGCAGGGCGCCGGCCTCGGCCCAGGGATGGACCAGGTCGAATGTTCCGCCGTCAATACCGATGACTAGCACACGGCTCACGTTTCCTCCTGTGGGCTTGGTTGGGGTGGTCCCCAGACGCGGCGCACGAAATAGATCGGTTTGTTCTGGGCCTCGTGGTAGGTGCGGGTGAGCAGTTCACCCAGCAGTCCCATCATCAGGAACTGGACGCCCAGCACGGTCAGCAGGATGGCCAGCATCGTCCAGGGGTTCGTCCCGATGCGGAAGGCGCGGAAGCCCTCTTCTCCGTAGCGCAGGCCGTTGAAAATCTTGGCGCCCGCCAGATAGGCGAGGACGCCGATCCCCAGACCACTGCTCACCATTCCCGCTCCGCCAAAGAGCCGCATAGGGCGGCCGGAAAAGCTGAGCAGGAAAGAGACAGTCAGCAGATCGAGGATGACGCGTGGGGTGCGGGAGAGGGCGCCGTACTTGGACTGACCGATCCGGCGGGGACGGTCGTTGACCGGTACCTCGGCGATGCGCACGCCGATCAGGCTGGCGACCTCGGGGATGAAGCGGTGCAGTTCGCCGTAAAGATGGATCTGTTTGACCAGATCGCGACGCATCGCTTTGAGGGAGCAGCCCCGGTCATGCAAATGCACATCGCTGGTGTTGGCGATGAGCCAATTGGCGACCATCGAGGGGAGTTTGCGGGTCAGGAGGGGTTCTTTGCGATTTTGCCGCCAGCCGTTGACCAGATCGTAATCCCCGTCTTCCAGCATCTCGATCAGGCGGGGGATGTCGGCGGGGTCGTTCTGGCCGTCGGCGTCCAGCGTGACGATGACATCGCCCTGGGCATAGTCGAATCCGGCGGCAAAGGCGGCCGTCTGACCAAAGTTGCGCCGGAACTGGACGATGCGCAGGTGGGGTTCCTGCTCCTGTAGGCGGCGGAGGACGGCTACGCCGTCATCGGTGCTGCCATCGTCTACGGCGATGATTTCGTAGCGGCGTCCCAACTGGGTCAGCACCTCGGTCAGTTCAGCGACGAGACCGGGCAGGGAGCCGGCTTCGTTGTAGACCGGCAGGACGATGGAAATATCTGGTATTGGTTCGACTGTACGCATTGGTTCGTCTACACGAGACGCAGCACGCGGTCTGGGTGTCATCTGGCGTGTTGCGCGGTTCTGGATGGGCATTATAACACACCCGCGCGATGGGTCAACGTGGGGAGAATTCGGCCTTTGGTCCGCGCAGCAGCGCCTCTACCTGCCCGTGTTCCACGCGGGCGGTCAGGTCTATGCTGAGGGGGGTGATCGAGATGACGCGATCCACCGCCAGGGCGTAGATGTCGGAATCCGGTTCGGTCCGTTCAGGATGGGGGATGGGTTGGTAGCCTGGATTGTCCCGCAGGCTCTCAGCGGCGGCGAGGTGTGCGCGGTTGGTGACAAAGTAGGGGGAACGGGAGGCGCGGGTGAGCCGCCAGGGGGTGTGGGGGGTGGCCTCCGCGGGCAGGTCGACCTTGAGGACGTCGAGATCGAAGGGGAGCGGGGTGTTCAGCATCCATTGGGCAAAAACGTGGGTAAAGTGGATGGCTGTGGCAAAGTCCACCGCGTCGGAGGGGTTGGTGTGGGTCTCCTGGGGGGTCTGGAGGGAGACGGCCAGGGATGGAATGCCGGAGACGCCGCCCTGTAACGCGGCGCCGACGGTGCCCGAGATGGTGACGTCGCTGCCCAGATTCTCGCCGTAATTGATGCCGGCGACGAGCAGCGCCGGGCGGCGGGGGGTCAGTTCGAGCAGGGCGCGCGTCACGGTCATAGCCGGGGATCCGTCCACCTGGTAGGCGGGAATGTGATGCCCGTTCACTTCCAGAGGGTAGGGCGAGACCTGCCCGGTGACGTCGGATGGCATACTGCGGCCGGCCCCCGACCACTGGCGGGCCGGGGCGGCGACGAGGACTTGCCCCAGGGGGAGGACGGCCTGGACAGCGGCCCATAGCCCGGGCGACTGGATACCATCGTCGTTGGTAACCAGGATCAAGGGTTCAGAGTCAATTGATTTTAGCATAATGGGGCGTATGATAACAGGAAACGGGGTTTTGGACAAGCACTCGTATTCACTCGTGTTCATTCGGGTGATGGGAGATGGACCTCGACGCTGCCCAGCAGTTCCAACGGATGGACGTCTCCGTACTGGACGCCCCACACTTCAATGGTGTATTGGCCGGGGAACAGGTCCATCAGGCCGATGGTGATCGGATAGCGGCACGTGCAGCGGCACATCTCTCCTGTGTTCGTCTCGATGATTTTGATGCTGTTTTCGCTCCGCCCGACTGCCAGGGACAGTTTGGCGCAGCAGACGTACCAGAGGTCCTGGTTCACGATCACCATGCCGTCGTGGACGGTTGCGCTGATGGTCGATGCGCCGTCCTCATCCGCAGATGGGGCGGTCTCGTCACACGCTCCCACGTTGAAGGAAAAGGCGGGCAGTTCGTCGCGCGGAGTGACCTGGTCGTTGGCCTCGACCGTGCCGTTCCAGACGATGCCGGCGTGTCGGTGGCGAAGGGCGGCTCGAGTGGCGGGGGCGGGGGCGACGGAGAAGGCGATCTCGATGTACCAGTCTCCCCTCTGCCACGTCCAGATGCTGCTCTCCGACTTGGACCCGGCGGCGTGTTGCGCGGTCCATTCCTCCTGGGGCGCCAAGCCAAAGCCGGGGTACATCCGGCATAGATGCGCCAGGAGGGTGTGGAAGGCGGCGTCGGGGGCGGCGGCTCCTCCTCCCGAGGCAGATCGGCAGATGACGACCTGCGTCCCGGTCTGATCGGTGTGAACGTTGTACGCTTTTCCATCCGCTTGCAGCCGGAATCGGTAGCCAGGGGTGATGACCTGGCCGTACATCATGCCCGGCTGGGGGCAGCCCAGGCTGGTATCGGGCCAGTTCACCTCTTCGGAGGAGAGGATGGCGATCTCTTGGGCGGGCAGGTCGAGTTCAGCGGCCAGGGCAGCGATGGCCGCCGCGGCCGCCGGATTGGTCGGCGGAACGGGCAGGGGGGAGAACGGGCTGATACCGGGAGTGGGGAGAGGGCTGACCTGGGAATCGGGTCGGCACGCGCTCAGCACGAGGATGAGCAGGGATACCAGAATGAAACAGCGGGTTTTCATAGGCAACTCCTTTGTTGATATATACCTGCCGCTGGCGCGGTCAGAAGGCCGACCAGGGCACTTGTGCTTCTGCTGAGGCCGGTCTCCCGACCGCGCCCCAACTCGTTTGAAACACATCCGTGTCATCTTGTAGACGTCTGCAAGTCGCTGTTGGTTCCATAGAGGGGAATCTTACCGTGATAGGCCGGGTTGTCAAGGTCAGAGGGTGAGGTACAATATCCGGGATGACAAGTTCGAGCACCCGTTCAGTCGTTGTGGGTCTGGCGCTGATTGTTATAGCTGTGGCTCTCTCGGTGGCCATCTCCTCTGCCGTGCCGGCCCCTGGTGGGTTGTACCGCGATCTGCTGGGGCAAGGGGATGAGCACGCTGCGCGGCTCGAGCGCACAGCGGCGGTCGCCGCTTACCAGGAGGCGGTCGGTCTGCGGCCTCGTGAACCGGAGGCTCACTTTCGATTGGCCCGGCTTTACCTGGATTGGGGGCGCGTCGAGGAGGCGTGGGAGACGCTGGCGCAGGCGCAGCAGTGGGGGATCGTGGGGATCGAGGTCGAGCGGCTGTGGGTCGCGGTCCACACTGCCCGCGCCGACTGGCCGGCTGTGATCGAGCACGGGCTGCGGTGGTTGAGCCTGGTGTCGGCTGGCGAGGGGGACGATGTCGCGGTTGTCGAGGCGCGTCACGTTCTGGGCCGCGCCCACGTCGCGCTGCGGGATTGGGAGGCGGCGCGGGCCGAGTACGAGGCGATCTTGCAGGTCGCCCCCGCCGATGCCCTGGCCCGGCAGCGGTTGGGGGTGCTGCTGCTCGGCCGCGACCCGGATGGCGTGCTGCACCTCTCTGTATCCGACAGCGAGTTGGCCCGCCGGCTGCTGGCGGTCTTTCAGGACCCGGAGGCGGCAGCCGATCCGGTTTACGCCAGCGCGCTGTTGGGCCAGATACTGGTCGGAGAGGGGGAATGGGAGCTGGCGACCCGTTATTTCGAGCTGGCCCTTTCCGCCAATCCCAATTATTTCGAGGCCCACGCCTATCTGGGATACGCGCTGGACCAGATGGGATACACCGACGAGGCGAGGATTCACCTGCGACGGGCCATCGAGCTGGCTCCCGGCTCCGCCATGGCTCACACCTTTCTGGGATTACATTATGAACGATGGGGAGATGTCGCTGCGGCGCGGGCTGAGTACGAGATAGCCTATGACCTGGATCCGAGCAATCCGGCCATCTGCCTGGAGATCGGTCAGGCCTGGGCTGCAGAAAGGGAGTACGTGGCGGCCGAAATCTGGCTGCGGGAGGCGATCTCCTTACGGCCCGATGATCCTCGGCTGTGGGAGGTGCTGGTTCGTTTCTACCTGGAGCACAACCTGGTGGGGGATGAGCGCATCGCTGATGCGCTTACCAGGCTGATCGAGCTGTCCCCTTCCGATGCCCGCGTTGACGATTTGCGGGGTTGGGCAGCCTTGCAGCAGGGTGATTACGAGATGGCCGAGGAGCACTTGCAGCGAGCGATCTCCCGCGACCCGACGTTGGCTTCTGCCCAGTATCACCTGGGGTTGCTGTGGAACGCTCGAGAGGTCTATCAGAAGGCTGAAGAGGCGTTCATCCGGGCCTTGGACCTGGATACCACGGGGGAGCTGGGTCCTCTCATCGCGTACGTGCGTCGAACCGGTTGAGAGAGGGGGAAGGCAAGTTGTTTTGAAATTCGACTTGACATCATCATGATGTCGAGTATCATGACAGAGGGCGGGGGAGATGGCGCCAAATTGCTACCTTTCCATGCCGGGTTAGCCCTAGATGGTTGCGGCCTGGGCAACTCGACCGAGACCAAGGAGGTGTGAGATGAAGGAAAAATGGCTTCCCACAATATGGATCGTGATGCTGCTCGTCGTGCTGGTTGGTGTCGTGCCGGCCGGAGCAGCGCCCGAGGAGAGCGGGATCGTTCACATCGTGCAGCGGGGCGAGACGTTGTACAGCATCGCCCGCCGGTACAATGTGAACGTGTGGACCCTGGCCCGCGCCAATGGCATCACCAACCCCAATCTGATCTATGTGGGCCAGCGGATCGTGGTGCCCTCGGCCCAGGCGACGGGGGGCACGGTTCACATCGTGCAGCGGGGCGAGACGATGCTGCAGATCGCTCTGCGCTACGGCGTGGATGCGTGGACCATCGCCCGCGCGAATGGGATCACCAACCTGAATTACATCTACGTCGGCCAGCGATTGGTCATCCCGGGTGTCAGCGCCCCGAGACCGGCGCCAGCCCCACAGCCGGCGGGACCGACGACGTGGCCGGGGCCGTGGTCCGCCGAGTACTTTGACAACATTGCGCTGACCGATCCCCCATACGTGACGCGGGAGGACGAAGCCATCAATTTCAATTGGAATTCGGGCCCTCCGGCCGGCGGCATGCCGGTGAATGCGTTCTCGGTCCGTTGGACGGGGACCTTTCCTTTCGATGAAGGGACCTACCGGTTCTACGCCCGGGTGGATGACGGCGTGCGGGTTTACGTGGACGACGAGTTGATCATCAACGGCTGGCGGGATGGAGGATACCGGTTGTACTATAAGGACGTCGCCCTCTCCGACGACGATCACACGATCCAGGTGGAATACTACGACCGGATCCAAGTCGCCCGCATCTGTTTCTGGTGGAAGAAGGTATCTGGCGCTGCGCCGACGGCCACACCTGTGCCCGGCGCCACTGCCACGCCGCAGCCCTCGGCCGAAGCCTGGCTGGGGGAATATTTCAACAACGAGAATTTGGAGGGGGATGCGGTCTTTACCGAGCGCGTCCCGGCGATTGGGTTTGATTGGGGCACTGGCAGTCCCAGTCCCGAGGTGTGGCGGGATGGATTCTCGGCGCGGTGGACCAGAAAGATTCACCTCAAGCAGGATCACTATCGGTTCTGCGCTCGGAGCGACGACGGGGTGCGCATCTGGGTGGACGGCACCCTGGTCGTGGATGCGTGGCAGGCGAGCAACGGATCGGAGAATTTCTGCGGCGTCTACTGGGCCAAGACCGGCACGTATGACGTCAAAGTCGAGTACTATGAACACGGTGGGAATGCCCTGATTTACATGTGGTGGGAACCGCACTAGACCTGACGGAGGTAGCGTATGCTTGTTTCGTCCAAGGGATTGTTGTTGGCAGCGCAGCAGGAGGGATACGCCGTTGGCGCGTTCAATACCAACAACCTAGAGATCACGCACGCGATTTTCCGCGCTGCTGTAGCCCAGCGCGCACCGGTTCTGTTGCAGCTTTCGTCCGGCGCGATCACGTATGCCGGCATCCAGTTCCTGTCCCAGATCGTGCGGACGGGTGCCAGTTCGGCCGACGTGCCGGCCGCTTTGCACCTGGATCACGGGCCGGATTTCGACACTGTGATGCTGTGCTTGCGGCACGGATTCACCTCGATCATGCGAGACGCTTCCAAGCTGCCGTTCGACGAGAACGTGGCTGAAATCCGCAAGGTGGTGGGTGCGGCTCACGCGGTGGGCGTGCCGGTCGAGGCGGAGCTGGGCCGCCTGGTGGGGGTGGAGGATCACGTCGTCGTCTCGGAGCGAGAGCAGGCGATGACGGATCCTGATGAGGCAGCGGCGTTCGTGGAGGCTACAGGGTGCGACTTTTTGGCCGTCTCCATCGGCAATGCCCATGGGTTTTACAAAGGGGAGCCCAATCTCGACTTTGACCGCCTCCAGGCGATCCGGGACAGGGTGGACGTGCCCCTGGTGCTGCACGGCGCTTCTGGCATTCCCGATCACCAGATTCGCACGGCTATCGAGCTGGGCATTTGCAAGATCAACATTGATACCGAGATTCGGTATGCGTTTGCCCAGTCGGTGCGCCGGACGCTGGCAGAGCAGCCGGAGCAGATTGATCCGCGCAAAATCCTCGGCCCGGCGATTGACGGGATGCAGGCCGTGGTCGAGCGCAAGATCGAGTTGTTTGGCAGCAAAGGGAGGGCGTAGGGGCGTTATTTGGCCAGCCGCCGGTGTCCTCGCATCACGTGGCGGGTTTCCTCGACGGTGACAAAGGCGGTGGCATCCACCTTGTTGACCAGGCGCATAATCTCGGAGACTTGCTTGCGGGGCGCGACGACATTGACGATGTAGACGGGTCCAGATTGGCCTTCTGCTTGCAACTGAGTCGCGCCATAGCCGGCCTGACGAATCTGCAGGGCGATCTCTTGCCCCTTGGTCATGGATATGACGCGCACATCAACGTTTCCCAGCGCCAGTTTGCCCTCGATCCACATGCCCAACAGCGTGCCGGCGGCAAATCCGCCGCTGTACCCGATCACACTCCAGACGTTGTCTATGTGACCGATTACCCGGCTGATCGCCACGACCCAGATGCTCACTTCTACAAAGCCGATCAACGCAGCCCACTTGCGCATACCACGCATAATCATGATCGTGCGCACGGTTCCCATCGAGACATCTGTGACCCGTAAGCAGAAAATCAGTAGTGCGTTACCTAAAACTGCCATAGTGCATCTCCTGTAAATCGTGATCGGTGACCTGGTTGCCAGAACCGTTCGAGTATACCACACGCATCCGACGTGTCAACGTCGAGTTGTGAAATGCAGAAAAAGACCGTATAATCATACGTGAGTAGGGACTGACGGGGAGTGATAACTGCCTGACAAAGCTTTGCCTCAAACCGACGAGGTTGAAACTCACCGCAGAGCGTGCTGAGCCCTCTGAGAAAAAAAAGCTCTGCGCTCTGTGGTAAAATCTTTCTCATTTGTAAAGAAATTTGGGTGTCAAGGATTTCAGGTGCGACGTACTAGTGCGTCGCATCTTGTAGGGAATTGCAAGGAGCGAACAATTACGAGAACAACTGAACTAACAGGGCTGCCGCAGGAAAGGGCCTTTCTGGTGGGGGCGGATTGGAAGGATCAGGGGGCTGATCTGTCTGCTGAGCCTTGGCCGGTCGAAGAGTCGCTGACCGAGCTGGCGCAACTGGCCCGTACGGCGGGCATCGCCGTGGTGGGGCAGGTCATCCAGCGGCTCGACCGCCCTAATCCCGCTACCTTTATCGGCTCCGGCAAGGCGGAGGAAGTGGCCGAGCGGATAGCAGCGTTGAACGCCGACACGGTCATTTTCGACGACGAACTCTCGCCGCGCCATCAGCGCGAGTTGGAAAAGGTGCTGGGCGACGAGGTCAAGCTGCTCGACCGCACATCGTTGATCCTGGATATTTTTGCCCAACACGCCCGCACGCGCGAGGGGGCGCTGCAGGTAGAACTGGCTCAATACGAGTACCGACTGCCGCGTCTCACGCGGGCCTGGACTCACCTGGTGCGCCAGTCGGGTGGACGGGCTGGCGGTGCGACAGGAGGCGTCGGTGTGCGTGGCCCGGGAGAAACCCAGTTGGAGACCGATCGGCAGGTGATTGGGAAGCGTATCGTGCAGCTCAGGCGGGAGTTGGAGGAAGTGCGGGCGCATCGGAGTCGGTACCGGGAGCGGCGGCGCAAGTTTGGCCTGCCCACCGTCGCTATCGTCGGCTACACCAACGCCGGCAAGTCCACGCTGCTCAATTGCCTGGCTGACGCCGATGTGCTGGTGGAGGACAAGCTGTTTGCCACCCTGGATCCGACCACTCGGCGAGTCTCGCTGCCCAGCGGCGGGGTGGCCCTTTTCACGGATACGGTGGGCTTTATCCAGAAATTGCCCACCCAGTTGGTGGCCGCCTTTCGCGCCACGCTGGAAGAAGTGGCGGAGGCCGACCTCTTGCTGCACGTGGTGGACGTCACTCATCCACAGGCGATGCGCCAGGTCGAGGCCGTTCGCCAGACGTTGGCAGAGATCGGCGCCGCCGACAGCCCCGTCCTGTACGTGCTCAACAAGCTGGACCAGTTGTCCGATTCTGAGGGGGCGCCGATCGTGATGCGAGAATATGCCGAGGGAGTCGCCATCTCGGCCCTCACCGGACAGGGCATCGAGGCGATGTTGTCCCGCGTTGAGGAGTTGCTGGAAACGCAGATGGTCCGGGTAGACGTTCTCGTTCCCTATCGCATGGGAGAATTGGTGGACCTGTTCCATCGGCGGGGGCTGATCGAGCAGGAGGATTATACCGCAGAGGGGACTCGTCTCGTCGGGCGTGTTCCCCGCGCGTTAGCGGGGCGTTTTCAGACGCTTTAGGGGCCTGGGCGATCGTTGAATCAGGGAGATGGATGATGATGATGCGATTATTGAGAAGCACCGGTGACTTTTTGGCCCGCTGGTCGGGGGTGCCGATTTTGGTTGCTGTAGGGCTGATTTTGCTCAACCTCGTCTTTCGACTTTTGCCAGGCGATTGGCCGATAGTGGGCTGGCTGGCTCACACGGACCTCTTGCTGCATGTGGGACTGATCGTTGGCCTTTTGGGAATCCTG
>DSDT01000394.1 GCA_011048615.1 Chloroflexota bacterium | reverse complement strand
TGTCCGGGTCGGCGACCGCGACGCCGCGCGTGCCACGGATGGCGAGGGCCTTGAGCTTTTTCGACCCCCACACCGCCCCCTGGCCGCACCGGCCCGCTTTCCGCCCGTCGTTGCTCACGTTGGCGATCCGCGATAGGTTCTCGCCGGCCGGCCCAATGCAGGCCGCCCGCACCTGATCGTCCCCCATCTCTTCCCGGATGGCGTCCTCGGTGTCGTAGGTGTTCTTTCCCACCAGGTGAGCGGCGTCGCGGAACTCGACCCGATCATCGTCAACGAAGACCGAGACCCACTCGTCGCTGGCGTTGTGGATGACGATGCCATCCCAGCGGGCGCGCTTGAGCGCGACAGCGAACCAACTCCCCGACAAGCTGTCGGCGATGAAGCCGGTCAGCGGCGATTTGGAGGCCAGTCCCCATTTGCCGCCCACCGGGACCGGCGTCCCGGCGAAGAGGCCGCCGGCAATGCAGATCGGGTTGTCGGGGGATAAGGGGTCGCATCCCGCCTCGATGTTCTCCCAACAAAGGCGGGATGCCATCGAGACGCCGCCGATGTAGGTCTTGTACCACTCCTCTGGCTTGGTCTCGACCCACGTCTTGCGAGATGCCAGGTCAATATGCAGAATCTTGCCACTGTATCCGTACATAGTTTGTCTAACCTCCTGCCAGTATGGCCATCAATGTGATTTGGTCACCATCCGCGAGGGGCTCGTCCATTTCGTGTCGGCGAATCATGCGCTGACCATTCCGATTGAGGGCGTTCGACCCCTCCAACGTATAATCGTCGGCATTGATCATCCCTTCGGTCAACGCCGGATAGCGGTGGGCCACCGTGCGGACCAAGTCGCGAAAGGTGGCCCCTTCTTCCATCTCCAGGGTGGTTCCCCTGGCGCCTGCTGCCAATCTGAACGTTCCCAGGAATTCGACGTGCACATGCATGTGAACTCTCCGATCCGTCTGGCAAAGCCGTGTCTCAATTCGATGCGGACCCCCGAGTCTCCACGCTTCTCGATTCGATAGTGAGTCATCTGTCGCCAAACAGGAAAAAATTATAGCACAATCTCATGGAAAGGCAATCAAGGCTCTCACAATATTGGTGAAGAATGTGGATTTTTTGCTCGATTTCGCAGTATTACCTGAGAACGCCTTGGAATCGTGGTTGGCTTAACAATGTCAGATTCGGCGCGAACAATTTTGGGGACACGGATTCACACAGATTTTCACGGATAAGAATCGAAGTATCTGTGTGCATCCCTTAAAATCTGTGTCCTGTTTTCTAATTGTCGAATTAGTCAGGGCGGAGCCGGCATATCCCTATACCGAATGACAGGCGACAAAGTGCTCGCCGCCGGCATCCCGCCACACCGGCTCGCTCTCGGCGCAGCGGTCGCCAGTGCGGGGACAACGGGTGTGGAAACGGCATCCGGGCGGCGGGTTGCTGGGGCTGGGGACATCCCCTTCCAGGATGATGCGCCGCTGTCGGCGGGCGGCGGCCGGGTCCGGCAGCGGCACGGCCGAGAGGAGCGCCTGGGTGTAGGGGTGGAGCGGGTTCTCGTACAACTCGTCCTTCTGCGCTAATTCGACCAGTTTGCCCAGATACATCACGGCGACCCGATCGCAGATGTGACGCACCATGCTCAAATCGTGGGCGATAAAGAGATACGTCAGTCCCAGTTGATCTTGCAAATCCTCCAACAAGTTGACGACCTGGGCCTGGATCGAGACATCGAGGGCAGAGATCGGCTCGTCGCAGACGATGAACTCGGGGTCGGAGGCGAGGGCGCGGGCGATGCCGATGCGCTGGCGCTGCCCGCCGGAGAACTCGTGGGGGAAGCGGTTGGCGAGCCGCGGGCTGAGACCGACCAGCTCCAGCAGATCCCGCACCCGCTCGCTCCGCTCCTGCTCGCTCTGGAACAGCTTGTGCACTCTTAGAGGCTCGCTGATGATGGCGTTGACCGTCCACCGTGGGTTGAGGGACGCGAAGGGATCCTGAAAGATCATCTGGGCCTTGCGGCGGATGGCCAGCATATCGGCGCCTTTCGCCGTCATCAGGTCCTGTCCATCAATGCGGACGACGCCAGCGGTCGCCGGGTACAATCCCAGGATCGTGCGCCCGGCGGTCGTTTTGCCGCAGCCGCTTTCCCCCACCAAGCCCAACGTCTCGCCCTGGGTGATGGTGAACGAGACGCCGTCCACGGCCTGGACGGCTCCGACCTGGCGTTGAATTAGGATACCCCGAGTGATGGGGAAATGCTTGACGAGGTTCTGGATTTCGACCAATGGCGGGGCTGTGTCTGCCGCCGCTGTGGCCGTCAAATTGATGCCATCGTATGTATTCATCGCGGCGCTCCCGTCTTCACATTCACCCAGCACGCGGCCCGATGGCCGTTCCCGTGATCGCTCCCTGTCGGCGTGAGGACCGGCGTATCACTCCAGCAGCGGTCGAGGACAAACTGGCAGCGGGGCGCAAACGGGCAGCCCTGCGGTTTGATCAACAGATTGGGCGGCGCGCCGGGGATCGAGGCCAGGCGGCGGTCGCGGCGGCGGTCGGCGCGGGGCAGCGCGGCCAAGAGCGCCAGCGTATACGGGTGGCGCGGGTCGTTGTAGAGGCTGTCCACCTCGGCCTCTTCGACGATGTAACCGGCGTACATCACGATCACCCGGTCGGCCAATCCGGCGACGACGCCCAGGTCGTGGGTGATCCAGATGATCGCCATGCCCAGCTGCTCCCGCAGTTGAATCACCAGCTCCACGATCTGGGCCTGGATGGTGACGTCCAGCGCTGTCGTTGGCTCGTCGGCGATCAACAGGCTGGGATTACAGGATAGAGCGATGGCGATCATCACCCGCTGGCGCATACCGCCGGAGAATTGGTGCGGATAATCCCCCAACCGTCGGACGCCGTCGGGAATCCCAACCGCTTCGAGCAGTTGAGCGGCCCGTTCCTCGGCTTGCCGGTCGTTCATTCCGAGATGGGTCGTCAGCGATTCGGTGATCTGCCGGCCGATGGTCAGTACCGGGTTCAGCGCCGTCATCGGTTCCTGGAAAACCATGCTGATGTCTGTGCCCCGCACGTGTTCCATCTCCACATCAGAGAGTTGTAGCAGGTCGCGCCCCTGGTACACGGCGCTCCCACCGGCGATCTCGCCCGGTGGGATGGGAATCAGCCCCAAAATGGACATCATACTGACGGATTTACCACAGCCGCTCTCCCCGACGATGGCCAACGTCTCGCCTTCGGCAATGATGTAGGAAATGCCGTTGACGGCATAGACGACGCCCTCTGGAATGTGGAATCGGATTTCCAGATCTGTGACTTTGAGCAAAGTCCCCATCATCGTCTCCTTGAACGCCATCTACGTAGCCCGGCTGCGGGGGTCCAGAGCATCTCGCAGGCCGTCCCCCACAAAGTTGATGCTCAGGACCGTCAGCACGATCAGCATACCGGGAAAGATCCACAGCCAGGGAGCGGTTTCGATGTAATTGTACGCCCCATCCAACATGTTGCCCCATGTTGCGGTCGGGGGACGGACGCCCATGCCCAGAAAGCTGATGTAGGCCTCGGTGCCGATGGCGCCGGCGACGCCCAGAGTGGCCGAGACGATGATAGGGGCGATAGAGTTGGGCAGGATGTGCTGGAAGATGATCTGCCAGCGCGGTGTGCCGATAGCGCGGGCGGCCAGGACGAACTCGTTCTCCTTGAGAGAGAGGAACTCGGCTCGCACGATACGGGCCAGGTACATCCAACTAGTCACTCCGATGATGCTGATGATGACGATGACACTGCCGCTGAACGTGCGTCCCATTACCGTCAGGTCGGGAATCTGTCCGCCGAAAAACTTGGCCATCACGATCAGCAGGAAGAGTTGTGGGACGCTCAACATGGCCTCTGTCACCCGCATCAACACACTGTCCAGCAGGCCACCGTAATAGCCGGCCAACGCGCCAACCAAGACCCCGATGATCGTCTCGACCAGGGCGGCGGTCAAACCGATGATGAGGGATATCTGGCCCCCATAGATGGTGCGGGCCAGGATGTCCCGCCCAACCGTATCGGTGCCGAAGGGGTGACCGGCCATTGGAGGTTGTAAACGCATTTTGGTGTTGGTGGTGTTCGCATACGCCTCGGAGAAAAAGAACGCGCCGCCAAAGGAATAGATCACCAACAGAATCAACATGGCCACTCCAAAGAGAGCCATCTTGTGCCTTCGAAACCGCAGCCACATCAATTGGCGCAGTGTCAGCGGAGGAGTTAACAGGTCATCCACAGAACGGGACACACCTACCATTGTCGTTTCTGCTGAGCTTGTCATTGTGGCGCTTTTCCTAATCGTAGCGGATGCGCGGATCGAGCCACGCATACATGATGTCGGTGATCAATTGGAAGACGATCACGGCGATAGAGATCAGCATCAGAATGCCCATGACCACGGGGGTATCGGCGCGGGAGACGTGGTCGAGGAATAGGCGTCCCATGCCGGGCCAGGCAAAGATGCGCTCGGTGACGACGGCCCCGGCCAACAGGAATGGCAGGTCGAGTCCCACTACGGTGACGATGGGCAGGGCGGCGTTCTTCAGCGCGTGGAGAAATATGATCGTCCGGCGTGGCAGTCCTTTCGACTTGGCCGTGCGGATATAGTCCTGGCTCAGCACCTCCAGCATCGTGCTCCGAATGTAGCGACTGTAGGCAGCCAGGTAGATGAATGAGAGGCTAAAGACTGGCAGCACCATGTGCAAGATCACCTGAGACGGCGTCTTGCCCACTTGTGGATCGAACATGCCGACGGCCGGCAAGTAGGGCAGTCCCCACCGTTTAAAGTTGACGGCAAAGATATAGATAGAGAGCAGGGCGATGAAAAAGATCGGCAGGGAATAACCAAAGAAGCTGATTGTGGTCACGATCTGGTCCGTCAGCGAGTATTGACGCAGTGCCGAGTAAACTCCCACCACCAGAGCGCACAAGATGACCACGACCTCCGACGTGATCATCAACAGCAACGTGTTCGGCAGCCGCTCCCAGATCACTTCCAACACCGGTTTGCCCCGGTTGACCAGGGATGTGCCGAAATCACCGCGCAGCACGCCGCGCATCCGACCGGGCGTTTCGGCCACGCCGTCCCCATCGAGGTCCATTTTGGTCCAATCGTTGCCGATCAGCCAATAAAAATACTGGACATAGAGGGGTTTATCGAGGCCGAGTTGGCGGGTCAGGCGCTCCCGATCGCTGGAACGGGTGACCCGGCGTCCCCCCATCGTGGCCAGCGGGTCGCCAATGTTCCGCATCAGTACGAAAAGAACCATGCTGATAAAGAGGAGCAGCGGGATGGCTTGCAAGAGACGCCGAATGACGTAACGGGTCATGCTTTCCTCCTCAGTCCTGGGCCTGGGGATGTGCAGGCCGGGACAGGCGTACGCTCCCGTCCCGGCTGCACGTGATCATTCGAACCCGAAAAGCTCTCCGCAGGCTACTCGGTCAGATCCCACTCTTGGATGTTGAAGAACGGCGTGGCGCCGGAGAGTTTGACGTTCTTCAACCGAGGCCCAATGGCAAAGATGTCCGGATCCTGCCATAGGCCAACCCACAGCGCCTCCTCAAAGATCTTTCGGGTGATCTGGTAGAACGTCTGTTGACGCTCCTCAAAGTCCACCTGGGTGACCTGCAACTGGAACAACGCATCCAGTTCCTCGTCACAGTACGCGGGCCAGTTGATGCCGTCGGGTGATTCGTCGCTGGGGATCTCGCGGCACAGCCACTCGCTGGTGTCCCCGTCGGGGAAGTTGGGCACGGTGGAGTATTCGAACATGTCGTTCGCACCGGTGGCGGCCGGGCCGCCCTCGCCATAGCTGCTGAAAAAGATGTCGGAGGCGTAATTGAACAGTTCGATCTTGACGCCGATCTCGGACAACTGCTGCTGCGCCACGGCCTGAGTATCCTGCCGGATCTCGCGGGTGGTGGTGCCGTAGGTGAGCACCAATTCTACGCCGTCCTTGTCGCGCACGCCGTCGCCGTTGGTGTCGATCCAGCCGGCCTCGTCCAGCAGCGCCTTGGCCCGTTCGGGATCGTAGGGCCACGGCTCGATGGATGGATCCACCCACGGGGTGTTGTCCCAGTAGGTGGCGGCCGGCTCGGTCAGCCCCAGCAGTAGGTCTTCGTTGAGGGAGAACCGGTCGAAGCCGAGCGCCAGCGCCTGGCGCACCCGCGCGTCCTGCAGCGCCGGGTGACCTTTTTCCGGGTCGAGGTAGAAATACCAGCCCTCGTTGTAGCCGGAGAAGACGGTGATCATGTTGACCCCTTCTGCCTCCAGAGTCGGGATGTCAGAGTAGGCGATAAAGGTGCCCAAGTCGCCCTCGCCAGTCTTGAGGGCCGCCACCTGAGAGGCGTCGTCGGGGACGAAGCGCATAAAGATTTCGTCGATCTTGGGCTTGCCCAGCCAATAGTTCTCGTTGGCGACGAAACGGGCATAGCTGCCCGATTCCCAGTCCGTCAGGACGAAGGGGCCGCAGCCGACGGTCGGCTTCAGGTTCCACGCCGCCCCATCAATGGTGCCCTCCGCCTCAAAGACCGGGCGCATAATGTGGGCCGGCATCAGGCCATGCCAGAGCGTGGCCTGCCAGGAAGCGAACGGCTCCTCAAAGGTCATCACCACGGTGCGCTCGTCGGGCGTCTCCAGGCTGACGAGCAGATCGAGGGGATAAGTGGAGGCGACAGCGTTGTTCGGATCCACGACCATCTCGTAAGTAAACTTAAAGTCTTCCGAGGTGATCGGCGTGCCGTCCGACCAGACGATGTCGTCCCGCAGTTTCATCGTGATGACGCTGCCATCCGGCGAAATGCCGCCGTTGTCCTCGCTCGGCATCTCGGCCACGAGGACCGGGTGCGGAGCGTTCTGATCGTCGTAATCCCAGGCCCAGGCGTTCCACAACTGTTGCGTGATGGCGGAGAACCACATGTTAGTGTAATACGGGTTCAGCGTGTCAAACTCCTGGGTCCAGATGAAGGTGGCGACCTTGCGAGCAGCCGATTCTGCCGCCGGCTCCTCGGCCGGCTCTTCAACCGGCTCTTCGGCGGGGGCCTGCGTGGCGGGCGGCTGAGGGCCGCCGCAGGCGGTCAGGAGCAGCGCGGAGACGATCATCGCTGCCAATAGCGTGTACAGCCAAGTGCGTTTCATTGGAAATCTCCTCCTATTTCGTTTTTCAAGGTGTTACGGTCTGGCAATAGTTTTGAACAAGCGATAGTCCCCGATACACATCACCTCCTCACCAGGTTGGGTCTAGATCTAGATTGGGAGGTCCCGGTATGGTAAAGCTTCCAAGTTCGAAAGTTAAAGTGGGGGAGATCTTTTCCAGAACAGAGAGCGAGCATATCGTATATGAGAAAAGGCTTATTGTCAAGTCGTCGTATTTAGAGTCAGCTTGTGCTCTTACCAGTCCGTCAGAGAGGGATGCCGAGTAGTTACGCTCGTAGCAGTTTCCTGCCCTGATCGGCAAGTACATCTGAGCAATTTTCGTATTTTGGGGTGGAATAGCGGTCTGTTACCCCTGGTCCGAGGGCAAATAATGAACTTGTCAAATTGTATAGCCTCTGTCAGGCTGTCAAACAGCACCTGCACCAATGGGCTCGACCCTGATTTGACTAAACCTGTAACCTATGCTATGCTACCCTCGTAGCGAGTTCTCCGGTGAACCGAGATAGTGTTTTGATCGGAGTCTGATCGAGGGTTGGAGCCATCGAGTAGGCAATGAAAGCCCACTGCTTGGATCAACGTTCTTCGTGTGCTGCTCACGTCCTGGCGCTCCTCGCCGTGGATGAGAGAGTGGTTGCGCCTCGTTTTTTTCGGCGGCGTCGTTCCCCTTTAACGTCTGGTTGTCAACTGTTCCCAAGTTCTAGCGATCGAATATCACATAAGGAGGTGAGAGGTATGCCTGTAGAAGGTCCATTCATCCTGGTCAATCCTGAACGTTGTTTGGGTTGTCACACCTGTGAGTTGGCTTGCGCCGCTGCGCACACGGAAGCGGGCAGCGTCATCGGCGCGGTTCTGGCCGGCGAGCGGCTGCATCCGCGCAACAACGTGGTCCAGGTGGAGGCCCAGCCTGACGGCGGCATCGTCAAGCTATCCACCCAGTGCCGCCAATGCGAGGACGCGCCCTGTGTGCGGGTCTGCCCCACCGGCGCCACCTACCGCACCGAGACCTACACGGCGGTGGATCAGCGGCTGTGCATCGCGTGCCGGCTCTGCATGATGGTCTGCCCCTTTGGGGCGATCCACGTGGCGACCACCACCGTCGCCGGCCGCGAGAAGAGAGCGGCCTTCAAGTGCGACCTGTGCGTGGATCGGCCCGCCGGCCCGGCCTGCGTGGAAGCCTGTCCCACCCGGGCCCTCAGCCTGCGCTATCCGCGCGAGGTCGTGCAGCAGTCTACCCGGGCCACGGCGCACCAATTTCTGGACGCATTGGAAAGCCAGCAACGATTGGCGAGCAACCCATAGTTTGAGGACAAGGAGGTGATTCCTATGACCGAGAAATCATATAGTGACAAGGTTTTGAGCAGGAGCATTGATCCTGCCACCCACGACATGTTGGCCCAGGCGGAGGCGCTGGGCTTTGAGACCGCCTGGGACCGTTACGAGGCCATGCTGCCCCAGTGCGGCTTCGGCGAGCTGGGGGTCTGCTGCCGTAACTGCAACATGGGGCCCTGCCGCATCAGCCCCTTTGAGGAAGCGGGACCCAAGGCAGGCGTCTGTGGGGCCAGCGCCGACATCATCGTCGCCCGCAACCTGATCCGCATGATCGCCGCCGGCGCCGCGGCCCACTCCGACCACGGGCGGGACATCGCTCACACGCTGCTCCTGACCGCCGAGGGCAAGGGCGGCGGCTACGAGATCAAGGACGAGGCCAAGCTCGGGGCGTTGGCGGCCGAGTACGGCATCGAGACCGCCGGTCGGAGCAAGGAAGAGATCGCGCTCGACCTGGCGCACGCCGCCTACGGCGAGTTTGGCAAGCAGGAGGGGCCGATCCAGTTCACGCGCCGCGCGCCGGCAAAGCGCCTGGCCCTGTGGCAAAGCCTGGGCATCGAGCCGCGCGGCATCGACCGCGAGATCGTCGAGATCATGCACCGCACCCACATTGGGGTGGACAACGACCCGGTCAACCTGATCCTGCAGGGACTGCGGGCCTCCATCGCCGACGGATGGGGCGGCTCGATGATCGCCACCGAGCTCTCCGACGTGCTCTTCGGCACGCCCACGCCGGTCCGCTCCGAGGCGAACCTGGGCGTGCTCAAAGCCGACGCGGTGAACATCGTCGCCCACGGCCACGAGCCAACGCTCTCGGAGATGATCGTCGCCGCCGCGCAGGACCCCGAGATGATCGCTCTGGCGAAAAAGTACGGCGCCACGGGCATCAACGTGGTCGGTATGTGCTGTACCGGCAACGAGATCATCATGCGCCACGGCATCCCCATCGCCGGCAACTTTTTGCAGCAGGAGCTGGCCGTCATCACCGGCGCGGTCGAGGCGATGATCGTGGATGTGCAGTGCATCATGCCCGCCCTGGGCGCGTTGACCGGCTGCTTCCACACCAAGTTTATCTCCACCTCGCCCAAGGCCAAGTTCCCCGGTGCGACCCACATCGAGTTCCACGAGGAGCGCGCGTACGAAATCGCCAAGGAGATCGTGCGCACCGCCGTGGAGAACTATCGCTTCCGCAAGGCCGGACAAGTGCACATCCCCGCCGAGAAGAGCGAGTGCATGGTCGGCTTTAGCGTCGAGGCGATCGTCGGCGCGTTGGGCGGCACGCTCGACCCGCTG
>DSDT01000140.1 GCA_011048615.1 Chloroflexota bacterium | reverse complement strand
GTGACGCATTTTTGCTCAACATTTGGGGCGGAGGTCGTCGGGGTGGACCTCTCTCCCGCTGCGATAGAGGCGGCCCGGCGGCTGTTCGGGGATGCCGCCATCACGTTTTACGAGCGGGATGTCAGCGATCTGTATGGCATAGCCGACGAGTCCTTCGACAAGGCGGTGTCAGCCGACCTGGTCGAGCACATCACGCAGGCAGCGTTCGAGGGAATGGCGCGCGAGGCGTTTCGTGTGCTGAAACCGGGCGGCACGCTTTCCATCTACACGCCCAATCCGACACACCTCATCGAGCGGATGAAAGCACACAACCTGCTAAAGCAGAATCCCACTCACATTGATCTCAAGACCAAGGGCCGTCTGATGGCGACGTTGGAGGCGGCCAATTTTCATCCCCGCATGGCATATTTTACGCCCAGCTTTTTCCCCGGGTTCAATCTCGTCGAGCGGGTGATGATGCCGTTCCCGCTGGTAGGCTCCTTGTTTCGGTACCGGATCTGTATCAGCGTCGTCAAACCGAATAACGAGGAGAGAATTGGAGGCAAGTATGGTGAAATCTGATCGGCGGACCAATCCCGTGGTCATCGTGGGATGGGACGGCGCGTCCTTCGACGTGATCGAGCCCTGGTTGGCGGCAGGAGAGCTGCCCAATTTACAGCGGTTGATGGCGGAGGGAGTCAGCGGCAAGCTCCGTTCGACCATCCACCCGATGAGCGGCCCGGCCTGGGCCTCGTTCATGACGGGCAAGAATCCCGGTCAGCACGGGATCTTTGATTGGACGCGCCACGTGGATGGTCAGTACGAGCCGTCCCTGGTCAACTCGGCCTCTCTGCACAGCAAGACGATGTGGGAGATCGCCAACGAGGCTGGCCGTCAGGTCGGCGTCGTCAACGTGCCCGTCACCTATCCCCCCCGCGCGCTGAACGGCTACCTGGTCTCCGGCTTGCTGACCCCCTCGGTCAATTCCCAATTCACCTACCCCCCTGCTCTGGCCGACGAACTGCACCGCGCCGCCGACGGATACGTCATCCACGGGCAAGCGTGGTACGTCGAGGGAAAGGAGGCGCCGTGCATCGAGGATACCCTGACCACGTTGGAGAAACGGGGGCGGGCCGTGCTGCACTTGCTGCGCGAGCATCCGTGCGACCTGAACGTGTTCGTGTTCACGGCGACGGATTCGATCCAACACCGGTTTTGGAAGTATATGGATCCGGATTTTCCCGGCTACAAGCCCGAGTACGCCCGGCATGCCGACGCCGTGCTGCGAGTTTTTCGTCAGGCGGACGAGATCCTGGGTCAAATCCTCTCCCATCTCCCCCCAGACGGGGCCGTGATGGTGATGTCCGATCACGGGGCGGGGCCGCTGCACAAGCTCATCTTTGTCAACCGCTGGCTGATGGAGCTGGGGTTACTCAAACTCAAGGACCGCCGCGCGACCCACCTGAAGCGCTGGCTGGTCAGGAACCGGGTGCTGATCCGCGGGTACAACGTTCTGAGCAAGATAGGCTTGACGAACCTCTACTTGCGCATCCCTCGCGCCCAGAGAAGCCGAGTCGTGAGTTCATTCCTGACGCCGGACGACGTGGACTGGTCGCGCACCAAAGCGTACGCCACGGGCGACTTTGGGCAAATCCGGGTCAACCTGCGGGGGCGAGAGCCGGAGGGCATTGTGGCTCCCGGTCAGGAGTACGAGGACCTGGTCGCGTTCATCACAGAGAAATTGTACGAACTCGAGGATCCCGAGACGGGGGAGCGAGTCGTGGATCGGGTGTACCGGAAGGACGAGATTTACAGCGGTGGCTGCCTGGACCTGGCCCCGGATCTGTTGTTCGCCGCGCAGGAATATGCCTACATCTCCTCCAAGCATTTTGGCTTCGAGGAGGACGAGTTGATCGTGCGCTCAGATTATGCCAATTCCGGCAATCATCGCCAGGATGGCATCTTTGTCGCCTGGAAGAAGGGGGGCATCAAGCGCGGTGAGACGGTGTGCGGGGCAGAGATCATTGACGTGGCCCCGACCGCTCTCTATCTGATGGGCGTCCCCATTCCGGACGACATGGATGGGCGGGTGCTGACCGAGATCTTGGACGGGGCCTATCTGGCCGACCATCCGGTCCGGCGCCAGCGTCCCGCCGCGCCCGATGGCGATCAACCGCCGGACGGGGGATATTCGGACGAGGACGACGAACAGGTGCGCCGCCGCCTGGAGGATTTGGGGTATCTTGGCTAGTCCACCGGAGCGTGTGTCCAATCCGCCGCCCGAAACGTCGCGCCGTAGCCTGCGCGCTCGCTCCTGGATGGTGGCGGGCGTCATCCTCGTGATCGCGGTCGTCAGCGCGGTGTTGTTGGCGCACCTGCTGCGGGATATGGAGTGGGCGCTCTTGCGGGAGACCGCACCGCTCTACCTGGCGCTCGTCCTGCTGCTGTCGGCGCTGGGCACGGCGACGTATACGGCGGCGATCTATGTGTTGGTGCGCGCCAGCGGATACCCGACGACGATAGGGCAAGCGTATCTGGTGCTGACCGCTAGCCTGAGCGTGAACTATGTGACCCCGCTCAAGTTTGGGATTCCACTCCGCATCTATTTGTACCGGCAGGTGATGCACGTCCCGCTGGCGGTCGGCACGGCGCTCGTCGCCCTCGAGACCTGGCTCGGCATGCTGATCCCGGCCCTCATCGCCAGTGTGGGCATCGCGCTGGTATTCCCCGAGATTGGACTGGCGGCTCCGCTAGCGCTGTTGACTATTCTGTTTATGGGAATGGGCCTGGCATTGTTCGTCCGGCCGTCCCGGATTACGCCATTGCTGAGGCGGCTGCCGCTTCAAAAGTTCACCCTGCGCCTGGCGCGATTTGGCGAGACGGTCCAGATGGGCTTTCGCAGTCTGCCGCTAGGCTGGTTGGGCGTCGTGGCGCTCTTGATCGGGCTTAACGTGACGGTCGCTGCCGTCCGGCTCTACGTGGTGCTGTTGATGCTGGGGCAGGCGATCAGTTGGCTCAGCCTGTTGGCCGTGCTCGCTATTTCGATCACGGCCGGCAACCTCTCGATGATTCCGATGGGGCTGGGCGTGCGAGATGCCAGTCTGACCCTGCTGCTGCGTCAACTCGGTGTGCCGGATCAAGTCGCGCTCTCGGTCGCCGTGATTCAGCGGCTGTTTGCCCCCGGCTGGCCGCTGCTGCTCGGCCTGATCTCGGCCAATATTCTGGGCGTCTCGGAAATGGTCAAGCACTGGGATCGAGAGGGGTAAAAGCGGCGTCAGGGAACCTCTAGCGGCGTCAGCACGATACGATCCTCGGCTGCTGCGCCCGCGACTAGAACGGGCCACCGCTCTAGCGTGTCCAGCCAGTAGACGCCGGTCTGGAGCCAGTACTGCCCGGCCGGCGCGTCCGACGGCAGCGCCAGATCGTGTCGCTGCACCAGGACGTCCCCGACGCGCAGTTGGTCGAGGGCGACCCCCAGCCCGTCCCCCACGGCGACCGGCCGACCGTGCTCGTCCAGCAGGTGGCCCATTAGCGAGAAGGGGCGGGATGGCGCCGCCGTGACCTGCCACCAGGTCAGCAGCGTGACCCCCTCCCCGGTCGAGAGCGTCTCGTACCCCAGGAAGGTCAGCGGCCCGTCCAGAGGAACCGGCGGCGCGACCGGCGTCCCCTCGTCCACTGCCTGCTGCGGCGGCCCCTCGGCCGGAGCGACCCAAACCGGCGCCGGCGGGATTCCCGCGTTCGCGGGAATGACGGGCTGCGCAGGCGACCACTCCAAGATGGTCAGCGGGGGCGTATCGCTGGGTATGCACTGCTCGAAGCTGAGCTTTGCCTGGGACGCCTGTTGCTCTACGAACGGGTGGCCGCCGGCAGCAACCTCCCGGTGGAGGACGTACCAGCCGGCGGATGCGCCTCCATCGGGATAGAGCCAGCTCTGGGTGCAGTCGAAATAGGCCAGGCGCAGTTCGTCCACGTCCCGCCCAAATCCCATCTCCACGTCCTGCGGCGTGAGGGACGCGACGGGTACGGCACACTGGGCCAGCCAAGTGGGGCGCGGATCCGGCTCAGAGACGTGGTAGACGAGCAGCGCGTTGGCGACCACGTCGTCCGGCTCGCGGTGCCAGAACCAGTTGAACATCTCTGCATCGGCTAACTGTATTCCCCGCAACGTCGAGGCGCTGATGACGTAGGTTCCCGGATGCGGATTGAAGCGGTTGGGTAACGTAGCGGGCGCTTCCGGGAGTGGGGGGAGCGGGGTGGCTTCCACACCGTACAACTCGGGCCGGACGAAAAAGGTAAAGCTGCTCAATTTCGCGTCGGGCCAGGGGTGATCGTCTAGATAATCCCGCAGCGCCTTCGAGGCCTGCCCCCAATCCACGTTGGAATCGGCCAGGTAGCGGTAGCCGTTGCGCGGCCCGCCGGCGATTTCGTTGAAATAGGTCAGGTGAAATGGCCAGACGAGCAGCGTGCCGAGCGCCTGCCAAAGGAGAAGGGCGTAGAGCGTCAGACGTAAAACGTCAAATGTGAAACGTGAGGTGTTGGGCTGGGAATGTGAAAGCGGCGCAGCTAGGCGGGCGATGGAGAGGTACGCGAAGGGGAGGATGGGCAGGATGTGGCGGTAGCCCAGGTTGATGGAACCGGACAGGCTGATTACCAGGTAGCTGACCGGTAGGCTTGCCAGGATGATCTCGCGCGTCCAGTGCTTGGGACGGCGCAACGTGACCCAGAGCGCTGTTCCCAAGAGAAGCAAAGTTGTTAGCGGAGTTTTGAGAGCGAATACAATCGGAAAGTAATACCACCGCCCTCCTCGGTAGGTCTCTCCCAGCAGGTAGGTCAAATCTCCTCCAGAGACGTGCTGGGCCACCCGCCGGAGGGCGTTCCAATATGTAGGGGCAGGGAGCGGGATCGAGGAATCAGGCAGCGGTGCGAATTGGAATAGGTGGACGGCCCACCACGTCAGAAACGCGGTGCCAAGGTAGACGCCCAGGTGAACGACCAGGTGGCCTGGTTTTCGGCGCTGGATGATGCCCGAGAGGAGCATCATGCCGACGCTGAGAGGCAGCAGGATGAGGGCGGATATCTTGGCCGCCATCGCGAGGCCCAGGGATAGGCCTGTCAGCGCCATGGTCGGCCACGTGGGACGGGTTAGGAGGCGCTGGAGACCGTACATTGTCAAAAACATCAGCGTGGTCACACCCAGGTCAAGGGTCGCCAACGTCGAATGGGCCAGGATGTTGGGCGAGAAGGTGAAAAGCGCCAGAGCAAGCAGCCCTGCTCGGTGACCGAACCAGTCGGAAGCCCACCGGAAGATGAAGGCGCCCAACACCAGGGCGAGCCAGGTGATCGGGATGCGGGGCGGGATCACCCAGGAGTCTATAGGCAGGCTGCTCCAGGTCTCGTTGCGCACAAAGAGTCTCCGGTCCCCCAACTCCCACGTCGGCATTTCCCATGGATCGGGCATCTGTGGCGAGAGAAGCAAAGGCCAGCTCATCCACATCTCTAGCAGTGGGGGATGGTCTTCGACCAACCGCAGGTCCCCGGTGCGCAAGATGGCATAGCCGGTGGAGATGTGGACGTCTTCATCGAAGGTGATAGATAGGCGCGGGATGGCGGTCATCGCCTGGGCAAAGAGGATGCTCAGCAGCACGGCCGCCGCGACCACGTAGCCGACATCCTGACGCTTACTCATTATCCTCTCCCTGGCGCTGCTCGGCTGGACCCGGGATGGGGATCAGGATCACGTCGTCGAGCTGTGGGATCCCATCGGCGTCGGCGACCGGCAGCCGGTCCAACGCGGGCCAGGTGTACATCCCCACGGCCAGTGTGAAGGGGTGGGCTGTGTTCTCCCCGGTCGCCGATGGCAAGCGGACCATGTCGGTGACGAGCTGGCCGGGCAGCCAGTAGGAGGTGGGGAAGCGGCCGCCCAAGGGCTGGCGGTCCGCCTGGGCCAGGGACTCGCCCGCTGCGCCGGTCAGGTGAACGAAGGTGATGGCGTCGTACTCGACCGGCCGGAGCGACTGCCACGTCAGCGTCACGGTGAGCGCGCCGCCCTCGCCCCAGCGCCAGTCCAGCCCCCGCAGCTCGAGGGCGCGATCGAGGATGTAGCCGGCCGGCGGGGCCGTCTCCGGCGGCGGCGCGGACAGAACCGGCACGCCGCGTCCCGTCACGATGCCGAGGGGCTGCCCGTCGGCGCTGATGGCCGGCAGCCGCTCGCCGCTGGCGGGTTCGATCAGGCCGATCTCGACGGCGGCGGCCAGGGGCGTCGGCGCGGCCGGTGAGATGGGAACGAGCATCCGGTCGCAGAACGGCTCCCCCAGGGGCCAGCGGTCGGTGGGCCGGTTGCCCAGGCCGGGGTAGCTTTGCCGTCCGCCCCACACGCCGGGCACGTCGGGCTGGCTGAGGTCGAGCAGGTGGACGAAGACGGCGTAGGGCGCGTCGGTCTGCCCCATCGGCTCCCAACAGACCTCCACGGGCAGGTATGCACCCGGTTCGGTGAACGGCTCCAGCACGGTGTAGCCGATCACGCGCGCGATGGGCGTCTCCTGCTCCGGGGTCACGTAGCGCACGTCCAGCGGATGCTCCACCGGTTGACCGCGCCACGTCCGCCAGGGGTGGTAGAGGGGGTAGATGCTGATCCACGGCGTCACGACGCCGGCGAGCGCCAGCCCGCCGGCCGCCAGGGCGAGGACGACGCGCCGCCCGCCCCCGAGCGCCATCGGGGGCCAGCGGGCCGGGCACAGTTCCCACCAGCCCCAGGCCCACAGCACGCCCAGCGGCGTCAGGGCCGGGAACAGCAGCCGCCCGTAGGCCCAGGCCCCTTCCCGCGACCAAAAGGTCAGCAGCAGAACCAGGAACGCCGCCGGCCAACTCAGCAGCACGGCCCACGTGCTCCAGTCGCGGCCTGATGCCGAGGGGGAAGCGTCCGCACCGCGCCGCCGCCAGCGCACAATCAGGGGCGTCAGCAGCAGCGCGCCGCTCCCGATCCGCCCCCACCAGATCAGCGCCCGCTCCAGCCTGTTCTGGGCGACAAAGGTGCGGGAGAGGTTGCCCCAAAAGCTGTGTTCGAGGCTGCGCAGGTCGTGCCAGATGCGTGTGGAGAGGGGGCCGGACGGCGCGCCGGTCAGAGCGTGGACGTTCACCGAGAGCGGGTCGCCGTACAGCAGGCCGTTGCGCGCGTACCACCACCCGCCGACGAGTAGCGCCACGGCCAGGATCACGCTCCCCTCCCGCCAGAAAACAGGCCGGAAGCCGCGATGAATCACGAGCAAGGCCAGGCCGGTCAGAGGCAGGAAAACCAGCCCGCTGACCTTGGTGACCGCCGCGATGCCGAGCAACACACCCATCCACAAGGCAAAATGCGGCAGGGGCAGGGCTTGCCCCTGCTCTTGCCTGGTCAAGGTTTGTCGCAGGCGATAGACCAGCATCGTGACCGTCAGCGCGCCCAAGAAAGTCGCCATTGCGTCGTTGTTGAAAGCGGTGGCGACGTACAAAAACTGGGGCTGAAACCCGACCATCGCCGCGGCCGCCAGGGGGACCGGTGGCGCGTCTGGGAAGAGCAGCCCGGCCAATTTGTAGGTCGTAAGCATTGTTCCCAGCCCGAACAGGAGAGAGACCAGCCGGCCCGCCAGCGTCAGCGGGGTGAGGTGCGGAGGGTGGAGGAAGACGTTCCGGTTGTCGCTGCGGAGGCCCGGCACGGAGTGGTCCATATAAGGATTCGTGGGCAGCTGGTACTCCGGCTCGGCGGCGTTGGACAAGGGGGTTGTCAGCGCGGCGATCAGCAGGTAGTACAGCGGCGGCTG
The DNA here is from genome assembly GCA_011048615.1 of Chloroflexota bacterium. Taxonomy (GTDB): domain Bacteria; phylum Chloroflexota; class Anaerolineae; order B4-G1; family B4-G1; genus DSDT01. The sequence goes on along the minus strand of DSDT01000140.1, from coordinate 2,037 downwards.
TTTGTACTCGGAGGGGAAGCCTTCTTCAAAAATGAGCGGCGGCAGGGCGTGCTGTTCTCGCAGGTAGCGGACGTAGCCGTAATGGCCGTCCTCGTCGGGTTTTTCGAACATGGGCGTGACCAGCGCATAGGCCGCGCCGGTCAGGAGGTAGAGCAGGGTCAGCCAGAAGAGCGGGGCGCGCAGAGCGCGGAACTTTTTCACGGTTTCGTGGCCTCCAAGCGGGTCAGCAGCAGCCGGTCGCCGATGGTCTGACCATCCCTCAGGACTGCCAGCCGCGCCAGGTCCGGCAGGATGTACGCGCCGCTCTGCACCCAGTAGGCCCCCGGCGCGGCGTTCGGTGGGAGGGGCAGCGCGTGCCGCTGGAGGATGACGTCGCCCGGCCGCCACTGCTCCACCGGCGCGCCCAGCCCATCGCCCACCGCCGCTGGCTGCCCGGCCTCGTTCAACAGGTGGGCCATCAGCGAGACTGGCCCGGTCGGCGGCTGCGTCACGGCCCAATAGGTCCACAGTTCGACCGTCTGCCCCAGCACGATTGTCTCATCGTCCAGCCGATACCCCAGGAACGCCAGCGGGCCGTTCATCTCGACGGGCGCGGTCACGCGAGTCCCCGCGTCGAACGCCTGCGCCGGCCCGCAATCCGAGGGCGCGGCGACGAACGGGCCGGACGTCATTCCAGCTTGCCACGCGGCAGACGGTCGAGGGTGCCAGGCATGGATCGTGAAGGATGGCTCACCTCTCGGCACACGCTGTTCATACGTCAGGGTCAGGGGTTCTCGCTGGAACTGGATGAACTCGGTCTCCGTCTCGCCGCCCCGAAAGATGACGTACCAGCCGGGAGACTCCCCGCCATCGGGATAGAGCCAACTCTGGGTGCAATCGAAATAGGCCCGGCGCAGATCATCCCGCCCGAACCCCTCCGCCACGGCCTGCGGGGAGAGCGGCGCGACCGGCGTCGTGCATTGGGCCACCCAGCCGGGCGGTGGGCCCGGCTCGGTCACGTGGTAGTAGAATAGCGCGTGGCCGATCTTGGCGTCCGGCTCTCGCCGCCGGAACCAATCGTACATCTCTGGGTCGGCCAGCGGGATGCCGTCCAGCGTGGTGGCGCTGATGACATAGTCGCCGGGCGGCGGGTCGAAGCGGGAGGGAAAGACGGCCGGTGTGTCGCCCCGCATCGGCGTCAGCGGCTCGTACTCGACGCCATAGATCGCCGGGTCGTAAAAGATAAAGGCCGAGAGGCGCACCGGCCCGATCCCGCGCGCCTGTTGGAAGCGGGCCAGGTCTTTGTACGCCTGTCCCCAGTCGGTGTTCGAATCGGCCAGGAAGCGGTAGCCCTCGTCGGGGCCGCCGGCCAGCTCGTTGAAATAGGCCAGGTAGTGGGGGAAGATGCGCAGGGCGCCGAGGGCCAGCCAGGCGAGTAAGGCATACAGCGTGAAACGGGATGCGTCAAACGTCAAACGTGAGGGAGCAGCGCGTTGGATTAGAGTTCCTATGGCTACGAATAGAAGCGGTAGAATGGGCAGCAGGTGGCGGTAGCCGATGTTGAGGGTGCTCAGGAGGGAGGAGAGGATGTACAGGGCGGTGAACAGGGTCAACGCGCCCCAGCGCCGGACATGGGTGCGCCAGTGGGCGAAATGAGCGCAGGAAGGGCGGCGCAAGTTTGCTAGCGCGGCGACCGTCAGCAGGATCAGGGTGGGCAGGGGAGTTTTGAGGGCGAAGGCGACCGGAAAATAGTACCACCAGCCCTGCGCGCTGTTCTCGCCCAGTAGGAAGGCCGGGTGGCCGCTGCCCGTGTGCTCGAGCAGGCGCATCCACGGGATGGCGTGGCTGGCGGCCGGGACGGGGAACGGCAGCCCCGGCGCGCTTCCGATCTCAAAGCCATAGATGCCCCAGAACGTCACGCCGGCCAGGCCCAGCAGCAAAGTCAGCGAAGCCAGACGCCGCTTTGGCAGGCCTAGCAGAATCAGCAGCGCCGCGACCGGCAGCAGCAGCGCCGCCGACAGCTTGGCTGCCTGGGCCAGCCCCAGGGCCACGCCGGCC
>DSDT01000015.1 GCA_011048615.1 Chloroflexota bacterium | reverse complement strand
GCCGGCGCGCAGTGCAGCCCCACCCGGCACAGGATGCCGTGCTCGTCGTCGAGCCGCAGCCCGACCTCCGACGACGCCATCCCCGCCACGTTGAACGAGACCGTCGCCGTCTGGAGTTCTGCGTCCAGCGGGCCGTAGACGGTCACGCCCGGGACCTCGCCCAGTCCGGCGATCAACCGGTGGGCCAGCGCCACCTCGTGGGCGCGGATGGTGTCCACGCCGCGCGCCATCACCCAGCGGACGCCGGCGAGCAGCCCCGCCAGGCCGACCACGTTGGGCGTGCCGCTCTCGCACATGTCGGGCAGGAAATCGGGCTGCTCCTCGCGCTCCGAGCGGCTGCCGGTGCCGCCGCGCTTGAGCGGCTGGAGCCGCGCCTCGTCCACCCGCTCGCCGACGATCAGGCCCCCCGTGCCCATCGGCCCGTAGAGCGACTTGTGACCGGTGAATGCCAGCAGATCGATGCCGTCGGCCTGCACGTCCACCGGATAGGCCCCGCCGGTCTGGGCGGCGTCTACCAGCAGCAGCACGCCCTGGGCGCAGGCGATGCGCGCGACCTCTGCCACCGGCAGGACGGTACCGACCACGTTCGAGGCGTGGTTGAGGGCCACCAGCTTGGTGTCCGGCCGGATGGCGGCCGCCACATCGGCCGGGTCGAGCGCCCCCTCCGGCGAGCAACGCACCACCGTCAATTCGACTCCCTCCCGTTCCAACGCCCGCAGCGGGCGCATGACCGAGTTGTGTTCCACCGAGCTGGTGACCACGTGATCGCCAGGGCGGAGCAGTCCGCGCAGCGCCAGATTGAGCGCCTCGGTCACGTTGGCCGTAAACACCACCCGCAGCGGATCGGGCGCGTCGAACAACTCCGCCACCGCCTCCCGCGCCTCGTAGACGATGCGCCCCGACGCCACCGCCAATCGGTGGGCCGCACGGCCCGGATTGGCGCCCACGTCGGTGATGAAATGAGTCATCGCCTCGGCCACCGCCGGCGGTTTCGGCCACGAGGTCGCGGCGTTGTCGAAATATATCATCTCAACCTCCAAAGTCGCCCGGCGCTCCCAGAGCGCCGGGCGACTTGATTCCTATTTCGTGAGCGTCAACTTGAACTCTGCGCCCAGGTCTTCGACTTGAACCTGGCAGCCGGCCTTTTCCGCCGCCCGTTTCACGTTCTCCCGGGAAGTGACCGTTTCGACCAACACCTCGATCGGGAACTGACCCTCCTCGATCGCGTTCCGGGCCAGAATGACCGGCTGCGGGCAGGAAAGCCCTCGTGCGTCTACTTGTTTTGCCATTGGAATACCTCCTCTAATTCTTGTCGCGCATCGTGAAACCGATCGCCAGGCAGACGGCCAACCCCAGGAGCACGGCGACCATGCCGTAGGGGGATATGCCGCCGATCTGCTGCACGCCCTCGACCACGGCGTCCGGTTTGCCGGCCAGAGCAAAGTTGTGCGAAAGGCCGGCCCCGACGATCATCCCCAGCACGAACACCCCCGCGTCGCCGTCGCCCTCGCCGGCCAGGAAGAGCTGCCGCCCCGGACAGCCGCCCGCCAGCGCGAAGGCCAGCCCTGCCAATGCCATCCCCAGGAAATTCCACAGGTGCTGACTGTGGGCCACCGGCTGGCCGAAGAATCCGACTTTGAACTGCCCCAGCGTCAGATTGGTGACGAAAGCGACCACCACCAACGCGCCCAGTCCGCTGATGAGGTGCGTGTCGCCCATCAAGATCACGTCCCGGATAGAGCCCATGGTGCAGAAGCGGGTGCGCTGGGCCAGGAAGCCGATCACCAGCCCCACGATCAGAGAGACGAGCAGCGGGGCGGCCATCGAACCGGGGCCGGTCTCGCTGAAGAACAGCGCGCTCGTCTCGTTGGCCTTGACCCGGAAGACGAGCAGCAGGAGCAGGCCGACCATCACGGCCGGCATGATCCAACCGACGGCGGGATAGGTCTTGTAGGAGCGGCCCAGGTTGTAGCCGGACCTGAGGAACATCACGCCGACGGCGATGCCGCCGGCCAGCCCGGCCAACCCCAGGATGGCGTTCAGGTCGCCGCCGGTCAGCCGCAGCAGCGCCCGCCACGGACAGCCGAGGAAGGCCAGCGCCCCGATCATGGCAAAGATGCCCAGGATGAAGCGGACGATGGGGGCGGAGCCAGCGCGGGCCTTGAACTCGCGAAAGGCCAGCGCGGCGACGGTCGCGCCCAGCACGAAGCCAATGATCTCCGGTCGGATGTACTGGACGACGGCGGCGCGGTGCAGTCCCAGCGCGCCGGCGATGTCCCGCTCGAAACAGGCCACACAGATGCCCATGTTCGGCGGGTTGCCCAGGTATTGGAGCAGCGGGGCCAGGACGCCGATCACGGCGCCGGCCAGGATGATGCCCCAACGCGAGGCAAAGAAACGGGTAAGACGTTCGGACATGGGTAAACCTCCTCACAAAAAATGATCTCCCCGCATCCGTCAACCTGCTCTCGAGGCAGGCCTTCGGGATGCGACGTGGGCCCATCAGGATGGATAACAAAAACCGCCGCCGGCACACGCCAGCGGCGGCGAGTCTTCCCACGCGGGAAAGCCACGTCCGAACTCAGGGCACGGTCACATCACCGCCCCCTGACGTGTGCGGTTCAGCCTGCGAGCGCCAACCGGCGCCCCAGGCCGCACCTCAGGTGCGGCGGTGATACAACATGACCATCACTCCTCTAGTTTCCATTTCGACGGGAGGATTTTACCATACAAGACTGAGAACTGCAAGCGGGTTGATGGAAAACAACTGTCTTGACCTGTTACGTCAGCGACTCGTGCGCCCGGCGGCGCCGCCACAACAGCGGCCCGATCAGGCTGATCAGGTAGGCGGTCCCGGAGACGAGAATGATGCTGGCGCCCGAGGTCAGATTCCAGACATAGGAGAGCCACAGTCCAACGACGGTAAAGAGCATCCCCAGGAAAATCGCGCCAACCATCATCTGCTTCATGTCCCGCACAAAACGCACCGCAATCGCCGCCGGCATAGTCAGCATGGCGATCACCATAATCAACCCCACCACCCGCATCATCATCACCACCGTCAGCGCGATCAGGCACAACAGGCCGATGTAAATCGCGTCTACCGGCACGTTTTCCACGGTGGCAAAGGTCTCGTCGAACGAGATCGCCAGCAGTTCCTTGTAGAACAGCGCCGTCAGGGCCACAATCACCACGTCCAGCACCAGGATAATCACCAGCTCGACCCGCTCGACGGCCAGAATGCTGCCAAAGAGATAACTCATCAGATCGACCTTGTACCCCTGGCTCAAATCAACAAACACAATTCCCACCGCCATCCCGATCGCCCACAGCACACCGATCACCGTGTCGGCCCGCTGGCGCGTGCGCCGCTGGATCAGCCCCATAATCACCGCCGCCAGCAAGCTGAACAGGACCGCGCCCACCAGCGGCCAACTGCCCGGGCGGTGATCTTGGGCCGCCGTGCTGCCGGTGAACAGGAGCGGCAACAGTGAATACTTGACGTAATACCCTAGCCCGATCCCGCCATAAGCGGCGTGGGCGATGCCCCCGCTGATGAACACGATGCGCTTGATCACCACAAACGTGCCGACGATGCCGCAGGCGATGCTGACCAACACCCCGGCGGCCAGCGCATTGCGCATAAACGAAAACCGGAGCGCTTCCACGAATGCGTCGATCATGGTTCCTCCTGCTGCGCCTCGTGCGCGTGCTTTGCAAAGACCCGGTGCGGCACGCCGTGCGCGATCAGGTCGATGGGGCACTGGTAGGCCAGTTCGAGCATCTCGGCGGTGATCTCTTGACCGCCGTGATAAAAGAGACGGCGGTTCAGGCAGCCGACCGTCTTGACATATGATGAGATGGCGCCCATATCGTGCGAGATCAGCAGGATCGTCACCTGCTCATTCAACTCCCACAGCAGTTCATAGATATCGCTGCTGACCTGCGGATCAACGCTCGACGTTGGCTCGTCCAGCAGCAGGATTTTGGGCCGCGTGGCCAGCGCGCGGGCGATGTAGACGCGCTGGCGCTGGCCGCCCGACAGTTCCCCGATCGGTCGCCGCCGCAGATCGAACATCTCGACCTGGCGCAGCGCCTCGGCCACGCACGCGTCGTCCTCTGGTGTGTAGCGTTGCAGCAAACGGCGCTGCCCCAGCCGGCCCATGCGCGTCACATCCCACACACTGATCGGAAACGCGCGGTCGAATTCGACGACCTGCGGCACATAGCCAACCTCGCGCCGTCCCTCTTGTACCGGGCGGCCCATAATCCGCACCTCGCCCCGTGTCGGCGGCAGCAGCCCCAACAGCACGCGGATCAGCGTCGTTTTGCCGCCGCCGTTGGGGCCGATCAGGCCGATAAAGTCGCCCTCATACACCGTCAGGTTGATATCTTCCAGCACCTGCTCGCGGTCGTAGCCTGCCCACAGGTTGCGGATCGCAATCACCTCACGCCGTTGGGTTTCAGTTTCCAAGAACTTTCCTCTGGCGGCCTGATTGCCGCTTATTGGCCCAAAACATCTGCAAAAGTCTGCGCCACGCGCCGCATATTCGCCAGCCAGTCCGGGGCCAGCGGGCTGATCAACAGCACCTCGCCGCCGATCTCTTTGGCGATGGTCTCCGCGTCCGTTGTGCTGAACTCGGGCTGCGCAAAGACCACCTGGATACCTTCCTCCTGGGCTTCTGCGATCAAGTGCGCCAGCTCTTGCGCGCTCGGTTCCTGACCACCCACCTCCACCGCGATTTGCTCCAGGCCAAAGTCGTGCGCAAAGTAGCCCCAGGCTGGGTGAAAGACCATGAATTTGTTGCTTTTCAGCCCCGACAGCGTCGCCTTGATGTCCGTCTCCAGTTGGTCGATGTCGGCGACGAACGCCGCCAGGTTGGTCTGGTAGGCGTCCTTGTGCGCCGGATCGAGCTGCGCCAGCGCCTCATAGATCGCCTGCGATTGCACCTTGACCAACTCGGGCGAAAGCCAGACGTGGGGATCGGGCGCGCCTCCCTCGTGCTCGTGCGCTTCCTCTTCGCTCTCGTCATCGTGTTGGTGGTGCGCCGTCATCGGCCGCCGCTCGACGTTGGCAATCGTATCCACCATCAGCATATTGTTGTTGGCCGCGGCGATTTTGTCAAGCCAGGCGTTCTCGAAGGGCACGCCGATGCTGAAATAGGCGGCGGCGGCGCTCAGCGCCTTGAGCTGCTCCGGCTTGGGTTCGTAGGTGGCCGGGCTGTTTCCCGGCTCGACCATCACCATCACCTGCACACGGTCGCCGCCGACGCGCTCCACAAAGTACTTCTGGGGCACGATGCTCACCATCACCGTCAGTGGGCCATCCTCCGCCGCCGGCGCCGGTGAGGGGGCACACGCGCCCATCATGCCCACCAGCATACTGGCCAACACCATCCATATAAAGAAACGACTTGCCCGGATATTCATAGTGACCTCCTTTTGTTTAATGAAATATTTTTTCAATACAGGGTAAAAAAAGGTAACCGTTCAGACACCAGGTGTGACGCACTTGTTCACGCGATTTGGACGGCTTGTCAACACGGTTACGCATCGAATCAGCCCGATTTTGTGGCAAAAGTGCGTCGCACCTGAACGCTTGCAAAAAAAGAGCGTCTTACCCCACAAGATGCTTCAAGGGGCATCGGATGGCGGCGCATCATGTGATGCGTCTGGCACTGGGCAGCGCTTTCGGCGCAGATGCACCAACGTCAAGACCAGGGCTACCGGCCAGAAATGCATCAGCATCGGCGCGCCGCAATCCGGGCAAGGGAGCAACCCCGCGCCCCACAACCCGGCGATCCCCAGCCACGACTTGAACGCCGTCTCCTCAAGTCGCGCGCGGACCTGCCGGAACATCACGCCGCCTGCCCCATCTGGCACTCTGGGCACAGGCCGCTTAACTCTAGCAAGTGCGCGTTGATGGTGTACCCCGTCTGCTGCCGGACGCTTTCGATCAGCGCCTCCAGCCCGTGGCACGGAAACTCGATCACGCGATGGCAGCCCTCGCAGATCAGGTAGTGGCGGTCACTGCCGGCGCTGGCAAAACCTTGACAGCGCTGTTCGCTGTGCACGCGCCGCACCAGGCCCAATTCAGTGAGCAGGTCCAGCGTGCGGTAAACGGTCACCAGGCCCAGGGATGCGCAGATCGCCCTGCCCTGCTGATGCACCTCTTCTGGGCTGAGGCCCTCGTCATTCTCCTCCAGCACTTGCAGGATAGCCAGGCGAGGTTGAGTCAGTCTGTATCCCGCTTGGCGCAACACCTGGGTCATTTCAACTTGATTCATAGTCGCTCGGATGTGTCTTGTTGAAAATTATTTTCAAATACACGGCGTACATGATACCATAACTGATAAAGTTGTCAACACTGCAGGGGCAACCGCACCCTCACAGCCGGTGGCCTTTGGGAAGAGCGACCAGGTCAGGCAAGCGAAATAGTGTGACGACCAGCAATTCCCGTTATAGCGTTACTATCCATAATATGGGTTTGTAGTGGCGACGTAACCGTCTAACAAAGCTTCGCCTCAAACCGACGAGGTGGGAACTCGCCGCAGAGCGCGCCAAGCCCGCTGAGAAAAACACAAGAAACTCTGCGTTCTCTGGACTCGTGAAATCTTGCCTATCTGTAAAGAATTGTAGCCCTCGAGGAGTTTAGAGGGGATCAAACTACCAATTCAGCATCTTGCGCAGCAACCGCGCCTGCGCCCGGCTCAGTTCGACCTCCTCACCGGTGGTCAGGCGCAGTTTGTGGCTGCCCTTGAACCAGGGGACGATCTCTTTCACCCGATTGAGGTTGACGATGGCGGAGCGGTGGACGCGGAAGAAGCGGGCCGAGTCGAGGCGCGCCTCCAGATCGGCCAGTGTCCGCCGTATGAAGTAAGCTTCACTCCCTACGTGGACGACGGTCTGCTCGTTCTCGACGCCGATCCAGTCAACCTCATCCGCGTCCAGCACGCAAATGAGGTTTCCGTCGCGCACGGCCAGCCGGGTCAGGTAATGGCCCTGGCTGGCCAGGCTTTCCAGCAATGGGGCCAGCCGCGATGTCAAGTCTTGCCCCTCGGCCTGTGCTTCGTGGGCGCGGTGGATGGCTTTCTCCAGCCGCTCGTGACTGATAGGCTTGAGCAGGTAATCGAGCGCGTTGACCTCGAAGGCGCGGATGGCGTACTCGTCATAAGCGGTGACGAACACGATCGGCGGAGGTTTCTCCAGCGCCTCGATCACGCCAAAACCGTCCAGCCCCGGCATCTGGATGTCGAGCAGCACCAGGTCGGGCTGTTCCCGCTCGATCAGCTCCACTGCCTGAAGGCCATCGGCTGCCTCGCCCAACACTTGCACGTCCTCAATACCATCCAAAAGCCGCTTAAGGCGTTCGCGGGCGGGAGTTTCGTCGGCGGCGATCAGGACGCGCATTGCTCCTCTTTTGGCCAGCGCTTGGACAATTCGTAAATGCGCGACGCCGCCGCAAACCCCTGCCGATACACACGCAACTCCTGAAAGTGCTTCACAAGTGCCATCTACTCATCTCTCACATCCACATACTCCCACACCCTCACGCTGAGATAAAAATGATCACTGCTGTGCCCCTCGGTTCGTTTACTCTCACTTCTAATCCACGCCCATACGTCTTCCGCAGCCGCTCGTCTACGTTGCGCAGGCCGTGGCCGGGACTGTCGCCGATCCGGTAGCCTGGCGGCATCCCCGGTCCCTGGTCGGCGACGGTGATACGCACGCCCTCGTCAACGACCTCGACTCGGATGTCGAGAGCGACGCGGCCGTCTTCTCCGTGGCTGTGTCTGACCGCGTTCTCCACCAGCGGCTGGAGGATGAGGCTGGGTACGGGGACAGACAATGCCTGCGGGTCGATATCGCGGGTGATCTGCAGCCGCTCGCCGAAACGGGCGTGCTCGATCTCCAGATAGTCATCCACGAAGGAAAGTTCCTCTTCCAGCGGTACCTGCCCGCGCTCGCTGCCGGCCAGGGCGTAGCGGAACATCTGGGCCAGCCGCTCGACCGATGTCTCGGCCAGCGCCGGATCGGTGGGGATCAGCGCGGCGATGGTGTTGAGGGCGTTGAAGAAAAAGGGCGGGTTTCTTACCCGCCGGGCAGGTATGGAAACCTTGCTATAGGCGGCGACTGATGCGGAAATCGCATCAGTCGCCGCCCCAGCTCAGCGTCTTGGTGCGCACCAGCGAAAAGCCTACGACTCGAGGATAGATTACTGCATCAACAGCAGGCTGACCGCCATCACGGCCATGCCGCCGACCAGGCCGTAGATGCTGTCGTGGCCTTTGCCATAGGCGCGGCTGGTGGGCAGCAGCTCGTCCACACTGATATAGACCATGATGCCGGCGATGCCGGCGAAGAGTGCGCCCATGATCTGAGGCGGGATCACGCCCGCCGGCCCGCCGAGCAACAGGCGCAGCGCGGCGTAAGCGACCAGCGCCCCGACCGGTTCGGCCAGGCCGCTCAACAGCGAGTAGATGAACGCTTTGCGGCGGTCGCCGGTGGCATAGTAGATCGGCACGGCGACACTAACGCCTTCGGGGACGTTGTGCAGCGCAATTGCCAGCGCGATCATCACCCCAAGGCCGGGGTCCTGAAGCGCCGCCAGGAACGTCGCCAGCCCCTCCGGAAAGTTGTGGATGCCGATAGCCAGCGCGGTGAACAATCCGGTACGCATCAATTCGCCGTTTTCGCCATCCGCCGGTTGTTCCGGGGACGGTTCCACGCATTCCGCTGTTGCGGGCGCGGCGTAAAGTTGGGCGGTCTCCTGGGCGGAATGGGCTTCGTGCGGATTTTGCGTTTCCGGGATCAGGGTGTCAATCAGACCGATGAAGAGAATGCCGGCGAAAAAAGCGCCGACGTTGATCCAGTTCCCTAACGGCGCGCCGTAGGCTTCGAGCAGTTCTTTGGCGCCCTTGAAAAAGATTTCGATGAACGAGACGTAGAGCATCACGCCGGCGGAAAACCCGGTCGCCATGGATAAAAAGCGATAGTTGGTGCGTTGGGTCAGGAACACAAGGATGCTGCCGATGCCGGTCGCCAATCCGGCGAAAAGCGTCAGTCCAAAAGCGAGCCATACGTTAGTGGTCATAGTTCTCTCTCCTGTTTCAACGGGTGTATCTAACCGTAGAGTACATGCTCCATTTTACCACGGAGAATACAGAGAACACCGAGTTCTTGATGCGGTTTTCTCTGTATTCTCCGTGTCTCTGGTAAATTTCTGGCGCCATCATACACAGAATTGCTCGATTTAACAAGTTGTGTGACGCGCGGTTTCGAGCGTGTGGCAATCCGTTCCGTCCTTGGCCCATTTGCGAGTGGGTCAGATCAGAAGTATAATTCTCTCAAGTCAGTCTGCCGGCAAGATCAGTCGGTACAACTTCCGACCGCCAGAAGAACATCCCAGGAATATGGAATCCACCCCGTTGACCCGTCTTGACCACCGCCGCCGATCGGGTCGGCCTGCTTTACCGGAACAAGTCACAGAACGCGATAGAGAGAGATACCTATGGTACACTTGGACATAGATCGCTTCGAACAAGCACTGCTGTCCGTTGACCGGCTAGAGGCCAGGAACATTCTGACGGCATCCATATATTGCGCAGGGATATCCTCCACCCACACCTCACTGAACCCGGCGCTGAGCAGCATCCGCAGCGTCTCCTCACCCGGCGGCAGTAGGTCGTGCTGGATCGGCGGGCCGGCACCGCTGTGGATGGCGTTCACCTGTGCCCGGCTCAGGTCGTGCAGGATGAGCAACTGCCCACCGGGCATGAGCACCCGCGCTAGCTGAAACGATCGGCGCTCTTGTCCAGCAAACCGAGCGCGGCGGCGGC